>NZ_CP144914.1:2400000-2723724 GCF_008014775.2 Alkalicoccus halolimnae | reverse complement strand
AGCGAACGTCACGTTCATGAGGCTGCAGAGCTGGTCGATAAAAATATCCGTGAAATAAAATCACGAAATCCGTACCTTTCTTCTTCCCAGCTTGCTGTACTTGCCGCTCTTAATATCAGCAATGACTATCTCACACTGCAGAAAAAAGTGCAGGAGGAAAAAAACCAGAAAGAGGAATGACGATGATACTGAGTTTATTTTTAATTTTAATGCTTATAGTTAGTTTGATGACGGGCTTTCGCCGCGGTTTTGTTCTCCAGGCAGTACATATTGTCGGTCTTATTATTTCTTTTATGGCAGCCTGGCTTTACTACGAAGCGTTTGCAGAATTAATCCGTCTCTGGGTGCCATTTTTACAGCTCCCGGAAGAATCCCCGTGGCCGCTTCTTAATGACGCGCTCGGAGGCGAAATGGTCTATTATAATGGAATTGCTTTTGTCCTTATTTTTATCGTGGTCAAAATCATTACCCAGATTATCGGCTCCATGCTGGATTTCATCGGCAACCTGCCTATCCTTAACGTGTTCAACAGCTGGCTTGGTGCCGCGCTTGGATTTATTGAAGGCCTGGTTATCATGGCAATTCTTCTTCATCTGGCTGCCCTTATTCAGGTTGAATTTGTCCAGCAGCTGCTGCACAGTTCATCGATTGCTCAATGGATATTCAACTATACGCCGATCGTATCAAATGAATTACGTGAGCTCTGGATAGAAGGTACGAGAGAATAGCACGTCAAAAAAAGCCTGTTTTTTTCTTTTATGCTGACAAACATAATAGAAAACAGGACTTTTTTTTGTAAATCCGGCTGATAACACAGCAAGCAGGGAAAATGATAAACGTACGACCCACCTGAATGAAAGAGGAGGATCCCGATGAATAAAAAAGAAGTACTGCAGACGATGGAAACGATCGCTGTTTATTTAGAAATAAAAGGAGAAAACGCCTTCCGTGTTTCTGCATACAGAAAAGCAGCCCAGGCACTGGAAAAAGATGAACGCAGTCTGGAACAAATTGAAGACCCCGCTTCATTATCCGGCATCGGTAAAGGGACAGCGGCTATTATAGAAGACCTTCGCCAAACCGGAACGACAGAGCTTCTGGAAGAGCTTCAGCAGGAAGTGCCGGAAGGGCTCATCCCGCTCCTAAAGCTTCCGGGTCTTGGAGGCAAAAAAATCGGCAGGCTTTATAAGGAACTTGGCGTAACGAATGCAGAACAACTGAAACAGGCGTGTGAAGACCATAAAATTCAGGATCTTTCAGGCTTCGGAAAGAAATCCGAGGATAAAATTCTCGAAGCAGTTAACGATATGGGAAAACGACCGGAAAGACTGCCGCTGGCCTCTGTTTATCCAGCAGTGGAAGATCTCGGTCAGAAGCTCGAAAATATAAAGGAAATCAAACGCTGGGAACTTGCCGGGAGTTTTCGCCGCGGCCGGGAGACAGTGAAGGATCTTGATTTTATCGTGGCTACGGAAAAGCCGGCAGAAGTAAAAGAAAGTATTCTGGCCTTTTCGGGAATTGAAGCGGTTATTGGCCGCGGGGATACAAAAATCTCCCTCGAATTTCGATACGGGGACGACATTATCCCCGTCGATTTCAGGCTGATCGAAGACCGTTCCTTTGCCTCCACCCTGCACCATTTTACTGGATCCAAGGATCATAACGTCCTGATGCGGCAGCGGGCGAAAGAAAGAGGAGAAAAAATAAGCGAATACGGGGTGGAAGTGGAGGAGACGGGAGAAAAAATTTATTTCAACTCAGAATCGGAATTTTTCTCTCATTACGGCCTGCCTTTCATTCCTCCGGAAGTAAGAGAAGGAGCATGGGAGCTTGAAGAAACATTTGAGGATCTGCTCTCTTTTGAAGATATCCGCGGCGACCTTCATATGCATACGACGTGGAGTGACGGAGCCCAGTCCCTGGAAGAAATGATGGACCGATGTGCAGACAAAGGGTATACCTTTATGGCGGTTACGGACCATTCCCAGTATTTAAAGGTGGCGAACGGCCTGACCGTTGAGCGTTTGAAACGCCAGCACGAGGAGATACGTACACTTCAGAAGGAAAAAGGTATCCGCGTATTCACCGGTATCGAAATGGATATTCTTCCGGACGGGACGCTCGACTATGAAGATGAAGTACTGGAAGGGATCGATTTTGTTATCGCATCGATTCACTCCTCTTTTCAGCAGGATGAAGAAACGATTATGAAGCGTCTTATCAATGCGTGCCGCAATCCTCATGTCAATATGATTGCTCATCCGACAGGAAGGCTTATCGGCAGGCGCAGCGGTTATGCCGTCAACATGGAAAAACTGATAGAAACGGCGGCGGAAACAAACACTATTCTTGAATTGAACGCCAACCCGAACCGGCTTGATCTCTCTGCGGAGAATTTGAAAAAAGCACAGGCGGCCGGTGTGAAAGTGGCTATTAATACGGACGCGCATCACTATGATATGCTTGAGGATATGATAACAGGAGTAAAAACGGCCCGCCGTGCCGGATTAAAGCGGCATAATGTTGTAAATACATGGACGATATCCGAATTGAAGAGCTTTTTACATCTCTCAGATTCGACGACGTAAGAAGGGAAGGTAATTATGATTGAACGGGTAACCCGGGTACTGGAATATGAAAAAATGAAAGAACAGCTGCTTCCTTTTGCAGGTTCTTCACTCGGAAAGCAGCGGGTAAAACAGCTGAATCCTTCGTTTTCTTTTTCTGATGTGAAAGAGGCACACGCTCGCACGTCAGAAGCGGCCAAAGTCCTGCGGCTGAAAGGGAACGTGCCGCTGGGCGGCCTCCGCGATATCCGCGGATCGATCAAGCGGGCGGAGATCGGCGGGCAGCTGAATGCAGGAGAACTGCTGGAAATTGCTTCAACGATTTATGGGAGCCGAATGTTTAAAGCATTTATCGAGCAGATGGTCGAAGATGAAATCGAACTCCGCATTCTGCCGGAGCTTATCGCAGAAATGGTACCGCTCACCGATCTGCAGCGGGAAATAAACCAGGCAATTGATGAAAATGGCGGAGTACTTGACTCTGCGAGTATGGAGCTGCGGAACATCCGCCAGCAGATCCGTTCCCACGAATCCACGGTACGCTCCCGTCTTGAAGGAATAACGCGGTCTTCTTCCGGCAGGAAAATGCTTTCGGATGCGATCGTAACGATCCGGAATGACCGCTATGTTATTCCTGTCAAGGCAGAGTACCGCGGTCATTTCGGAGGTATCGTCCACGACCAGTCTGCATCGGGAGCAACGCTGTTCGTAGAACCGGAAAGTGTCGTTCAAACGAACAATCAGCTTAGAGAAGCACGTACGAAAGAAAAGTACGAAATTGAACGGATCCTGCAGATGCTGTCTGCGAGTGTATCGGAATATACAGTCGAATTAAGTGACGTAGTCGACATTATGACAGAAGCAGATTTCATGTTTGCAAAAGCTTCCTATTCGAAATCGATCCGGGCTTCGGAGCCGGCGCTCAATGAATCCGGACGGATTGAGATGAAAGGCGCCCGTCACCCGTTAATTCCAGATGACGAAATCGTCCCGATCGATGCCGAACTCGGCGGCAGCTTTTCTTCTCTTGTCATTACCGGGCCGAATACAGGCGGTAAAACCGTGACGCTGAAAACGGTGGGGCTGCTGACACTCATGGCCCAGTCGGGTCTGCAGATTCCCTGTGAAGAAGGATCAACCGCTGCCGTTTTTCAGCGGATTTTCGCTGATATAGGAGATGAACAGTCCATTGAGCAGAGCTTGAGTACCTTTTCCTCGCATATGACAAACATCGTAAGCATTATGGAAAATGTCGATCACGAATCACTCGTCCTCTTTGACGAATTAGGCGCAGGCACCGACCCGACAGAAGGAGCAGCCCTCGCCATTTCCATCCTGGATCATGTTTATAATACAGGAGCGAAAGTGATTGCAACGACGCATTACAGTGAATTGAAAGGCTATGCCTACAACCGCGAAGGTGTCATCAATGCCAGTGTGGAATTTGACGTGGAAACACTCCGCCCGACATACCGGCTGCTTATCGGAGTCCCCGGGCGCAGTAATGCTTTTGCGATCAGTGCCCGTCTTGGATTAAAAGAAGAGATTATTGAAGCGGCAAAACAGCAGATTTCCACAGAAACAAATAAAGTCGAAAACATGATATCTTCTCTCGAAGACAGCCGTAAAAAGGCGGAAGAAGAACGAGAAGAAGCCGTTCTTCTGAGAAAAGAAGCAGAAGAGCTTCACGGGGAACTTGCTGAGAAGCTGCGCCTCTGGGAGGAAGAAAAAGACCGGCTTCTCCAGTCAGCAGAAGATAAAGCGGCAAAGCACGTCCAGAAAGCCCAGCAGGAAGCGGAATCGATCATTTTCGAGCTGCGGGAAATGCAGAAAAACAATCCATCGATTAAAGAGCATGAGCTGATTGATGCCAAGAAAAGAATGCAGGATGCGGAACCTGATTTTGCGGAACGCAAAAAGAAGGCAAAGCCGAAAAAAGCGAAGCCGGAAATTGATAAGCTGCTTCCAGGCGACGAAGTGAAAGTGGAGAGCCTGGACCAGAAAGGGCATATTGTTGAAAAGGTCAACGATAAAGAATATATGGTGCAGCTTGGAATGATGAAAATGAAAGTGAAAAATAAAGATCTGCTTTATATAAGCAGACCGAAACCGGTTGAATCCAAACCGCTGTCCACGGTACGGGGGCGCAGTGCCCATGTGAAAACTGAGCTCGATCTCCGGGGGGAGCGCTATGATAACGCGATGATGGATGTGGAAAAATATCTGGACGATGCCGTACTTGCCGGCTATCACCAGGTGTCAATTATTCACGGAAAAGGGACAGGTGCGCTGCGTAAAGGCGTGGAAGCCCTGTTGAAACGCCACCCAAATGTATCGGAGACGAGGCTCGGATCCCAGGGGGAAGGCGGATCAGGTGTAACCGTTGCAAAACTAAAATAAAGGGGAGGAATCCGGATGGAAACACTTTTTCAGCACGAATACGTCTATACGGCCGGGCTGTACAGCATCGTAGTCATGGCTATTATAACTGCTGCAGCTGTGTTTGAATGGATTACCTCCTACAAAACATGGGATGAATTCAAAAAAGGAAACGTAGCTGTGGCTTTAGCGACTTCGGGAAAAGTGTTTGGAACAGCAAACATTTTCCGTTATTCTATTGAAGCGAACGATTCTGTCCTTGCGATGCTCGGCTGGGGTGCCTACGGTTTCCTGCTGCTTCTTTTCGTCTATTTTATATTCGAATTTCTCACTCCTTCGTTTAAAGTAGATAGAGAACTAGGGGCAGACAACAGGGCTGTCGGAATACTTTCCTTTGTTTTATCTGTATCTCTGTCGTATATCATTGGAGCGAGTATTTAAAGAACGGGAGGCATCCTTATGGAAAGATTAGCAAAAATCCTTATTTTCCTCTGTGCCGGCTTCATGCTGGCAGGAGTTGTCTACTGGGTATTTTTCATCTAAGTGGAGAGGCGCCGGGGGAGAAGAGCTTTCTGTATGTTTATAAATAGATACATCATGAAAAGAACCTTTGAAAGGTTCTTTTTTTGTTTTGAAAGAGCTTTCTTGTAAGCTACCTTGAAAATAAAGGATATAAGCAATGAATGTGCGCTTTCGTTTCCATGGGGACGCTTTCCGGGCGGGCCGGCCTCAGCTAATCCCTTCCTCCCGGCGGTCGGAGGGATGGATCTTCGACTCGTCCTTCATCGCCCCGGAGTCGCCCCATGTCCACTACAGCTTATGGTAAAAAAGATAGAACAGGAGGTAGAAGACCTCTTCTGGATATCATTGATTCCATCTGTATAGATGGGGCATCCATTCCTATAAAAGGACATTTTCATGCTTCATGGTGCAAGGATTTTGCATGAGGGTCTCTGTTAAAGTCCCAGTCTCTTACTTATATAAAGGGGATCGTTTCTGCTCTTTATCATTTACAGGCTGCTTCTTCCCTTTAAAAAACCGCAGTAACAGGCATGAGCAGTTTTTACAAGTAGTTCATTTTCGATTTAGTGGAAAATATAACTTAATACCACCAAGTTTGAAAATCCTTTTTGGCGAAGCTGTGATTCGGCAAAAATAGCTGAAGACGAGCACCGCGGAAAGCCTCCGCTATCCTTTAGAAACGACTCAAACAGCTTTTTATATATTCAGAGACAAGAGTATTGATTTTTCATCTGAAAAAAGAAGTTATTTACTCTGAAATTACTGTATAATACAGGGAAATGAGAAAAAGAATGAACATTCATTCAATTTGTTCAATTATTTTTCTAAATAGAGTTTCTTTTTTAAAGCGTTTTCATTACAATATTAGTAAGAGGGAATGTTTGTCTTTTTTGTTGCAGAAGCATGGGGGAAGTTCCAGCGCGTCTGGAGCTTAAAGTTTCTGGAGCAGAAAAGACATTTACATCTACGACTGGCAGAAAGAGTGATAGGAAAACAGGGAGGGTATTGTCATGACAACGTTAACACAAAAGCCGTGGTTTGATTCCTATCCACAGGAAATTCCGCAGTCCATAGAGTACGAGGAAAAAACACTTCAATATTATTTGAAGCGGGCGGCGGAACAGTTTCCGAATAAAGGTGCTCTTCATTTTATGGGTAAGGATATGACGTACAGCGCTGTTTATGAAGAATCTTTGAAGCTGGCTGGTCAATTAAGGAAAATGGGGGTAGAGCAGGGGGACCGGGTTGCTATCATGCTCGCCAATACACCTCAGGCTGTTATCAGCTATTACGGCGTGCTGCTTGCAGGCGGCGTGGTCGTGCAGACAAATCCGCTTTACGTAGAGCGGGAGATTGAGCACCAGATGAACGATGCCGGAGCCAAGGTGATGATCTGCCTTGATCTCGTTTATCCGCGGGTAGCTAAAATCAAGGATAAAACGCCGCTCACTCATATTATAGTTACTGGAATAAAAGACTATCTGCCGTTTCCTAAAAACATGGTCTATCCATTTATTCAAAAGAAAAATACCGGAATAAAGGTAGAGCTGACTTATTCCGACTCACTGCTTTCCTTCACAGATCTAATTAATAAAGGGAAAGCCGAGGAGATCGACCTGGATATTAATCCAAAAGAAGATCTTGCTCTGCTCCAGTATACCGGAGGGACGACGGGCCCGGCAAAAGGGGTTATGCTCACTCATTATAACCTGACAGTAAACACCCAGCAGTCTGAACACTGGATGTATAAATTAAAGGCCGGGGAAGAAGTTATGATGGCCGCTCTGCCGTTTTTCCACGTTTATGGAATGACAGTAGTCATGAATTTATCGGTCCGAATGGCTTTCAAAATGATAATTATGCCGAAATTCGATCCAAAAGGAATTCTGAAAGCGATTGAAAAACATAAGGCTTCTCTGTATCCGGGGGCTCCGACGATGTATATCGGGCTTTTAAACCATCCGGATATTCGGAAACACGATCTTTCTTCGATTAAAGCCTGCCTGAGCGGTTCAGCGGCACTGCCTCTCGAGGTGCAGACGAAGTTTGAAGATGCCACCGGCGGTAAACTCGTAGAAGGATACGGCCTGACGGAAACGTCCCCGGTCGCTATTGCCAACTTTTTATGGGGGAAAAGAAAAGAAGGTTCGATCGGAGTTCCATGGCCGGACACAGAAGTAAAAGTTCTTTCTGCCGAAACCGGCGAAGAAGCCGGGGCGAATGAAGTGGGAGAACTGATGATTAAAGGTCCCCAGGTAATGAAAGGCTACTGGCATCAGCCGGAAGCGACTCAGGCAAGCTTCAGAGGAGACTGGTTCTTAACCGGGGACATGGGCTATATGGATGATGAAGGTTTCTTCTACATCGTCGACCGTAAAAAAGATATGATAATCGCAGGCGGTTTCAATATTTACCCTCGTGAGATTGAAGAAGTGCTTTATGAACATGAAGGGGTCCAGGAAGTGTGCGTCATCGGAGTGCCTGATCCTTACCGTGGGGAGACGGTAAAGGCATTTATCGTACCGAAAGAAGGCGTCACATTATCCGAAGAAAAGCTTGATGAGCACTGCCGTAACGACCTTGCTTCGTTCAAAGTTCCGCAGTATTATGAATTCCGCGAAGAACTGCCGAAGACGATGGTTGGTAAAATTCTGCGGCGTGTTCTCGTCGAAGAAGAAAAAGAAAAAAGTAAAAAATAATGCGGAGAGCCGGAGCTTCCTCCGGCTGCCTCCTTAATAAGAGAGAATGTCTGCCTGTACCGGAGAGTATAATCAGGAGGATGGGCAATGGTAACAGAATTAACGGCCAGACCCTGGCTGAATCAATATCCGGAAGAAATTCCAGCATCACTTGAATATCCGCATCAGACGCTCCACTCATATCTGCAGGAAGGAGCAGAAGAAGAGCCGGATAAAGTCCTTCTTCATTTCCTTGGTAAGACGATGACATTTAAACAGGTATATGAAGAGGCAAAACGTTTTGCCGGTCAGCTTCAGCAGATGGGTGTACATAAGGGAGACCGGGTAGCAATCATGCTTGCCAACACTCCGCAGTCTGTTGTCAGCTACTACGGAATTCTAATGGCCGGAGGAGTCGTTGTTCAGACGAACCCGCTTTATGTAGAACGGGAACTTGAGCATCAGATGGTGGACTCGGGAGCCAAGGTGATCATCTGCCTTGACCTCGTTTATCCAAAAGTCAAAGCGGTCAAGGAAAAAACCGCTCTGGAACACGTGATTGTGACGCATATAAAAGATTATCTTCCTTTTCCTAAAAATATGATCTATCCGTTTATTCAAAAGAAAAACACCGGCATGAAAGTAAGTGTTGATTATGATGCCGGAACACACAGCTTTACTGAACTGTTAAAGAAAAAGCCGGCTGCTGTGAACCCAGTAGAGATCGATACAGAGAAGGATCTGGCTTTATTGCAGTATACCGGGGGCACAACCGGAGCTGCAAAAGGTGTCATGCTAACGCACAGGAATCTCGTAGCTAATACAACCCAGGCTATCCGCTGGATGTATACGATGAAGCACGGGGAAGAAGTAATTTTATGTGCGCTTCCTTTTTTCCACGTCTATGGAATGACGATCGGGATGAACTATGCAGTGCTGAACCGTGCGAAAATGGTTATTCTGCCAAAATTTGATACGAAGCAGACACTCCAGGCGATCGAAAAGCAGAAAGTGACGATCTTCCCGGGGGCTCCGACAATGTATATCGGCGTAATAAATGATCCAAACGTCGGTAAATATGATTTATCTTCAATCGAAGCCTGCATCAGCGGATCAGCTCCCCTTCCTGTCGAAGTCCAGCAGCGTTTTGAACATCTGACCGGGGGAAAACTTTCGGAAGGATTCGGCCTCACCGAAGCCTCTCCTGTAACCCACTTCAATTTGATGTGGGGAAAACGTCCGACGGGCAGTATCGGTCTGCCGTGGCCGGATACGAATGTGATGATCCTTTCTGCGGAAACAGGCGAAGAAGCCCCTCCGCATGAAGTTGGTGAGCTGCTGATCAGCGGTCCGCAGGTGATGCAGGGATATTGGAACCGACCGGAGGAAACAGCTGCAGCGATGCAGAACGGCTGGCTTTATACGGGAGACATGGGTTATATGGACGAAGAAGGTTTCTTTTATATCGTTGACCGGAAGAAGGACATGATTATTGCCGGAGGCTTCAATATTTATCCGCGGGAAATTGAAGAAATTCTTTACGAACACGAAGCAGTCAAAGAAGCTGTGGCTGTCGGCATTCCCGATCCTTACCGTGGAGAAACAGTGAAAGCTTTTGTCGTGCTGAAAGATGGGAAACAGGTAACGGAAAAAGAACTGGACACCTACTGCCGCTCACAGCTTTCTTCCTATAAAATACCTCGCATGTATGAGTTCAGAGATGAACTTCCGAAGACGATGGTTGGAAAAGTGCTGCGCCGTGCTCTGCAGGAAGAAGAAAAAGAACGTCAAAAGTCTGGCTAAATCTTCGCTGCTCCGGTAAAATAGATGCTGAGGAAATACTTTCCGCTCCTGTCGTTGACAGACAGAGCGGAATTCGATATGATCAAGGTATGAATGAACGATCATTCATTTTTATCGGGCAGGATAGGAGTCGAACACAATGGGGAAAAAACGAGGACAAAAATACGACAAAATCATTGATGCTGCAGTGAAGGTAATTGCAGAAAACGGCTATCACCATTCCCAGGTTTCCAAAATTGCTAAAGAAGCAGGAGTAGCTGACGGAACTATCTACCTTTACTTCAAGAATAAAGAAGATATACTGATTTCTCTATTCGAAGAGAAAATGGGTGTTTTCGTTGATTACATTAAAGGTAAAATTTTGGACGCTACATCAATAGAAGATAAATTATATATACTCATTCATATGCACTTAAGCCAGCTCGAAAAGGATCATGATCTGGCGCTCGTTACCCAGCTGGAACTTCGCCAGTCGAACATCTCTATCCGCTTTAAAGTGAATGAAGTATTAAAAGGGTATTTAGGGTTAATCGACTCGATTATTGAAGAGGGAAAGCAGGAGGGGGAATTTGATCCGGATATTGACACACGGATGATGCGTCAGGTGATTTTCGGATCTATTGATGAAGTCGTAACCAACTGGGTGATGAAAGATCACCGGTACGATCTCGCTCCGCTTGCTGAGTCCCTGCATAAGTTCTTAATGAAAGGGTTAAAAGCACCGCAACGAATGGAGGAACCTAGATGAGTAACTGGCAGTTCATTTCAACAGAAATCGAAGACCGTATCGGCGTAATCACGCTGAACAAACCTCCGGCAAACGCTCTTTCCCAAAGTATGATTGCAGAAATCGGGGAAGCACTGGACGCTTTTGAAGAAAACAACGATGTCCGTGTTATTGTTATGCATGGAGAAGGCAGATTTTTTGCTGCAGGTGCCGATATTAAAGAGTTTACCGGTATTAAACACGGCAGCGAATTTGCTGATCTGGCACGTGACGGCCAGCGGATTTTCCGCCGCATGGAAACTGCTTCCAAGCCGATTATCGCAGCTATTCATGGCGCAGCTCTCGGCGGCGGCCTGGAACTGGCGATGGCCAGTCACATCCGAATCGCTTCCGAGAACTCACAGCTTGGCATGCCGGAGCTGCAGCTTGGACTCGTTCCCGGATTTGCGGGTACGCAGCGTCTTCCTAAACTTGTAGGCAAATCGAAAGCTATGGAAATGCTGCTTTCTTCTGAGTCAATAAAGGCACCGGAAGCCGAAAAGTTCGGACTGATTAACCGGACTGTTCCTGAAGGTACCCACGTCGAGGAAGCAATGAAGCTTGCTGCTTTGGTCCGCCATAAAGGTGCGAGATCAGTTCAGTACATTATGGAACTGCTGCAGCACGCAGAAACGGATCCAATCGAACGCGGCCAGGAAAAAGAAGCTGTGCGCTTCGGTGATGTGTTTGAAACGAAAGATGCCCAGGAAGGCATTTCAGCATTTCTTGAGAAAAGAAAGCCTCAGTTTCAGGATAAATAAGCTGTTTCACTACAGCTTTTTTATATAATAGTTATGAAAGCGCTTAAAATGCGCAGGATAATAGGAGGGTAAAGACATGAATATTTTTGTCATTATGAAACGTACGTTTGACACAGAAGAAAAAATTCAGGTGGAAAACGGAAAAATTGTAGAAGATGGAGCAGAATTCATCATTAATCCGTATGATGAATATGCGATTGAAGAAGCAATTCAAATCCGCGATGAGCACGGTGGAGAAGTTACCATTGTGACTGTAGGAGACGAAGAAGCGGAGAAGCAGATCCGCACCGGTCTGGCGATGGGCGCAGACAAAGCTGTTCTCATTGAAGATGAGGAAATTGAAGACGGGGACACTTTTACTACTCAGGCACTGCTTGCTGCCTACTTTAAAGATCAGGAACCGGACATTATTCTCGGCGGTAATATCGCTGTTGACGGCGGTTCCGGACAGGTAGGGCCGCGTCTTGCTGATCAGCTAGGTATCAACCACGTAACTTCTATTACGGATATTAAAATTGAAAACGGCACAGCGAAGATCGAAAAAGACGCGGAAGGCGATCAAATGATGCTTGAAGTCCCTTTACCATTGCTTGTTACAGCACAGCAGGGGCTTAATGAACCACGCTATCCTTCTCTCCCGGGGATTATGAAAGCGAAAAAGAAGCCGCTTGAAACGCTCGATCTGGATGACCTGGATCTGGACGAAGACGATGCAGCACCTAAGACAAAGCGTGTTGACCGCTATCTTCCTCCGGAAAAACAGGCTGGAAGAATTCTTGAGGGCGAGGTGGACGAACAGGTATCAGAGCTTGTTTCAGTTTTAAAAAATGAAGCGAAAGTAATATAAAGCAAATAGACGATCAGAAAGGGTGACAAATGATGGCGAAACATTTAGTGATTGGAGAAATCAGCAATGGAGCATTCCGTAACGTATCGTTTGAGGCTGTAGCAGCAGCTAAAATGATGGATGAGAGTGCGGAAGTAGTAGGAGTCGTATTAGGAGAATCTGTCGCTTCCGTGGCAGAAGAAATGGTGCAGCACGGCGCGGACCGCGTGCTCACTGTTGAATCCGAAAAGTTGAAGGAATACACGCCGGACGGCTATTCCCAGGTTCTCATGGAAATAATCGAACAGGAAAAGCCGGACGCGATCGTTATGGGGCATACTTACATTGGCCGGGACATTGCTCCAAAGATTGCGAGCAAGCTGGGATCCGGACTCGTTTCCGATGCCGTAGCGATTGAAGGCGGCTCTACATTTATCCGCCCGATCTATTCCGGTAAAGCCTTTGAAAAAGTTGCGATCGAAGAAGGGCTGCAGTTTGTAACTATCCGCCCAAACAACATTCCTGCTCTTGAAAAAGATACTGGCAAAAGCGGAAACGTGGAAGCATTTAATGTCGAAGTAAAAGATCTGCAGACGATTATTAAAGAAGTCGTCCGAAATACTTCTACAGGTGTCGACCTTTCAGAAGCTTCCATTATTGTTTCCGGAGGCCGGGGACTGAAGAGCGAAGAGAATTTCAAAATGCTTGAAGACCTTGCAGACGTATTAAACGGCGCTGTCGGTGCTTCCCGCGGAGCGTGCGATGCGGAATACTGTGATTATGCGATGCAGATCGGACAGACAGGGAAAGTTGTTACACCGGATCTTTATATCGCTGTCGGACTGAGCGGGGCAATCCAGCACGTAGCGGGGATGTCCAACTCTAAAATCATCGTTGCGATCAACAAAGACCCGGAAGCAGAAATCTTCCAGATTGCTGACTACGGCATCGTTGGAGATCTTTTCGACATCGTTCCTAAGCTGACCGAAGAATTCAAAAAAGTAGTTGTTTCATAAAGAAACTTTGAAATGAAGATCAGATTGCAGACAAAGGTTTGTTATCTGCATAGTAATACAGAAGGCTGCTTACGCCTGCCGATGGACGCTTTCCGGAGGGGACGGCCTCAGCTGATTCCTTCCGCCCCAGGGGTTGGAAGGCATGGATCTTCGGATCGTCCTTAATCCTCCAGGAGCCGCCATCTCCGGCTTCTGCAGCCGGCTTTCTGAAAAGAAACAGCAGTGCAGGAGATTTCTCAAGAGTTTCTTCAAGGCATGAAAGAAGAGAAGAATTGTTATATCAAACGTTAAAAAGAACCAGATAACCATCCGCTGGAAAAGTCCGGCGGATGGTTATCTGGTTTTCTGTACTCGGATAATATTTTAATCACCCGTCTTTTTAACGGCGATATTGTACCAGTGTGCAGATAAATGATTCTCTGTATCGTTTTCGGTTCTTCTTTCCTTCGCTTCCTGGGGAGGCTTTCCGCGGGGCTCGTCTTCAGCTGTTTTTGTCGAAGCTCAGCTTCGACAAAAAGGATATTCCGACTTCGCTTTTTCCCGCAGGAGTCCCCACCGTTAGCTTCAGAAAGAAGGTCAGGGTACAAGCAGGACTTTTCAGTAGAAAGAAAATTCAAGTTTTATTATCATATGTTCTGTAATAGTCCATTTTTGTTATTTCAGAAAACTTCACTGCAGCTCTGCCATGGAGGAAATCTGCAAATCGGACTTTGCGTCCCGCGGGACCTTCCGACCGGCGGGAGAAAGAAATTAGCTGATTCCGTCCCTGCGTCCATTGGCAGGCGGAAACAGCCGCCCTTTATTTCTGAACAGGACACCTGACTTTATCTAAGGAATGATTAAACAGTATTAAAAACTGGAAAACAACTGCAGACTTGCTGTAAGGCGGACGTTTGACAGGGAGAAATCCTTAATCCGGGGCAATATAAGTACCTAACGTCTGCATGCTGGCTTTTCGTATCGAAACTTTTGTTCATGAAAGGCTGGTCTTAAAGCTCTCAGGCAGTTATTTTGCAACCTGAACAGGTTTCGTTTAGAATTAAATTCAGCATCCAGAGAAGATGTTGAAGCAGGATGTTTTCAACTATGGGGTGCATCCGTTATAATGGAATTAATACTGCTCAATTAATAAGGAGGACTATATTTATGGCAATTACACACGTAACAGACCAAAATTTCGGTACAGAAACAAGCGAAGGCGTCGTGCTGGCGGACTTCTGGGCACCTTGGTGCGGACCTTGTAAAATGATCGCTCCCGTTCTTGAAGAACTCGACGGCGACATGGGCGACCAGGTTAAAATTGTTAAGCTGGACGTTGACGAAAACCAGGAAACAGCAAGCAAGTACGGTGTTATGAGCATTCCTACACTTCTCGTCATGAAAAACGGCGAAGTTGTGGATCAGGTAGTCGGCTTTAAGCCGAAAGAAGAGCTGGAAAACACACTGAACAAGCATCTATAAAAGACAGATGATAAGCACGGGGGTGTCTCCATTTGAGGGGCACCTCCTTTCTGTCCTTTTCAGGCAGGAGGATTTGTAATGGACGCTTTAAAAGAAAAATTGCAGCTTATTCCGGATCAGCCGGGATGCTATCTTATGAAAAATAAGCAGGACACGATCATCTACGTAGGAAAAGCAAAGGTACTCCGCAACCGGGTACGTTCCTACTTTACCGGCTCCCACGATACAAAAACCCAGCGGCTCGTCAGTGAAATCCGCGATTTTGAATATATAGTGACTTCTTCAGATCTCGAAGCACTCGTCCTTGAACAGAATTTGATCAAAAAATATGAGCCACGCTACAATATTCTTTTGAAGGATGATAAAACGTATCCTTTTTTAAAAATTACAAAAGAAGAGCACCCCCGGCTTCTGACAACGAGAAAAGTGAAAAAGGACGGGGCAAAATATTTCGGTCCCTATCCGAATGCCCAGGCGGCCAACGAAACAAAGAAGCTTCTCGACCGGCTTTATCCACTCCGCAAATGCCGGACGATGCCGGATCGGGTCTGCCTTTATTATCATATCGGCCAGTGTCTGGCACCGTGTGAATTTACGGTCACGAAGGAAAAAAATCAGCAGATGATTAAAGAAATCTCCGAGTTTTTAAACGGAGGCCATAAAGAAATTAAAAATAACATTACAAAAAGGATGTACGAAGCATCAGAGGCGATGGATTTTGAGCGTGCGAAAGAACTCCGGGATCAGGTGAAACATATTGAAGCTGTCATGGAAAAACAGAAAATGACGATGACAGAACAGACGAACCGTGACGTTTTCGGCTATCAGGTCGACCGGGGCTGGATGTGTGTTCAGGTTTTCTTCGTGCGGCAGGGGAAGCTCATTGAGCGAGATGCCTCTATGTTTCCTGTTTATCAGGATCCGGTGGACGATTTTTATACGTTTCTTGGACAGTTTTACCTGGAAACGCAGCATAAAAAGCCGAAAGAGATTTTCGTTCCTTCCGAGACCGATGCCGATATAATCAGCGAATTTCTTGATGTGAAAACCGTGCAGCCGAAGCGGGGTCAGAAAAAAGAGCTGGTGGACCTGGCCATAAAGAATGCGGGGATGGCGCTTGCTGAAAAATTCCAGTTGATCGAAAGAGATGAGAAGCGGACGGTTAAAGCAGTGGAACGTCTTGGAGAGGCAATGAATATTGAAACTCCCTATAGAATTGAAGCGTTTGATAACTCCAATATTCAGGGAGTTGACCCTGTGTCGGCGATGGTATCCTTTATAGATGGAAGACCCGACAAAAAAAATTACCGGAAATATAAAGTAAGAACCGTAGAAGGTCCGGATGATTACGAATCGATGCGGGAAGTCGTGCGCCGGCGTTATACACGTCTATTAAAGGAACAGCTTCCGCTTCCGGATCTGATCGTCATTGATGGGGGAAGCGGACAGATCTCCTCTGCCCAGGAAGTGATTGAACACGAACTGGGACTGACTATTCCAGTGTGCGGACTGGCAAAAGACGACCGCCACAAAACATCCCAGCTGATGATGGGGGATCCTCCCCGGCCCGTGAATTTAAAAAAGACGAGTGAAGAATTTTATCTTCTGCAGCGCGTTCAGGATGAAGTGCACCGGTTTGCTATCAGTTTTCACCGGAATGTCCGTAAGCAGACGATGTTTACCTCCGTCCTTGATGAAGTGGAAGGTATTGGCGAAAAAAGAAAAAGAATGCTTTTAAAAGAGTTCGGCTCGTTAAAGCGTCTTAAAGAGGCGTCAGCCGAAGAAATCGAGAGAGTAGGAATCCCTCAGCCAGTTGCCCGCGCCTTAGTGAGTGCCATTCAGCAGGATAACGATAAATAGCCTTTAATCCCGTTTGTCAACAAACCTGCCTTTTGTTACGCTTTTAAAGGTGATAATTTTCACAGAAAAAAGTGAAAGTTCTGGTTTTCCAGTCGGTGGGAACCGACAGGATAAAATACAGCGTTTGATTGCGGAAAAATAAAAGGAGGCAGACTACATTGGCTACGATCGTGCAGAAGTTCGGTGGTACTTCCGTCGGAGATACGGACAAGATTAAGCGGGTGGCACAGCGTATTAAAAAGCGTATGGATGCAGGGCATAAAGTTGTCACAGTCGTATCTGCGATGGGGAAATCAACGGATAAGCTTGTTGAACTGGCAGATGAAATAACGGATCAGCCGGATCCAAGAGAAATGGATATGCTGCTGACAACGGGCGAACAGGTTACCATCTCCCTGGTGGTTATGGCTCTGAAGGAAATCGGAGTGGAAGCTGTATCGCTGACAGGCTGGCAGGCAGGTATTGTAACGGAAGAAGTTCATCAGGATGCACGGATTACCGATATTAAAACGGATACTCTGAATCAGCACCTTAATGATGGCAAAGCCGTTCTTGTTGCCGGTTTCCAGGGTGTCAGTGAAGAAGGTAATATTACGACACTCGGCCGTGGCGGCTCTGACACTACAGCAGTAGCCCTCGCCGCAGCTCTTGATGCAGAATCATGCTCTATTTTTACTGACGTTACCGGTGTGTTCACGTCGGATCCGCGGTATGTGAAAAAAGCCCGGCAGCTCGGCAGTATTTCTTATGACGAAATGCTGGAACTGGCTTATCTCGGAGCAGGCGTGCTCCATCCGCGGGCAGTGGAATTCGCCAAAAACTATAATGTAAAACTGATCGTACGTTCCAGCATGGAAGATGTGGAAGGTACAATGGTTGAGGAGGAAGCATCAATGGAACAAAATTTAACGGTACGTGGACTGGCATTCGATGATAACATTACAAAAGTGACCGTGGAGCGTCTTCCGAATCACTACGATACGATGTCCAATCTCTTTAAGCTGCTTTCCGAGGAAGGCATTAACATCGACATAATTATTCAGCAGATGACTTCTGATCACGGTATCAACGTTTCCTTTACAATTGATTCCGGGAAACTCGGAAAGACGATGGATTTAATCAACAGCCGGAGAGAAACGCTCTGCTACAGTGAAGTTCATCATGAAAGCTCCCTTTCGAAAGTTTCTATCGTCGGCTCAGGAATGATTTCCAATCCGGGTGTTGCTGCGGATATGTTTAAAGTACTCGCCGACGAAGAAGTAGCGATTAAAATGGTCAGCACATCGGAAATTGCGGTTTCCGCCGTAGTTCCGGAAGTGGATATGATCCGTTCTTCTGAAGCACTTCACACGTACTTCGGCCTGGATGAAAAAGAACAGGAAAAAATAGAACTCGCTAAGCAGGCTTAAAAGTCGTTCTTAAATAGAACCAGCATTCAAAAGGCGCCATGACAAAAATTGTCATGGCGCCTTCTGTTTTAACGGATGCAGGTTTTGAACTCCTCGTTCATGACGCTGATATTCTGGGCATTTCCTGCCGACTTTGCAGCAGGTTATTTTTTCCCCGGTGCTTTAAACGGCAGCCAGTTTTTATCTCCGAACAAGCGGATCATCAATGGAATGAACAGCGGCAGCATTACAAATGCATACAGCAGAAGACCCGTCAGTACGAGCGTGCCTATCTGTACGAGAGAGAGCACTCCCGAAGGCATCATAGCACCGAATGTTCCGGCAAGGATGATAGCCGCTGATAAAATGACAGTACCGATTTTCGTCATCGCTGTCATGAGAGAATCGTTTACACCCTGGTGCTTCATATTCTCCGCAAAACGGGCCATTAAAAAGATGGAATAATCAACTCCAAGTGCCATCAGCATGACGAATCCAAAAAATGGCACCGCCCAGCTTATACCTGGATATCCGAGGATCGTAACAAAGATCAGCTCCGTTACCGCCATGGAAATCACGTAGGTGGCAATGAGAGAAGCAAGGATGTAGACAGGCATGATCAGAGATCGGAGCATAACGATCAGCACGAGAAAGATACCGCTGAGCATAATAACGGCAGTCCGGAAGAAATCATTGTCCGAGATCTCGGACAGATCCGCATTCACAGCAGGCAGTCCGCCTAAAGAGTAGGTGAAGCGGTCAGGCCATTCGTTCATGGAGCGGCTGACCTGCTCATCTATTTCGTCCATAACCACCATCGCTTCATTGCTGTAAGGATCTATATCAAGCACGACGTCAAAGGTGGCAACACGGCTGTTTGGCGTAGTATAAAGTTCCGCAAGATCATGAAACTCTTCTTCATCAGCAGCTTCTTCGGGTACAAAGAAACCTTCAAGAGGGTGCGTTTCCTGATCCGCAGTTTCAGCAAGAAGGGAGGAAACATCACCCAGGCCTTCTTCTATTTCCTCGAGGCCTTCAATCAATTCATCAAGCGAGTCCGCTATTTCTAAAAATCCATCTCCAAACTGGTTGAATCCTTCTGTCAGCTCCTCCTGTCCTTCCTGGAGAGAAGACTGCGCTTCTGCAGATTCACGAATGCCTTCTTCAAGCTCCTCCTGTCCGGAAGCGGCCTCGTTCGTTCCTTCTGCCGTTTCGTTGAGACCATTCTCAAGCTCTCCCATTCCGGCACTGATTTCTGCAATCGCGCCCGAAGTGGAAGCATCGAGAGCGGGACTAGAGCTTATTTCTTCCAGGCTTCCTTCCAGTTCTGCAAGCTGGGTGGCAATTTCATTTTGAGAGGCAGCGATATCCCGGATTCCCGCCGTCGATTCCTCCAGACCACCGGCTGCTTCTTCAAGCCCTGTTTGAAGCTCTCCGGAACCATCAGCCAATTCTTCGCTTCCTTCCGCTGCTTCCCGGGCACTTTCTTCTTCACGAAGGGACGTCTGCAGTTCTTCAAGTCCTTCCGTGACTTCTTCCACGCCTTCCACTGTTTCATCGACGCCGTCTCTCAGTTCCCCGGTGATTTCGGGAATCCTGAAATCATCGAGAACGACTCCATCCGGACGTGTGAAACTGCGGACTTCCTCCACTTCTTCAATAGATGCTACCTGCGCAGATACGTATTCGATAATCGGAAGCATGTCCGGATCATCCCAGTCTTCTTCTGCTTCCAGGACAATTTGTGCAGGAAAGGAATATCCGACTCCAAAACGCTCAGAAACAAGATCGATAGCTTCTACCGAATCCGTTTCCCCGCTGATTTCATCAAGTGAGTGAAAAGAGACCCGCTGATCATAAAATAGAAAAGAGGGAACAACGAGAGCAATTAATATAAGGGAGGTCCAGCCCGGGCGCAGCATGGAAAATGTACCCAGTCCTTTCCAGATTCTGCTGTCTGTTGATTCAAGTGCCCGTTTGGAGGGCCAGAACAGCTTATCACCGAGCAGAAGCATGGCCGGCGGCACCCAGATAATTAATGCAAGCACAAGCATTACAATACCAACGGCGACGCCGGCTGCAGACTGATACAAATCAAAATCGGCGAGTCCAATCGCGGCAAAACCGATAAACCCGGTAAGGGCACTTGAAAAGACGGTAGGCCCGACGGCTCGGTAGGTTTCAATAACTGCTGTTTTTCTCACGGGATGTCTGGCGAGCTCTTCTTTGAATCGGTTCATAAGAAGGATGCAGTAATCGGTGCCGATGCCAAACAAGATGGCCACGATAAATATCTGGGTGAAATTGGAGACTGGAAAATCCATTCTCTCTATTAAAAAAGAAACGATAGGGACGGTTACAAGATAAGCGGCTCCTACTGTTATGAGCGGAATGAGTGGAGCTGTCACGGACCGGAAAACGAAGAGAAGAATAGTAATGACAAAGATAACAGTAATAATTTCCGTCGTCGCGAGTCCTTCTTCGGAACTGATAATGACATCATCTTCTACAATTGCAGCTCCGCTGACGTAATTCTCTGTTTCCGGATCGGCTGCCAGCTGTTCTATCTGCGGGCGTACTTCAGGCACATCGTTAACGGTCATGTCCATCGATAAGACAGCCATTAATGTTGTTTCATCGTCACTTATCAGAGATTCATTTTCTTCCGAATCAAATGGAGTCGTAATTTCTTCTATCGGGAAACCTTCTATTTCAGAAGGGAACG
This sequence comes from Alkalicoccus halolimnae, assembly GCF_008014775.2. Classification (GTDB taxonomy): domain Bacteria; phylum Bacillota; class Bacilli; order Bacillales; family Salisediminibacteriaceae; genus Alkalicoccus; species Alkalicoccus halolimnae. Next base: position 2,702,972 of record NZ_CP144914.1, on the reverse strand, counting down.
AATCCAGAGTCTCAGCTACAGAATCAAGCTGCGAGTCTGAAAGGCCATTCTCTTCAAAATAGACGAGAAGAATCTCTTCTCCGGCGGATCCTTCATTTGCCTGGAGTATGTCGGAAGTGACAGCCGTCTGGTATTCATCGGGGATATCGAACTGTCCGCGCTCTCTGACAAGCTGGTCCATATCAGGGCTGGTCAGGAAAAGCCAGGCTCCCACAGCAATCCAGAGAAAAGGAAGAACATAAAGCAGGCGGTGCATCAATAATCCTCCTTCAGCAGCATCTCATTCAGCTTTTCGTAAACCTTTAAAAAACCTTCGAGTTCCTTTTCATTGAGCTCTTCAAAAAATGGGCGGATAAAAGCAGTCATTGCCTGTTTACTTTCATCCAGTACAAGCTGACCTTCCTGTGTCAACGTGATTTTCATGCTTCGTCGATCCATACTGTCTTCTTTTCTTTCAACAAAGCCCCGGTCTTCCAGTCTTGCTATCTTAGTCGTTACGGCACTTTTGTGGACGTCTGTTTCTTTCGCTATTTCCTTTGCCGTCATGGCCCCTTTGCCGTCGAGGACGCGCAGTATTCCAAACTGCTCCAGTGATATCGGCATGGCTTTTTCGACCATGACTCTTTCCAGCTTCTTTGTTGCAAACAAATATACGTTGGCATACTGTTCAATCAGTTCCAGTAGTCTTTTTTCTTCCATTTTTGCCGCTTCCTTTCGTTTTAAATTGGGAAATCAATGATAATCATGGCAAAGACTGCTCCTTTATCTTGAGCGGTGTTAAAGTTCGCTGATGATTTGTGCAGGAGACTTCGTTTCAGTTCTGCCATGGAGGAGATTTACAGGCGGTCTGCCGGGATTTTGACGTCTTTCTTCCACGGGCTGTGTTTCCGCTTCGTTTTTACTTTTATTAAGGCTGCCTTGAAAATAAAGCAGATAAGTGATAAACAGGCGCTTTCGTTTCCATGGGGGCGCAGGACCGGCTTCAGCTAATCCCGTCCTCCCAGCGGTCGTGCGGGGTGGAGCTCGTCCTTCATGGCCCTGGTGCCGCCCCATCTCCACTCCAGGCCACGGTAAAAAGACAGAGCAGCATCTGCCTGCTAATAAAGAAAACCCCTTCTTGAACATTGTTCATACCTCCTCTATAGAGGGGAAGTTCCCTTCCTGCAGAAGGCCATTTTCATGCCGCATGGTGCAAGGCTTCTTCATTTATAGTTTACCCTATAAACTAGATTGGTGCAAAATAAAAGAGGCTGTCTCAAAAGATATATCGAGACAGCCTGGAAAGCACGTGTGGAGCCGGATAGGGTGTTAAAAAGCCTGTTACGGGAATTTGTCGAACAGGCTTCTGCCCGTGCTCCTATCGTTTTGGGACAGCTCCTTTTCAAAGATCTACTCTTCCGTGACAGAATCCTTTTTATCCCACCGGACAGTAATACGAACGGTCAGTGGCTCTTTGTTCTTTATTTCATACGTTGCTTCTGCAAGAAGGCCTTTTTCCATTTCAGCAGTCTGTGCGATAACTCCAGTTTCAAGAGTGAAAGGTCTGGAGCTGTCTTTTGCAGTCGTTTCCACTTCGTATATACGTTCGTATTTTTTCTCCTTTACCAGATGGAGCGTGCCCCACTGGGCCTGTGCAAAAAAATCTGTAAGGTCGGACGCTGCCATATGGCAGCGGTGCCTGACGAGAGCCTTGCCGGCCCAGTATAATATTGCGGGTTCTTCCTCTCCGAGAAGCAGAGGGAGAAGTTCGTGCCTCATCAGGTCGTAGCCGGAACGGACTTTTTGATTGACTGGTTCATTTTGCATCTGCTTTCATCCTTTGTAAGTATCGTTGGTTCAGTTTTCAGACAAATCCCACTTTCCTGCATGGTTTAAGTTTTACTCTTTTCTCCGTTGGAAGGCGGAAGCAGGCCTCAGCCGGATTTTGTCTTTAGTCTGACTGTCTGTTGATTTTATCATAACATTTAAATAAATGGATATTTCATTTCTTTTCTCCTAAGTGTATGGAAGGGGAGGTAGGAACGTGATATACTAAAGCGCGAAATTACTAGAAAGTTTGGTGTTGATTATGCGCCTCGGTTTATCTAAATTTTTAAGCCCGTTCAGAACGATTGTGGTCTCCTATATACTTGCGATGATATTGTTTAGTTTTCTGCTTTTTCTTCCATTCGTTACTCAGGATGGAGTCACAGTTTCTTATTCGGATGCTTTATTTACAGCAGTGAGTGCAGTGAGTGTAACCGGGCTTACGGTACTGAACGTTTCCGAGACGTTTAACTGGCTCGGTATCCTTTTCTTAGCCCTTGGGATTCAGCTCGGAGGAATCGGAGTAATGACGCTGGGCACTTTCGTATGGATGATTATGGGGAAAAAGATTGCCCTGTCCCAGCGCATGCTTATCATGGTCGACCAGAATCAGATTTCCTTTTCCGGTCTCGTTAAACTGATGAGGGGAATTCTCGGTGTCGCTATCGGGATTGAGCTTATCGGAGCGATTGTTCTCGGTACGTATTACCTGAATTTTTTCGATACAGCATTTGAAGCCTATTATCAGGGGGCGTTCAGTTCTCTGGCTGCCTTTACTAATGCCGGGTTCGATATAACCGGCCAGTCGCTCGTGCCGTTTGTGGATGATTATTTTGTGCAGCTGGTACATATTCTGCTTATCTTTTCAGGTGCAATCGGCTTCCCGGTACTGATGGAAATACGGGAGTACTTCTCCTCTAAAAATCCGAATTTCCGTTTCAGCTTATTTACTAAGATTGCCACATCCACCTACTTTATCGTCTTTGCGATAGGAGCGGCAGGACTCTGGCTGATCGAACTTACAGAATTTTATGAAGGAATGAGCTGGCACCAGCAGCTGTTTTTCTCGATGTTTAACTCCGCTACTGCCAGAAGCGGCGGACTGTCTACGATGGATATGAACGATTTGACACTCGCGAGTCTCCTGCTAATCTCAGGCCTGATGATTATCGGTGCCAGTCCTTCGAGTGTCGGGGGCGGTATCCGTACGACAACACTTGCCGTAATGTTTTTGACTATCCGCAGTTTTGCGATGGGACGTAGTGACGTTAAAGTATTCGGAAGAGAAATTCATCCGGAGGACAAACAGAAAGCGTTTATCGTTCTCTCTGTTTTTGCTGTCGGTCTTTTCATATCTGTCATTATGATTTCTGCATTTGAGAGCAGCGGCGAATTTGCTCTGATGGCGATTATCTTTGAAACGAGTTCGGCTTTCGGAACTACGGGTCTGTCCATGGGGATTACTCCTGATCTGTCGCTTCCAAGTCAGCTCATTCTGATGATTCTGATGCTTATCGGGCGTGTAGGACTCGTTGCCTTCTTATTCTCGATCCGGGCACAGGAAAAGAAAACGCACTTTAAATATCCTACAGAACGGATTATTATCGGTTAATAGAAATAAAAAACAGAAAGATATGCGGACGAAAAGCGGCAGTGCAGAAACTGCCGCTTTTTGTAATAATTAAACAGCGGGCGAATTCAGCCCCACATATTTCCGGAAAAGTCTAAAATCCGTATGAAAATATGATACAATTTATTACGGAAAACCGTTCGATTTAGTCTGACAGAATAATATCTTAACAAAATAATCTGTGAATCCGCTTTCTTGACTGCCGAAGTCTGGGGGAGTAAAATTAAAACTGTCAAAAGCCTTCTGGAATCTGCATTCTGCAGGACGTTATACAGGGAAGGGATTCACGTTTATGCGACTTCATCGTTCGAAATCATCGTTTTAGGGGGAAGACAGATGTCAACAAATCGCGAGTTTTTGTTCCGCAGGCTTCATTCTTTACTTGGAGTTATACCGATCGGTGCCTTTCTGATTGTCCACCTCTCGGTTAACTGGTTTGCTACAAGAGGTCCTGATGTTTATAATCAGGCTGTCAGTTTCATGGAGGGACTTCCGTTCCGCTACGCCATGGAAGCATTTTTCATTTTTATTCCTATCATTCTCCACGCTGTTTACGGGTTGTATATTGCATTTCAGGCTCGTAACAATACGTCCAATTACGGTTATTTCCGCAACTGGATGTTCCGTATGCAGCGCATTTCCGGGGTTATTGTACTTATCTTTGTAGCCTGGCACACGTGGGAAACACGTATTGCTTCGGCATTTGGCGCAGAAGTCAACTTTCAGATGATGGAAGATATTTTAGCAAATCCTGCTTTACTTATCTTTTATATTATCGGTATCACAGCTACGACGTTCCATTTTGCCAATGGGCTTTGGTCCTTTTCCGTTACATGGGGAATTACAATCACACCTAAATCGCAGAAAATTGCTACATACGTAACGGCAGGTATTTTCCTGGCACTAACATTTGTCGGTATCCGTACCGTACTTGTTTTCGTCGGTATTTAGATAAAAGAAGGAGTGTCGATTCATGAGTAAAGGTGATGTAATTGTCGTCGGCGGCGGACTAGCCGGACTGATGGCAACAATTAAAGCAGCAGAAAAAGGAAAGCACGTAAAATTATTTTCAATCGTTCCGGTAAAACGATCCCATTCTGTCTGTGCACAGGGCGGTATTAACGGAGCGTTAAATACAATGGGGGAAGGGGATTCCACGTGGGAGCATTTTGATGACTCCGTTTACGGTGGAGATTTCCTTGCCAACCAGCCTCCGGTTAAAGCGATGACAGATGCAGCTCCGAGTATTATCCACCTTCTTGACCGTATGGGTGTCATGTTTAACCGTACACCGGAAGGCCTTTTATCCCTCCGCCGTTTCGGTGGAACGCAGCACCACCGTACGGCTTATGCCGGAGCAACGACCGGGCAGCAGCTCCTCTATGCACTGGATGAGCAGGTGCGCCGTCACGAAGCAAACGGTCTCGTATCAAAGTATGAAGGCTGGGAGTTCCTGCACGCCGTACTGGATGATGACGGAGCGTGCCGCGGTATTACAGCGCAGAACCTTAATTCATCTGAAATTGAAGCTTTCCGTTCCGATGCCGTAATTATGGCGACCGGCGGACCTGGGATCGTCTTTGGTAAATCAACAAACTCGATGATTAATACAGGTTATGCAGCCGCTGCTGTATATGAGCAGGGTGTTTACTACGCCAACGGGGAATTTATTCAAATTCATCCAACTGCCATTCCAGGGGACGATAAACTGCGTCTGATGAGTGAGTCTGCACGAGGGGAAGGCGGCCGTGTGTGGACATACGACGAAAACGGCAAGCCGTGGTATTTCCTTGAAGAAAAATATCCTGCATACGGAAACCTGGTTCCACGTGATATTGCGACACGGGAAATCTTCCATGTCTGCGTTGATCTGAAACGCGGAATCAACGGAGAGAATATGGTTTACCTTGATCTGTCCCATAAAGATCCGAAAGAACTGGATATTAAACTCGGCGGAATCATGGAGATCTACGAAAAATTCATGGGGGACGATCCTCGTAAAGTTCCTATGAAAATTTTCCCTGCAGTTCACTACTCCATGGGCGGTCTCTGGGTCGACTATGACCAGATGACTAACATACCGGGATTGTTTGCGGCCGGAGAGGTCGATTATTCGATTCACGGAGCCAACCGTTTAGGTGCGAATTCCCTTCTTTCTTCGATTTATGGAGGAATGATTGCCGGACCAAATGCGGTTAATTATATCAATGACCTGGAGCACTCAGCTGAAGATCTTCCGGATCAGGTGTATGAGCGTCAGCTTCATGAAGATAAAGCGCTTTTTGATAAAGTGCTCAATATGAAAGGGAAGGAAAATGCGTTTGAAATTCATCAGGAACTCGGACGCTGGATGACAGAAAACGTTACCGTTGTCCGCGATAATAAACGTCTGAAAGAAACCGATGAAAAAATTCAGGAGCTTCTTGAGCGCTATGAGAACATTAATCTTGCAGACACGGCGAAGTGGACGAACCAGAGTGCCATGTTTGTACGTCAGCTGAAATCCATGCTCAATCTTGCCCGCGTTATTACGCTCGGAGCTTATAACCGAAACGAAAGCCGCGGAGCTCACTATAAGCCGGAATTCCCTGATCGGAATGATGAAGACTGGCTCAAGACAACAAAAGCCCAGTACAATTCGATAACGAAAAATCCGGAATTCGAGTATGAAGAAGTTGACGTGTCGCTCATCACTCCACGTAAGCGCGACTATACTTCAAAGAAAAAGGCCGGTGAAAAAGCATGACGACAGAAACAGCAGAAAAGATGATTGAACTTTTAATCGTCCGTCAAGAAGACCCTGACAGCAAACCGTTTGAAGAAAAATTTTCGATTCCTTATCGTTCCAATATGAACGTAATTTCCGCACTGATGGAGATCCGCCGCAACCCGGTTAATGCGGAGGGGCAGGACACGACTCCTGTAGCATGGGATGCGAGCTGTCTGGAGGAAGTATGTGGCGCCTGTTCTATGGTTATTAATGGAAAACCGCGCCAGTCCTGTACAGCGCTGATTGATAAACTGGAGCAGCCTATCCGTCTGGAACCGATGAGTACGTTCCCGGTTATGCGTGACCTGACCGTGGACCGCAGCCGTATGTTCGACTCCCTGAAGCGGGTTAAAGCATGGGTTCCAATTGACGGCACTTATGACCTCGGTCCTGGACCAAGAATGCCGGAAGCGAAGCGCCAGTGGGCGTACGAGCTTTCGAAGTGTATGTCCTGCGGCGTCTGCCTGCAGGCATGTCCTAACGTAAACGATAAGTCCGAATTTATCGGCCCGGCTGCGCTTTCCCAGGTCCGCCTGTTTAATGCCCATCCAACAGGTGCCATGCACAAAGCTGAGCGTCTGGAAACGATCATGGATGGAGACGGTGGTATTGCCAACTGCGGAAACTCACAGAACTGCGTAGAAGCATGCCCGAAAGAAATTCCGTTAACTACATCGATTGCGGCACTGAACCGTGCGACGACGCTGCAGTCGTTCAAGAACTTCTTTGGTTCTGACACAGTATAATTAGTGAGCGGCAGCTGCTCTCCGAGAGAGCAGCTGTGCTTTATTTAAAAAATATGAATGATTAATCATTCATAAAATCAGAAGGAGGAATTTTGATGGCACTGCCTGCCTACATAGAAAATCCGGAAACATGGGAGAAAGAATTTACGTTTTTCGATTCCTTGAAAGTGCGTTTTTCAGAAACAGATGCCTTTGGCCACGTAAATAACACGGTAGCTTTCGTTTATTTTGAACAGGCACGTATCCATTATTTTGAACATCTGGGACTGATGAAAGAGTGGGTACAGGGTCCTCACATGATCGTCACCGGCGACCTTCAGTGTGATTATGTACGTCAGGTTAAGTTTGGTGAAGAACTGGAAGTCGGTGTGAAAGCAGCTTACGTTGGCCGAACGTCAGTTGATGTTCATTACATGATAAAAAATGCCGACGGGAAACTGTGCATGACCGGCCGGGGCAGAATCGTGCAGATTGATAAGGAAAAAGGGGGTTCTGCACCCTGGAACGAGGACATGCGGGCTGTACTCGAAACGGCTTAACGGCTTGCGCCGGCTTTTGTAACCCGATATGATAAAAGAAGACATATGCGGGAGGATCGGCTGATGGAAGGGACATTTTTGGTATCAAAAACAGTGAATAATAACGTTGTTATCTGCAGAGCGGTAACAGGAGAAGAAGCAATTTTTATTGGTAAGGGGATCGGATTCGGCAAAAAAAGTGGAGACGATTTTGAAGCTACAAATTACGATAAAGTCTACGCTCTTGTTAATGAAGAAGAAAGAGCACGCTATTACGAGCTTGCTTCGAAAGAAACGGAAGAAACGATGCTGCTCATCCACGAGGCGATTTCAAGAATTCATGAAGCAATCGGCGAGCAGCTGAATGAACGGACGCACTTTGCACTGACGCAGCATATCGTGCTCGCTCTGCAGCGGACGAGGGACGAAACCGGCATACAAAACCCTTTCTTAACGGAAACGAGATGGCTTTATTATGATACGTACCGTATAGCGGAGGATGTCGTTGCATACATTGATGCAGAGACCGGAATTAAGCTTCCGGAGGCGGAGATCGGTTTTATCACACTTCATATCCAAAGTGCCCTTGGACATTTGTCAAAGCAGTCACCGGATCTGCTGACGCGCTGCATTCATTATGCGGAAGAAAAACTGAAACGTTCGTTTATGAGGGATTCAGAAGGCTTCAGGCGTCTCGTCGAACATTTTCGGCAGATGGCAGAGCGTCCGCTTACGAGTCCTTCGACAGAGGTGGATAAAAAAATTTTTTTACTGTTGAAAAATGAACATCCGCTGTGCTACAATACTTCTCGAAACATCATCCGAATGATGGAAAAATCAACCGGCGTCCCTGCGGGCGACCGAGATGCTGTTCAAACTATGCTGCACCTGCTTACGGCAGAAGCAGCCTCATATGATAAAGCGTAGTTTACGTGTAACTGACAAGATCAGGCATGAGTAGATGGGCTGGATATCGGTAAATGTATTTTTACATTTACCTGCTTCCTCCATTTATTCATGCTTTTTTTGTTATAAAACTTGCGTAAGCTGCCGTTCATTTGTATGATATTAAGCATATGAGCGTTAGTTTGCTTCATCTTTCGGGAATAGTACAAAAATACCACTATTATAACTATTGAAGGAGTGTTCGATTATGGCAGAACAGACGTATAAAATCACAGCAGAAACAGGTATTCACGCACGACCGGCAACGCAGCTGGTAAATAAAGCAGGCCAGTTTGAGTCGGAAGTTACATTGAGCTATAACGGTAAATCCGTTAATCTCAAATCTATCATGGGTGTTATGTCTCTTGGTGTCGGCCAGGGATCCGAAGTTACGATTCAGGCAGAAGGACCGGATGAAAAGGAAGCAATCACAGCGCTTGATGAAGTGATGAAGCAAGGACTGGCGGAATAATGAGTACAAAGCTGACGGGAATTGCAGCCTCTGCTGGAATCGCGATCGCAAAAGCTTTCCGCTACGAAGAGCCGGACCTCACTGTTGAAAAAAAGACAGATGTGGACGCCGATTCTGAAATAAAAGACTTTGACGCTGCTCTGGTAAAATCCAGAGCAGAGCTTGAAGTAATAAAAGAAAAAACGCTTAATGACATGGGAGAAGAGCACGCAGAAATTTTCTCTGCCCACCTGCTCGTTCTGAGCGATCCGGAATTTGTAGATGCGATCCGCCAGAAGGTTCAGGATGATAAAGTGAATGCCTCTTTTGCCCTCGATGAGCTGGCTAATCAGTTTATTACAATGTTTGAAAGCATGGACAACGAATACATGAAGGAACGTGCAGCGGATATCCGCGACGTTTCCAAACGGGTTCTGGCCCATCTTCTCGGAAAGCCGATTGTTTCTCTCGCAGAGCTTAACGAAGAAGTAATCATTGTCGGTGAGGACTTAACTCCTTCCGATACGGCGCAGCTGAACAAGGAATTTGTTAAAGGGTTCGCTACAAATATCGGCGGCCGCACCTCTCACTCTGCCATCATGGCCCGTTCCCTCGAAATTCCTGCAGTTGTGGGAACGAAGTCGGTAACGAAAGATACGGATCAGCATGCCACCGTCATTATCGATGGCATTTCCGGCACTGTTATTATCGATCCGAGCGAGGAAGAGCTTAATGAGTATAAACAAAAGCACGCCGAGTATGAAGAACAGAAAAAAGAATGGGCCAAGCTTAAAAATGAGCCCTCTGTTTCAAAAGACGGTTCACATGTAGAGCTGGCAGCCAATATTGGTACTCCGGACGATCTGGAAGGGGTCCACGGCAACGGAGCAGAAGGAGTCGGCCTTTACCGGACCGAGTTCCTTTACATGGGCCGGGAGTCCCTGCCATCCGAAGAAGAACAGTTCAAGGCTTATAAAAAAGTAGTGGAATCACTAAACGGCGGACCGGTCGTTATCCGTACGCTTGATATCGGAGGCGACAAAGAACTGTCATACCTTGACCTGCCGGATGAAATGAATCCATTTCTCGGATTCCGCGCGATCCGCCTCTGTCTGGAAATGGACGATATGTTCCGCACGCAGCTCCGCGCTCTTCTCAGAGCAAGTGCATTCGGCAACTTGAAAATTATGTTTCCGATGATTGCTACGCTTGAGGAATTCCGCCAGGCAAAGGCTATTCTGGAAGAAGAAAAGCAAAAGCTTCAATCGGAAGGCACTGAAGTAAGCACGGAGCTGGAAGTCGGCATTATGGTGGAGATTCCATCGACTGCTGTAATGGCTCCCCAGTTTGCGAAGGAAGTGGATTTCTTCAGTATCGGTACAAATGACTTAATTCAGTATACGATGGCTGCAGACCGCATGAATGAACGTGTCTCCTACCTTTACCAGCCGTATAATCCGGCTATTTTAAATCTTGTGAAGATGGTTATTGATGCTTCTCACAAAGAAGGTAAGTGGACGGGCATGTGCGGTGAAATGGCCGGCGACGAAATTGCTATCCCGCTTCTTTTCGGTCTCGGACTCGATGAATTCAGCATGAGTGCTACTTCCGTACTTCCAGCCCGCAGCCAGCTCCTTAAGCTTGATAAGAAGGATGCCCAGGCTGTAGCAGAGAAAGCACTTACGCTCAACACCTCTGATGAAGTAAAGACACTTGTAGAAAACAAATTTTTATAATCCTTTCCCGTCTGTTTTTACAGACGGGTTTTTTATGAGAACAGGCGGCCCCGGGAGAAAATCACCTGAACTCTGTCTATGGAAAGAATTCTTATAAAAGTGATCAGGAAATCGCAGAAAGAGCGGCTGAATGAGCTCAGCAGAAAACATTTTTATCATGCAGGACAACAGCTTTCCGTCTTTTTGTTTCGAGGCTCTTGATATTTCATGGAAAACAAAGGACAATAACAAGTAATATATCGGTTTTCAGGAAAGGGAGAGGTCAATGGCGAATCAACAGGATGCTGTAAAAGTAGAACTGGAGCAGGTAGCAGCTATCGAAAAATCACTGCGCATGGTCGCAGATATAGTGAAGCAGAAGGGCCGGGAAATTCTAAATGAATTCCCTATCACCCCGCCCCAGTTTGTCGCGCTTCAGTGGCTGCACGAATTTGGAGATATGACAATTGGAGAACTTTCTTCAAAAATGTATCTCGCCTGCAGTACGACAACAGATCTCATCGACCGCATGGAAAAAAACGAATTGGTCGAAAGAGTGAAGGATACGAATGACCGCCGTGTTGTCCGCATACACCTGCTGGAGAAGGGACGGACAATTATTAAGGAAGTTATTCATCAGCGTCAGGTTTATTTGCAGAATGTTCTGGAAGGATTTTCTAAAGAAAATGTCGATTTTCTGGAAAACAGTCTGGATGTCCTGTTCGATGAAATGAAAAAAGACGCAGATACATGGAAGTCATTTTAATGAAGAAAGAGGCAGCATAACGTGAGCAGGTATACATCGAAGAATCACCATCCAATCGGAGTCATTGATTCCGGAGTAGGCGGTCTCACTGTAGCATCTGAACTGATGCGTCAGCTCCCGAAAGAAGAAATTCTTTACGTCGGCGATACATCAAGATGTCCCTACGGTCCGCGTCCGGAAGAAGAGGTCCGAAGCTATACGTGGGAAATGATTGACTACTTAATGACGAAAAACATTAAGCTGCTTGTCATTGCCTGTAATACGGCAACAGCCGTCGTTCTCGAAGAAGCTAAACAGCTGCTTCCGATTCCTGTTATCGGGGTGATTCATCCCGGAGCTGTTGCGGCATTGAAGGCGACAAAAAATCAGCATGTCGGCGTGATCGGGACGGAAGGAACGATTTACAGCGGAGCTTATCATAAAGAGCTGACGAGTATTAACAGCCGGGTGCGGGTTGTGAGCCTGGCCTGCCCCGCGCTTGTCCCGCTTGTGGAAGCGGGAGGATTCGAAGGAGAAAGGGCAGAACAAATTGTCCGGCAATCTCTGGAGCCTATGCTTTCCTATGATATTGACAGCCTGATTCTGGGCTGCACCCATTATCCGCTGCTTGCCAGGCTTCTTCCGCAGGTGCTTGGGGATGATGTGGAAGTAATCGCTTCCGGTGATGAAACCGCCCGGGAAGTGAGTACTCTCCTTTATTTTAAAGAGCTTCATTACAGCGGAGACAGAGTCCCGGAGCATCAATTCTTTACGACAGGTGCTGTAGAAGCCTTTTCGCAGATTGCATCCAGCTGGCTTAAACGGGAGCTGCCGGTGTTTCCCCTTCAGCTGGAAACTGCCGGTAGTCAGAATACGTACTGACTGTCAGCGGTTTTCTCAATGCCGGAATACTTCTCTTCGAAGAGGCTGGTCCTGGATATTAATGAGCTTTTTAAGCTGAGGAGCGTTCAGGAAACTGATGGTCCAAGACGCTGCTGTAGACAGACCTCTTTAAATGAGCACTATGATACCCTTTTATCAACATCCGGAGCAGACTTCGCAGAGAGGGAGTCTGCTCCGGTTTTTTATGAATTTTTTAAAGGGGAGACTTTCAGAGGTGCAATAACAGACTTTTTTCAACCATTGCCTGTACCTCACCCGTCGGGCACAGGGAGCGCAGGCAACGGGCATTAAGAAGCATGTGATTTCTGTTTTCAGAAAGACGAGAGGAAGAATTGAATTTCCAGCGGGGAAGTCGTATGATGGAAAATGGAATCTGCATGCTCGGAAAATGCATGATAAATCTGATACAATAGACATTTGAAGGAGAGTGAAACTATGCGTGCAAACGAACGTGAAGCGCATCAAAAACGTGAAGTGGAGATTATCCCTCACTATATAAAACACCCTGAAGGTTCCGTCCTTATTTCTTTCGGAGATACGAAAGTTATCTGCTCGGCCAGTGTGGAAGAGCGTGTACCGCCATTTCTGCGAGGGAAAGGACAGGGATGGATCACTGCTGAGTATGCGATGCTTCCTAGAGCGACCTCCCAGCGGAATATCCGTGAATCTTCCAAAGGAAAAGTGGCCGGCCGCACGATGGAAATCCAGAGGCTGATCGGACGTGCCCTGCGCTCTGTTGTCGATCTTTCGAAACTTGGGGAGCGCACCATATGGGTGGACTGTGATGTCATTCAGGCTGACGGCGGGACAAGAACGGCAGCGGTCAGCGGAGCGTTTGTAGCAGTAGGTCTTGCAGTGTCGGAACTGCTTGAAAAAGAAAAGCTCAAGGAAAATCCTATCAATGGTTTTCTTGCGGCGCTTTCTGTCGGTATGACGGATTCCGGCAAGGCTATTCTTGACCTGGACTATAAAGAAGATTCCACAGCGGACGTGGATATGAACGTTGTCATGAAAAGCGGCGGCAGACTTGTAGAAGTCCAGGGGACAGGGGAAGAAGCAACGTTTTCCCGCCGCGAGCTGAATGAAATGCTTGACCTTGCGGAAGACGGAATTGAAGAGCTTTTTGCGATTCAAAAAGAAATACTCGGTGATTTCGGTGAAAAGCTTTCTTTAATAGAGGAAGGACAGAAAACAAATGCTACGTGAAATCTTTATAGCGTCTAATAACAAAGGGAAAATTGAAGAGTTCCGCGCCTTTTTTTCTGCAAAAGATATAGCAGTCAGGTCACTCCAGGATCTTCCGGAAGAAATTGATGTTGTCGAAGACGGCGAAACATTTGAGGCCAATGCAGAGAAGAAAGCTGTGGAAATCGGACGAAAGTTCCATATTGCAGTTCTTGCAGATGATTCCGGCCTCGAAGTCGATGCGCTCAATGGGGAACCTGGCATTTACTCTGCGCGCTACGCAGGGGAAGAAAAAAATGATGAAGCAAACAATAAAAAACTGCTTCAGAAACTTGCAGGAAAAGATAATCGTACGGCCCGCTTCGTCTGTGCACTTGCTGTATACGATCCGGAACGGGGTATAAAAACGGTCCGCGGCACGGTCGAAGGGGAGATTGGCGAAACAGCTCACGGAACAAACGGTTTTGGCTATGATCCGCTTTTTTATGTCACAGAAAAAGATTGTTTTATGGCAGAATTGAACCGGGAAGAAAAAAATAAAGTAAGCCACCGCGCCAGAGCGCTTCACGAACTCGATGCGGAATGGCAGAAGTGGAGCAGCTAAGGAGGTTATCAAGTTGAAAGTACTCATTATGAGCGACAGCCACGGCTGGACAGAAAAAGTAGCAGAAGTTATTGACCGTCACAAAGATGAAGTAGAGGGATTTATTCACTGCGGGGATTCAGAACTCGAAGCCTCTGCTTCAATGTTTGAGAAGGTATCCGTTGTACGTGGCAACTGCGATATGGACAGTCAGCTGCCGGAGGAAAGAACCGAGGATATCAATGATCTTCGTTTTTTCGTCGCGCACGGTCATCTTCTCAATGTGAAATCAACGGAAATGAACCTGATCTACAAAGCACAGGAAACGGAGTCTGACGTTGTCTGTTTCGGACATACACACATGCCGACAGCCATTCAGGAAAAAGGTACAATTCTTATCAATCCCGGCAGTATGAGACTGCCGCGTCAGTATCCGGAAGGCACTTACGTTATTCTTGAAAAGAACGAAGAAAGTGTTCATGTATCCTTCCGTGATATGAAGGGCCGGGAAAGAGCAGACCTTACGAAAACATTTTCTTTAAACGGTTGACATGAAGGGGAGAATTGTTTATATTTAATATTGTCGCTGAAACGCGCCGGCTTATTTTAAACAGTTCTCCCCTTTACATATTTTATACGCGTCTCAGTAGCTCAGCAGGATAGAGCAACGCCCTTCTAAGGCGTCGGTCGGGGGTTCGAATCCCTCCTGGGACACCATTTAATCAAACGACTCAAACCCTTGATATTCAAGGGTTTTTCTTTATTTTGTAGTGTGTTAATTCTGTTGTTGATAAATATAGAAAACTCCGCTTCAGCTCTGCCGTGGAGGAGCTTTTCAGCTTCCTCGGACTTACGCCCTGCGGGATCTTCCAATCTCCTTTTTCCACTGGCGTCCGCCGGTTTCCGCTTCGTTTTAATTTTCCAATACAGAAATCCCGCTGTTTTAATCAAGAAGATACAAAGATATAAACCAGTGCCCAGGTGATTTTCCAAGGCGCCTGCGGAAAAAGAAAGCGGGAAAATCCTCCCGGACGCAAGGGAAGCCGCGTGCCCGGCAGGCGGAAGAGCCGCTGGGACTCCAAAAATAACACGGAGCTTTAACAGAGCTACTCATGCAAAAACCTTGCACCCTGAAGGATGAAAATGCCCTTTTACAGGAAGGGAATTTCCCATATATAAAGGTGGTATGAATGATTTTCAAGAAGGGATTTTCTTTATTAGATGGTAGATACTTCTTTATCTTTTTACCGTGAGCTGGAGTGGAGATGGGGCGACTCCTGGGCGATCAAGGACGAGCTGAAGATCCATCCCTGCCGACCGTGGGGAGGACGGGATTAGCTGAGACCGGCCCGCCCGGAAAGCGTCCCCATGGAAACGAAAGCGTACGTTCATCACTTATCAGTTTTATCTTCAAGGCAGCCTAAACTTTAATATTACCGCAGCGGCCCATTTCGGAATATTTTTAAAATAGAAGAAAAGCGGTTGAAAGCGTTTGAAAACGGGTAAAATAGTTATGTTTAACGAATTGGGAACCCCCATATATAAGGAGACAGGATTGTCTTTCTTCATAGGTCTTGATACACTGAAAGCGTTACTATAGATAAAGGTTTTATTTGGAGACGGGAAATTTTGTTTACATATTAAAGTCGTATCTGATTTACATGTGAAAATGCATGGAGAAAAAGGGGGCGGGGAGATGTCCAAACAGAAGCGCGATGATAACGTCGTGTTGTTTCCAGGGCTTATTTCCAGACTGGTGGAAAGAGGGATGACTGCGTTAAAAGAGAAAAGATATTACGATGCTTTGTCCTGTTTTTCGCAGACGGTGGAGCTCGAAGAACAGCATCCGCAGGCAAGATATGGCCTGGTTATTACCAACATAGAATTAAACCGGCTTCCGAAGGCGAAAGATTACTGCCGATCGATGCTTGAAGAAGGAATCGGTGATTATTATGAAGTGCTGCATGTCTACATATCTATTTTAGTTCAGCTTGGCGACTATGAAGAAGTGGTTACGATGCTGGAAGGCGTGATTGCAGAAGATAAGATGCCGGCATCAAAAGCGGAATCATTTTATCAGCTGCTTCAGTTTGCCAGGCAGATGACGGGGGAAGCGCAGGAAATTGAACAGGATATCGGTGAACCGGACCTTATCCGTCCGGCAGAAGAACTGCTCACCCAGCTCGAAGAAGGTAATGTGGATCAGCAGCTCAGTGCGATACAGCAGCTGAGCCGCTACAAACTGCAGGCAGTGACAGAGGCTTTCCGCAGTTTTCTTCTTGCCGAACAGAATAACCCGGTTCTCAAAAGCTACGTCCTGCAGCTCCTGAAGGAACTTGGATGTTCCGATACTTTTACTGTACATAAATTCGGAGAAACGTACGAAGTACATATAGAAGCGATGGAAGAAGTATTTCACGAAAAATTCGGCCGGGCCGTGATGGAGCGTCTTGAAAAAGAGCTTGATCAGGAAGACCCGACGATGCTGGATATGATCCGTCAAATGTGGTGGCACTTTTTATTTACTCTTTACCCAAAAGCTCCTGTGCCGAGAAATGCGGATGTCTGGGCGTGCGCGCTTCATCAGACCGGCATGCGGATGCTCAGCGGCCTGGAAGAGGATCTGAGCGATCTTTACAGGACGGAAAGGGAAGAGGTAAACGAAGCGGAAGAAGCGATCCATAAAATGGAATCTCTGGTCGTTCCTGAATATTGATTTACATACCGCGCAGAAGCGCATGGAAAGAATCACATTGAAATCGTTGAAATGGATTTTTGCTATGTTATAATAAGGTGGTTGTCAACAACAGTAAACGTAAAATATGAACTAGAATGTTGGAGGGAATATATCCTATGTCAGTAAATTGGGAAAAGCAAGAAGGCAATACCGGAGTCCTCACTGTCACAGTAGACAGCAAGCGCGTAGATGATGCACTTGATAAGGCATTCCAAAAAGTAGTAAAACAGGTCAACGTACCAGGTTTCCGTAAAGGGAAGGTACCTCGTCCAATTTTCGAACAGCGTTTCGGTGTAGAAGCTCTTTATCAGGACGCTCTTGATATTCTACTTCCGGAAGCTTATTCCGAAGCAGTCGAAGAAGCAGGTATTGATCCTGTAGACCAGCCTGAAATCGATCTCGATGATATGGCAAAAGGCGAGCCGCTTACGTTCCGTGCCACAGTCACTGTAAAGCCGGAAGTAGAGCTTGGCGAGTACAAAGGTCTGGAAGTAGAAGAAGAAAGCCAGGAAGTAACAGAAGAAGAAGTGAGTGAAGAAATTCACCGTCTTCAGAACGAACATGCAGAACTGACTGTCATAGAAGAAGGAGAAGTTCAGGAAGGCGATACAGTCGTCATGGATTTCAAAGGCTTTGTTGACGGAGAACCATTTGAAGGCGGAGAGGCTGAGAACCATACGCTTGAAATCGGATCCGGGCAGTTTATCCCAGGATTTGAAGAAAAGCTTGTAGGCGCCAAAGCCGGAGCCGACACAGAAGTAGAAGTGGAATTCCCTGAAGAATACCACGCGGAAGAACTTGCTGGTAAAGCTGCAACGTTTGAAGTGAAAGTCCATGATGTAAAGCGTAAAGAACTTCCGGCTCTCGACGACGAGTTTGCGAAAGACGTTGATGAGAACTACGAAACTTTTGAAGACATGAAAAAGGCTGTGCGCGAGCGCATGGAACAAGAAAAGCAGCAAAAAGTGGAAATGAACAAAAAGGATAAGCTCGTAGAGAAAGCAACGGAAAATGCTACTATCGAAGTTCCGGAAGCAATGGTCAACACGGAAGTCGACCGCATGCTCGAGGAATTCGGTCAGCGCCTTCAGTCCCAGGGCATGTCTCTTGATATGTACTACCAGTTCGCACAGACGGACGAAGAGGGAATGAAGGAACAGTTCAAGGAAGACGCTGAAAAGCGTGTCCGCATGAACATGACGCTGGAAGCAATCTCGAACGCAGAGAACCTGGAAGCAACTGAAGAAGATGTAGAAAAAGAGCTTGAAAACATGGCGGAAATGTACGAGCGTCCTGTTGACGAGATCAAGCAGCTTCTTGCTATGCAGGGCGGCACTGACGTGCTTAAGGGTGACCTTCAAGTCCGTAAAGCCATTGATTTCCTTGTAGATGAAAGCAAATCTGTACCGGCATCTGAATAATGGAATAAGTCCTGCTGCTGAGACTATTCAGCAGCGATGACTGTTTTTTTGACAGTCGGCGGACTATTTGTAATTCAGAAGCGGAAAACTGCAGAAAAAATAGTAACAACATGACAAGGCGCGAGATTCTCGTGCCTTGTTTTCTACATACATAGCCGTACGTTTGACAAAATGGAGAAGCTTCCTATATTCTTTACAAAGCTACCATTAGTACGAAGGCGCTTATAATAGGAAGAACTTAAAAATTATGATACACTTTACCTGTTGAACACCTCGTTAAGGTTGTCTGTAGGTTTTATTCCTGTTTCAGGAATACCAACGGAAGTGTAAGCCTTGCCTATATAAACGAAGCGAAATGTTTTGAGTATTCGCCTGACGTATGTTTCAATACTTATTAAGAGGGGTGAAAGTTGATGTTTAAATTTAATGAAGAAAAAGGGCAGCTTAAATGCTCTTTCTGCGGAAAAACTCAGGATCAAGTACGTAAGCTGGTCGCCGGCCCAGGTGTGTATATATGTGACGAATGTATAGAACTCTGCACGGAAATTGTAGAGGAAGAACTGGGAACGGAAGAAGAGGTGGAGCTTGAAGATATTCCAAAACCTCAGGAAATCCGTAACATTCTGAACGAATATGTTATCGGCCAGGATCAGGCAAAGAAAACGCTCTCTGTAGCTGTTTATAACCACTATAAACGTATCAATGCCAGCAGCAAAAGTGATGATGTAGAGCTTGCTAAAAGTAACATCTGTCTTATCGGCCCTACAGGAAGCGGTAAAACACTCCTCGCCCAGACACTCGCACGTATACTGAATGTACCGTTTGCAATCGCAGACGCGACTTCTCTTACGGAAGCCGGTTACGTCGGGGAAGACGTGGAAAACATTCTGCTCAAACTTATTCAGGCAGCAGATTACGATGTGGAAAAAGCCGAACGCGGTATTATTTATATCGATGAAATTGATAAAGTTGCCCGAAAATCCGAAAACCCGTCGATTACGAGAGACGTTTCCGGTGAAGGAGTCCAGCAGGCCCTTCTGAAAATTCTTGAAGGTACAACAGCAAGCGTACCTCCGCAGGGCGGACGTAAACACCCTCACCAGGAATTTATTCAAATTGATACGACGAACGTTCTGTTTATTATCGGAGGAGCGTTTGACGGCATCGATTCGATCATTAAACGACGTCTTGGTAAAAAGGTTATCGGATTTGGTTCAGAGACAGAAACGTCTCATCTGGAAGAGCACCAGTATCTTTCCAAAATCCTTCCGGAAGACCTTCTCCGCTACGGACTTATTCCGGAATTTATCGGACGTATGCCGGTTATCGCAAGTCTGGAATACCTCGATGAAGAAGCGCTGATTGAGATTCTTACAGCGCCGAAAAACGCGCTTATCAAGCAGTATGTTAAGCTTCTTGAGCTTGATGATGTCGAGCTTGAATTTACAGAAGATGCGCTTCGTGAAGTAGCCAAGCTTGCTATCGAGCGTAAAACAGGAGCACGGGGACTGCGCTCCATTATTGAGTCTCTCATGCTGGACGTCATGTACGATCTTCCTTCCCGTGATGACATTTCCAAATGTATTATCACCGGGGAAACGGTCCGCGATAAAGAAGCGCCGACACTGATTGATAAGGACGGCAGTAAGATTCAGCAGGAACCGAAAGAAAGTGCATAAGGAACAGCTGAGATACAAGGTGTGCAAAACCTGCGTTGCCATAAGGTTCCGGGGAGACGAGTTTTCTCTCCGGCGGGACGCTTGGTGGAGCACGCCTTTTTTTATGAAAACACGTTTCCTGTCTGTACAGGCAGGAAATATTATACATAATCGCCGGTGTGAACGAATGACAACGGCTGCATGGAGGTGCATCGCACAATGAGTGAAAATACTAAAAAACTGCCGCTTCTTCCGCTGAGAGGGCTGCTTGTATACCCGACAATGGTTTTACACCTGGACGTCGGCCGCAAAAAATCAGTCAGCGGCCTTGAACAGGCTATGGTTGAAGATAATTTAATTTTTCTGCTTACACAAAAGGAAGTATCTACAGAAGAACCCGAAGCAGGCGATTTATATACGATTGGAACCGTGGCCAAAGTAAAGCAGATGCTGAAGCTTCCGAACGGAACGATCCGTGTTCTCGTAGAAGGCCTCGACCGCGGGCGCGTTAAAAATCTGGAAGATGGAGACAAGTTCACGTCGGTGGAGATAGAATCCATTCAAGAACGTCAGGAAGCGACTGTCGAGGAGCAGGCGCTGATGCGCAGCATACTCGAACAGTTCGAACAGTATACGCAAATTTCAAAGAAAATCTCCCAGGAAACGTTTGCCTCAGTGGCGGATATTATAGAGCCGGGCAGACTTGCGGACATCATTGCTTCCCATCTGCCGCTGAAAGTGGTTCAGAAACAGGAAATTCTCGAAACGCTCAGCCTCGACGAACGGCTGAAGCTGATGCTGCGCATTCTTTCCAACGAAAGGGAAGTACTCGGTCTCGAGAAAAAGATCGGCCAGCGGGTTAAAAAATCAATGGAACGCACGCAGAAGGAATACTACCTGCGGGAGCAGATGAAAGCGATTCAGAAAGAGCTGGGCGACCGGGAAGGCAAAGAAGGCGAAGCGGAAGAACTACGTGAGAAGATCTACGAAGCCGACATGCCGGAAGCAATTGAAGAAAAAGCAATGAAAGAACTGAAACGATACGAAAAAATGCCGCCGAACGCTGCGGAAAGCTCTGTGATCCGTAATTATATCGAGTGGCTTACGCAGGTGCCGTGGCAGGAGGAAACCGAAGATCTGCTTGATATCCACCGCTCGGAAGATATTTTAAATGAAGATCATTATGGTTTGGAAAAAGTGAAAGAGCGGGTGCTCGAGTATCTCGCTGTCCAGCAGCGGACGAAAAGACTGAAAGGGCCGATTCTCTGTCTTTCCGGGCCTCCAGGTGTAGGTAAGACGTCGCTAGCCCGTTCCATTGCCCGTTCGCTCGACCGTAATTTTGTCCGTATGTCCCTCGGAGGGGTCCGCGATGAAGCAGAAATCAGAGGCCACCGCCGCACGTATGTAGGTGCTATGCCCGGACGTATTATTCAGGGAATGAAAAAAGCAGGCACGGTTAACCCGGTTTTCCTGCTTGACGAAATTGATAAAATGGCCAATGACTTCCGGGGAGACCCGTCTTCGGCACTGCTGGAAGTTCTCGATCCGGAGCAGAACAACACGTTCAGTGATCATTTCATTGAAGAGCCGTACGATTTATCAAAAGTACTGTTTGTAACAACAGCCAATGATATCGCAGGTATTCCGCCGGCGCTTCGCGACCGGATGGAAATGATCCATATTCCCGGTTACACGGAAGTGGAAAAGCTGGAGATTGCTAAAGGATACCTGCTTCCGAAGCAGATCCGCGAGCACGGACTGACGAAAAACGAGATGCAGGTACGCGACGAAGCGCTTCTCAGCATTATCCGCTACTATACGAGGGAAGCAGGTGTCCGAAACCTGGAGCGGCAGCTGGCGACCATCTGCCGAAAAGCGACGAAAATGCTCGTTTCCGGAGAGAAAAAGCGCGTAGTGCTGACCGATAACAATTTGGAAACAATGCTCGGGAAGCGACAGTTCCGCTATGGAAAAGCCGAGCTTGAAAATCAGATCGGTGCAGCTACCGGACTTGCCTATACGGCGGCAGGAGGCGATACGCTTACGATTGAAGTAGCCTTGTCACCGGGTGAAGGCAAACTGACGCTTACAGGAAAACTCGGAGACGTTATGAAAGAATCGGCTCAGGCTGCTTTCAGCTATATCCGTTCCAAAGCGGAAGATCTGCAGATTGATGCTGATTTCAATCAAAAAAATGATATTCATATTCACGTTCCGGAAGGCGCTGTGCCAAAGGACGGTCCATCTGCAGGAATTACGATGGCGACTGCCCTTATTTCAGCATTAACGAATCAGCCTGTCCGTAAAGAAGTGGGCATGACCGGAGAAATTACACTCCGCGGACGAGTCCTTCCCATCGGCGGACTGAAAGAGAAAGCGATGAGCGCCCACCGCGCTGGACTCACGCATATTATTATGCCGCAGGAAAACGAAAAAGATCTGGAAGACATACCGGAGAGTGTACGAAAAGGATTAACTTTCATCCCGGTATCCCATCTGGACGAAGTATTAAAGCACGCGATTGTGAGGAACTAATAATGAAAATTTCAAGCGCAGAACTAACGATAAGCGCAGCAAAAGAAGAACAGTTTCCGAAGGGGCCGTTTCCGGAAATTGCTCTTTCCGGCCGGTCCAATGTCGGGAAGTCTTCGTTTATCAATACGCTTCTGGGACGCAAAGGGCTGGCGAGAATCTCCCAGCGGCCCGGAAAAACGCGCACCCTTAACTATTACTGGATTAACGACCGGTTTCACTTCGTTGACGTACCGGGATACGGCTATGCCAAAGTATCCAAAAGTGAACGGGAAGCCTGGGGGCGCGTCATGGAGACGTACTTTCAAAACCGGGAGCAGTTGAAGGCGGTCGTGCAGATTGTGGATCTGCGCCATAAACCTTCCAAAGAGGACGTCATGATGTTCGACTGGCTCAAGCATCATGAACGTCCGGTCATTGTTATCGCTACAAAAGCAGATAAAGTATCCAAAGGAAAATGGTCCCAGCACACTTCCTGGATCAAGCAGGAAATGCACTTTCAGGAGGAAGATCAGCTAATTATATTTTCATCCGAAACGGCCCAGGGGAAAGATAAAGCCTGGAACGCGATCAATAACGCCCTTTTCGGCTAGAAAGGACCAGGTACGATGGAGAAAATCCGCGTAGAAAATTTGTATAAGTCGTTTGACGGCACCCCGGTGCTTCACGGAGTCAACCTCACCGTGGAAGAGGGGGATGTCGTCTGTCTGATTGGATCGAGCGGGTCCGGAAAAAGCACGCTGCTCCGCTGTCTGAATTTTCTCGAGGAAAAAGACAGCGGGACGATTCAGTTTGGAGGAGAAACAATCGAACCGACGACGCACAGCATAAACCGGCTGCGTCAGCGTGTCGGCATGGTTTTTCAGCATTTTCACCTGTTTCCGCATAAAACCGTACTTGAAAACGTGACGGAAGCTCCTGTGTACGTGATGGGATTATCCAAAAAAGAAGCCGAAGCAGAAGCATTTCGTCTGCTGAAAAAAGTAGGCATGCAGGAGAAGTCAGACACGTATCCGGCCAGCCTTTCCGGCGGCCAGAAGCAGCGTGTAGCCATTGCCCGGGCACTTGCGATGAAGCCTGAAGTAATGCTCTTTGATGAACCGACTTCCGCGCTCGATCCGGAACTTGTCGGAGAAGTGCTGGAAACGATGAAACAGCTCGCAGCAGAAGGAATGACGATGATTATCGTCACGCACGAGATGAATTTTGCGAAGGAAGCTTCGGACTATACGATGCTGATCCACGAGGGCAGAATCGTCGAAAAGGGTGTATCCAAGGAGCTTTTTGACAATCCTCAGGAAGAGCCGACCAAAGCGTTTTTATCGAAAATTCTTACCTGATATTAAACAGGGCAGGATCTTCCTTTTTATTTTGAGGAGATGTTGCTTCAAATGCCCTGCCTTAGAGGACCCTGAAGCTTCTTCGGATATATGCCCTGTAAGAGCTTCCCACTTCTTTCTTCCACAGGTTTTTACTTTATTTTGTATATTGATTGAATTTCATAATAGAAGTTAATCCACTAACAACCGAATAAGGTAAATGACCTGCGCTGCTGACGGACGCTTTCCCAAGGGCATGTCTTCAGCTGAAATTTGCGGAAAAACCTTCACAAAATTGCATCTTCAGACGGCGTTTGATCCTTTGGGAGTCACCGTCTTTCGCTGCGCTCATGTTTAAATATGAACGTTAGTTTAGAGTATCGAATGTATATTCGTCTGGTTCTCTGAAAAAAAGCACTTATGAAATTGATTCAATTAGTAGAAAAATCTACTTTTTATAATGGGAATTCCGACCTCTTCATTCCAAATATATGAAAATAAAATCTTTATATGTTGAACTTAATAATTAGTCTCCGCTTCTGTAACCAGCCGCTTTCGTTTCCATGGGGACGCTTTCCGGGCGGGCCTCAGCTAATCCCTTCCTCCCTGCGGTCGGGCGGGGTGGGGCTCGTCCTGATTCGCCCTGGAGTCGCACCATGTGCCCTGCAGCGGCCTGTTCTCCATCTTTGTTCTTCCTGCAGGTATGGTCGTTAAAAATTATAACACCCTTCTTTCTTTCGATAGAGAAGACCGCTTTCGAGGTCATACATTCTGTCTTTATAAATATTAAGTTCAATTTATATATTTCATAAAAATTTCTCTTGGAGTTTTTAAACGTTTTTAATCTTCATGACAATAGATTTCTTAAAAAAAGCAGATGATTGATACAAAAGGCGGCGACTCCTGTGGGATCAGTGCCGTCTGAAAATCCACTCTGACGGAGCCTGGCGGAGGCAGAATTAGTTGAAGACCAGCCCCACGGAAAGCGTCCGTCTGGTGTGGAAATCATTCTCATAGTTTGAAATAAACATTTACTTTTTACCAACTTCACCCAAGAGCATACGCCTTTAACAAAGCCTTGAAAAAGGCTGAAAAAAGAGGCGTTTGGAAAGAGTACCGTGCTCTCTCCAAACGCCTTTTTCATTAACGGGATTTCCGGAAAAACAGATAATAGATACCGACAGCGACAAAAGCAAGCGGCCAGAACGAAGTGAAACTGCCTACAGTGTCCTGAAACAGAGGCAGCACCTGTGAAGCAAATACGCCGACTGCCGTAATCAGAAGCAGGATAATTCCGGTGGAAAGCCCGTCCTTTTTGCGGACATTATATTTCATCAAGAAAGCAAGACCGATGACGAGTGTGAAATAGGGCCATGTTAAACTCCATACTTCAAACGTAGTACTTCCATGAAAGAGGATACCAAGTCCGGTCAGTACCGATCCGGAAAACATGCTGCTGTCATCTTTATTTGAGAAACCCTGCCACATAAACACAAGTCCGAGACCAAACAGAATGGACGGCCAGCGAAAAAGCACTTCTGCAAATGGAATTGAAATATTGAACTGCTGCAGCAGAAAATAAATACCTAAAAAGAGTAAAATCATACCGGACACAGTGTGGTTCGTTTTCATAATAACGAGCTCCTTTCCATTCAGGGAAAATGTCGTAAGAAAGCGTCACAAATCATTCATAAAAAAGAAAACCGTAAAGTGTGACGTTTCCAGATTAAAAGTGTTATAATGTAGAAAGAATTTTAGAGAATTGATGCAGGAACATGTGACATTGTCAGGTGTTCCTGTATCGTGTAAAATAAATAATGGCTTTTATTCAGGGGGGTGTACCCACGGTATGCATGTATTAGTAACCAGTTTGAATTATAAATCAACTCCGGTTGAAATACGAGAGAAATTTACGTTTCAGGAAGATATGGAGCAGG
Source organism: Alkalicoccus halolimnae (assembly GCF_008014775.2). Lineage (GTDB taxonomy): Bacteria > Bacillota > Bacilli > Bacillales > Salisediminibacteriaceae > Alkalicoccus > Alkalicoccus halolimnae. Next base: position 2,677,371 of record NZ_CP144914.1, on the reverse strand, counting down.
CACTGTTGAAGCTGCGCCAGTCTAAAAGCATTCTTGAATGCGTCATTGTTTCTACCTGCAACCGGACCGAACTTTATGTGGTAGCGGACCAGCTTCATACCGGACGTTATTATACGAAACTTTTTTTACAGGAATGGTTTGAGATACCCAAGGAAGAATTCAGCCACTACCTGCAGGTACGGGAAGATGAGCACGCGATTGAGCATCTTTTCCGGGTTACGTGCGGTCTGGATTCCATGGTTCTCGGCGAAACGCAGATACTTGGTCAGGTCCGCCAGAGCTTCGACCTTGCGCGGGATAAACAAACAACAGGTACGATTTTTAATCATCTGTTTAAGCAGACGGTTACGCTTGCCAAGCGTGCTCATTCCGAAACGGCGATCGGTGAAAATGCCGTATCGGTCAGCTACGCAGCAGTGGAGCTCGGGAAAAAGATTTTCGGTGGATTTGCCGACAAAAAAGTACTTGTCATGGGTGCCGGGAAAATGAGCGAACTAACAGCGAAGCACCTGTCGTCCAACGGCGTTTCCGATATTACGGTTATGAACCGGACAAAAGAAAAAGCCGATGAACTTGCTGCTAAATTTTTAGGTGATTCAAAAAGCATCAGCAGCCTGAATGATTCTCTGGAAACAACGGATATTCTCATCAGTTCGACTGGTTCAAAAGATTACGTTCTGCATAAACAGGAAGTGATGGATCTAGTCAAAAAACGCAGAGGACGGCCGCTTTTCCTTGTGGATATTGCCGTGCCGCGTGACCTTGATCCGGATCTTGCGGAGATCGATAACGTCTATCTGTACGACATCGACGATCTTCAGGGAATCGTAAATGCCAATCTGGAAGAACGCAGACAGGAAGCAGAGAAGATTGAACTGATGATTGAAGAAGAGCTCGTCACCTTCAGTCACTGGCTTGATACCCTCGGCGTTGTGCCTGTTATCACTGCTCTCCGTTCCAAGGCTTCGACAGTGCAGGAACAGACGATGGAAAGCCTGGAACGAAAACTTTCAAGCTTGACCGACCGGGAGAAAAAAGTGATCCGCAAGCATATGAAAAGCATTGTGAACCAGATGCTGCGAGATCCGATTACGGCGCTTAAAGAAGTGCCGGAAGAGGAAGATCCAGAAGAACTTCTTACTTACATGACAAAAGTGTTCGGACTGGATGAATACATTCCGGAAGGGGAATCTCCTCTTACACACGATATAAGAATCAATAAAGCAGAACGGGAATGGAGTATTGAACGGCGCAGAACTCAGCTTGCATCCAGGCAGGAAGAGCTGGTACGGACGCTTCTCCGATGAATATGCTTTACGCTTTGATCCTGGTATTTTATTCGATCAGCGTTCTCGGCTACTTTATTGATTTCATGCAGAACAACCAGAAGGTCAATCGAGTGGCCTTCTGGTTGCTTTCTGTCGTCTGGATACTCCAGCTCTTTCTATTTATCCGGCGTTTTTTAACGCTGGACAGACTGCCATTGATGACAGCTTTTGAAGGGATGTTCGTCTACGCCTGGATACTCGTCACTGTTTCGCTCGTATTAAATCGCATGCTTAAAATGAACGTCTTTATGCTGCTTGTTAACGCAATCGGGTTTACGCTGCTTTCCATAAGCCTGATTTCGCCTGCCGGAGACGTTTCGCAGCAGCTTGCTGACGTTCTTATTACGGAGTTTTTAGTCGTGCACGTGAGCCTGCTGATGCTTTCCTACGGGGCATTTACCGTATCTTTCGCTTTTTCCCTGCTTTATGTTGTTCAGCATAAACTTTTAAAAAGGAAAATATGGGGCACCTGGCTGGAGAAATTCGGCAACCTTTCCAATTTGGAGCGGAGTGCCTATTACGGCGCTCTGATCGGTCTGCCTCTGCTGTTTACGGGGCTGATTCTCGGGGTGATCTGGGCATCTGTATCCGTAGGCGCCATTCCCTGGTTCGACATGAAAATTCTCAGTTCGTTTCTCGTACTGATCGTATACGGGGCGTTTCTCGTCCAGTACCGTGTCGCAGGCATGCGTGGATATAACCTTGCCTTATTTAATACGGCGGCTTTTCTGCTGCTTCTTATCAATTACTTTCTCTCCAGCGTTTTCTCCAGTTTTCATATCTGGTAAATGCACGCAGGTGAAAGGAAAATGTTACAATAGCCATGGCAGGGGACGTGCTGAAAAAGTTTCCTGCTTATAGGCAAAGCTTCAATTATTCAGAAGGAGGAACTTCATCATATGCGTAAAATTATCATCGGGTCCCGCCGCAGCAACCTGGCTATGACCCAGACAAGATGGGTTATCGAAAAGTTCAAGGAACTTGGCGTCCCATATGAATTCGAAATCAAAGAAATCGTCACGAAAGGCGATCAAATATTAGACGTAACCCTTTCCAAAGTCGGTGGCAAAGGGCTTTTTGTAAAGGAAATAGAAAAAGCGATGTACGACGGAGAAATTGATATGGCGGTACACAGTATGAAAGACCTGCCGTCGCATATGGCAGAAGGTCTTACTGTAGGAGCCGTACCGGAACGCGAAGATCCGCGGGATGCCTTTATTTCCAACAGCGGCGTAAAGCTGATGGACCTCCCTGAAGGCGCTGTTGTCGGAACGAGCAGCCTCCGCCGCGGTGCACAGGTGCTGATTCAGCGTCCGGACCTGAAAATTGAATGGATCCGGGGAAATATCGAAACCCGTCTCCGCAAGTGCCGCGAAGAAGGATACGACGCGATTATTCTTGCAGCGGCAGGCTTGAAGCGTGTCGGCTGGGATCCATCAATCGTTTCGGAATTTCTTCCTCCGGAAACGTGTATACCTGCAGTAGGGCAGGGGGCACTCGGCATTGAGTGCCGCGAAGATGACCAGGAACTGCTCGACTTATTGAAAAAAATTGATGATCCGCTGACGGCACGAACTGTTTCGGCGGAACGTTCCTTCCTGCACACCGTGGAAGGCGGCTGCCAGGTGCCGATCGGCGGCTATGCGACACTGATGGAAGACAACCAGGTCGCTTTAACTGCGCTCGTTGCTTCTCCGGATGGGAAGCAGGTATTTAAAGAATCCATTACCGGCCATGATCCGGTTGCGATCGGTAAACAGGCTGCTCAGAAAATGCTTGATGAAGGTGCCAAGGAAGTGCTGGACAAAGTGAAAGCGGAACTCGGCGAATAGAGGGATACGATGGAACAGCGACCGCTGACGCTTCTAAATACAAGAGCAGAACATCAGCTGGCTCCGCTCCGTACCGCCTTGGAAGCGGAAGGGTGGAACTGTATTGATCTGCCGCTTATCCGGCTGGCAGCGCTTCCGGCTGATATTCCTGAATTGAAGGAAACGGACTGGCTCGTTTTTACGAGCGTGAACAGCGTCCGTTTCTGGAAGGAGGCAGCTGCTGCAGGCCTGATGAAGGCGAAAATTGCCTGTGTAGGCTCCAAAACGGCAGCCTATGCCGAAAATCAAGGTTACAGCGTATCGTTGATACCGCAGGAATTTCGCGCCGAAGCTCTTGCAGACAAGCTGCTCGCAGAAACAGAACCGGGAGACAGGATCATTTATCCGCGCAGCAAAAAGTCCCGTCCCTTCCTGAAAGAGCAGCTTCTCGCAGAAGGCAGGACCGTGAAAGATGTGGTGCTGTACGATACGCTGCCTAATGATGCGGCTGGCATAAAACTTCCCGAGGCACTCCAGGACGTCGATATCGTTATCTTCATGAGTCCTACGGCTGTCGACGCTTTTTTTACTTTTGTGAAAGCTGAAGATGTACCGGAGAATGTTTCGTACGGCTGCATCGGCAGCGTCACCGCGGAGGCTCTCGGCAAAAAAACTTCCCGGGAGGTCCTGGTTCCGCAGACGTACACGATAGAAGCTTTGATCGATACCATTAAAAACAGGAAGGTGAAACGATGAATTATTCTTTTGACCGTCACCGCCGCCTTCGTAATTCAAAAGGAATGCGGGATTTAGTACGCGAAACGCACGTGCATACGAAAGATTTAATTTATCCTATTTTCGTCATGGACGGAAACGATATTAAAAATCCGGTCAATTCCATGCCCGGGGTGTACCAGTGGTCGCTTGACCGCGTCGATGCAGAAGCTGCAGAAGCGGTGGAGAAAGGTATTCAGGCGATTATTCTTTTCGGTGTTCCGGCCCATAAAGACGCTGTCGGCACAAGTGCCTACGATACAGAAGGCATTGTGCAGCGCGCCACCCGGCAGATTAAAGCAAATCATCCGGAACTGACGGTTATTGCCGATACGTGTCTCTGTCAGTTTACCGATCACGGGCACTGCGGCGTCGTTCAGGACGGGCAGATTCTTAACGATGAGTCGCTTGACCTGCTCGTCAAAACAGCCGTTTCCCAGGCGGAAGCGGGAGCGGACATTATCGCCCCTTCCAATATGATGGATGGTTTTACGACAGCGATCCGTCAGGGACTTGATGAAGCGGGCTTCAAGCACGTACCCGTTATGAGCTATTCGGTCAAGTACTCATCTGCTTTTTACGGGCCGTTTCGTGATGCGGCGCATTCCTCTCCGCAGTCCGGAGACCGCAAAACGTATCAAATGGATCCTGCGAACCGCCGCGAAGCTTTTCGCGAAGCACGCTCCGATGTGGAAGAAGGCGCCGATTTCCTTATCGTCAAGCCGGCCCTTTCCTACCTCGATATTATTCGTGACGTAAGAGAACGCGAAGAACTGCCGATTGTAGCCTATAACGTCAGCGGGGAATATTCGATGGTTAAAGCAGCTGCCCAGAACGGCTGGATCGATGAAGAGGCAGTCGTAATGGAGAAAATGGTAAGCATGAAGCGGGCCGGAGCTGACTTGATTCTCACGTACTTTGCGAAAGATGTTGCCGACTGGCTGAACAAATAATTCATTAACGAGGTGTTTATATGAACTGGAACCGATCTTCTGAAGCATTTGCACAAGCAAAACCGCTTATGCCGGGCGGTGTGAACAGTCCGGTGCGGGCATTTAATTCTGTTGGGCGCGACCCGGTTTATTTTGATAAAGGAGAAGGCTCCAGGCTATGGGATCTCGATGGCAATGAGTATATTGACTACATCCTTTCCTGGGGACCGCTCATTCACGGACATGCCGACAAGCAGGTCATTGATGCAATTAAAGAAACAGCGGAAAAAGGCACGAGCTTCGGCGCACCCCACGTAACGGAAACAAAGCTGGCCGAGCTGATCATTGACCGCGTTCCCTCTGTGGAAGTCGTGCGTATGACAAGCTCCGGCACAGAAGCAACGATGAGTGCACTCCGCCTTGCACGGGGCTACACAGGACGCAGCAAAATTCTGAAGTTTGAAGGTTGTTATCACGGTCACACGGACTCCCTTCTGATTAAAGCAGGTTCCGGTGTAGCAACACTCGGACTACCGGACAGTCCGGGAGTACCCGATTCCATTGCTTCCAACACGCTGACCGTTCCATACAACGATCTGGAAAGCCTGAAGCTTGCCTTTGAAAAATTCGGGGACGATATTGCCGGTGTCATTATTGAACCTGTTACCGGCAATATGGGCGTTGTCCGTCCTGATCCAGGTTATCTGGAAGGCATCCGCGAAGTGACAGAACAATACGGTTCCCTGCTTATTTTTGATGAAGTAATGACCGGCTTCCGCGTCGGTTATAACTGTGCTCAGGGAGAGCTCGGGGTAACTCCGGACCTTACCTGCCTCGGTAAAGTCATCGGCGGTGGACTGCCGGCAGGTGCTTTCGGAGGAAGACGCGACATTATGGAACGGATTGCTCCGGAAGGGAACATTTATCAGGCGGGCACGCTTTCCGGCAACCCGCTCGCAATGACAGCCGGCTATGAGACGATCAGCCAGCTGACGCCGGAGAGCTACGAGTACTTTGAGAAAATCGGCAGAAGATTGGAAAAAGGACTCGCTGCTGCGGCAGAAAAGCACGGCATTCCTCACTGGACGACGCGTGCCGGATCGATGGTCGGTTTCTTCTTTACAAATGAAGTGGTACGGGATTTTGAAACGGCAAAAACGTCGGATCTTGACATGTTCAGCCGCTATTTTAATCTGATGCTGGAAAACGGTGTATCCGTTCCTCCATCCCAGTTTGAAGGGCTGTTTCTATCCACGAAGCATACGGAAGCAGATATCGACAAAACACTCGAAGCTGCAGAGAAAGCTTTTTCCATCATGGCTTACGAAAGTAAATAAAGAAAAGAAAGCCGCCTTTCCGGGCGGCTTTTGGTTTGTAGACAAAGTCTTCTTCTTTGTACAATTACCGGTTATTCTGTATATACACCGGTTCTTTTCTTTCCTGCGCTCACCGGCGGAAGCTTTCCGCGGGGCTCGTCCTCAGCTCTTTACGGAGAAGCGCGGCTTCTCCATAAAGGATCTTCAGACTTTGCTTAAATCCCGCAGGAGTCACCGCCGTTCGCTTCAGAAAGAAGGGGACAGGTCAGAGGTTTCTTTAGGCGGCAGACTTTTAGGAAGTCTACTTAGAAAATAAAATATTGAAGGTTATTTACGTCTATAATGGTGAAACTATTCAGCAAAAGTGTTTCTGATAACGTTCGCTGTGGTTATTATAGATAACTTCGCTTCAGCTCTGTTGTGGGGGAGTTCTTAACTACCTCGGACTTGCTTCCTGTGGGATCTTCCGACCTCCTTCTCAACGGGCCGGCTTCCGCTTCGTTTTTGTGAATGATATAAAGAGAAGGTCTGTCTTTCATTAATAGACTTTCCATTCAGTAAAGCCAGCTCCCGGGCAGAGACGCTCTTTAATAACAATACTGAAAACTAATACAGTTATAGATGTTGAACTTAATAATTAGGTTCCGTTTCTGTAACCAGCCGATTTCGTTTCCAAGGGGCGCAGGACCGGCCTCAGCTAACCCCTTCCTCCCTATGGTCTGGCGGAATGGATCTTCGACTCGACCTAATTTCGCCCCGGAGCCGCCCCATGGGCTCTGCATCGGCCTGTCCTTCTTTTCAGTTCTTCCGCCAAAAACGCTCTGCCGTTCAAAAAGATAACACCATTCTTTCTTTCGATAGGGAAGACCGCTTTCGTCGTCATACCTTCTATCTATATAAATATTAAGTTCAATTTATATAATAAGAAAAGCTGTCAGCTTTAGAGCTGCTGCGGAAGCCGAAGATGGCGACTCCGGGAGGATTTGAGGACGAACCGAAGATCCATTTCTTCCGATCATTGAAAGGAAGAAATTAGCTGAGGTCGTTCCCTCCGGAAAGCGTCCATCGTCAGGCGGAAGCGGCAGCCCCCTACTGCTGTGCAGATAGCTGAAATTTTTAAGTATAAAGAAGCCTTTATGTACGGTTTTTGTTTTAGTAACAAGGGCAGCATTTTCTGTTTGTATTCTTAATATACGGTGTTAAATGGAACTTTTTCAGCAGGTGCGGTCTGGAAAATGGTCGCTAATTACAGAGGAATCCGCTACACTAGCCTGAGGAGGTGGATGTAATGAGTTATTTTAAAGAACTGCGGGACCAGGTCGGCAGTAAAACGCTGCTTCTGCCGGGAGCTTCGGTCATTGTACATACAGAAGCGGATGATATTCTGCTTCAAAAACGCGACGACGGCCATTGGGGACTTCCCGGCGGTCTGATGGAAGTCGGAGAAAGTTTCCGGGAAACCGCCCGGCGGGAAGTGGAAGAAGAAACCGGACTTAAGCTTCCGGACGAAGAACTGCACGTGTTCGGCGTCTTTTCCGGAGAAGATTACTATGTGGAGGCTCCGAATGGAGATCCTTATTATGCCGTAACGACGCTTTATACGTGTATGAACCCGGGCGGAGATCTTTCCGAAAGCGACGAGGAAACACTCGAGCTGCGCTGGTTTCCGCTCACGGCCCTGCCACAGGAACTGCGCCCGTCCCATAAGCATTTCCTTTCGCTTTATAAGCAAAAAGGGGTCCAGGCGGGGCTCATCGATTCATAGTATTGATTCTTGACAGCCGCCGTTGTAAAATGTGAATAGAAGACATGCAGAGATGGAGAAGAGTACCGTCGAAAATTTCTCAGAGAGGACGGCCGGCATAAACTGCCGCTGGGAGGCCGTCTGTGATGGAAAACGGGAAAGTCGCTCCGGAGCAGCCGCTGTGAAGCAGAGTAGCCGCGGACGGTTCAGCCACGTTACGGCCGGGAGTGTACTGGACATCGTGCCGGAAGCGTTTAAAGCCGGAGGAGAATGGACAGTAAACAAAGGTGGTACCGCGAGGATTACAGCCCTCTTCGTCCTTTGAGGCAGGGGGGCTTTTTGTGTGTAAAAAATCAATGGGAGGAAGATACGCATGGCAGAACAGCAGCAGGATTTATCGATGCCGCCGAAGTACGATCCGCAGGCAACGGAAGCCAAATGGTATTCGTACTGGGTGGAAGGCAGATTTTTTGAAGCAGCGGGGGATAAGGAGAAAGAGCCGTATACGGTCGTCATTCCACCGCCGAACGTCACAGGAAAGCTTCATCTCGGACACGCCTGGGATACGACGCTTCAGGACATTCTTATCCGCACGAAGCGGATGCAGGGCTACGACGCGCTCTGGCTTCCGGGAATGGATCATGCCGGTATCGCTACGCAGGCGAAAGTGGAAGGGAAGCTGAAGGAAGAAGGCGTCTCCCGCTATGACCTCGGCCGCGAAAAGTTTCTTGAAAAAAGCTGGGACTGGAAAGAGGAGTACGCTTCGTTTATCCGCGAGCAGTGGGCGAAAATGGGACTTTCTCTCGACTACTCGCGTGAGCGGTTCACTCTCGACAGCGGCCTTTCCGAAGCAGTTAACGAAGTATTCGTCCGCCTTTATGAAGAGGGACTGATTTACCGCGGGGAATACATTATCAATTGGGATCCGTCAACGAAAACGGCGCTTTCCGATATTGAAGTTATTTATCAGGACGTCAAAGGCGCTTTTTACCATATGCGCTATCCGCTCGCGGACGGATCCGGGCACATTGAAGTGGCTACGACGCGTCCGGAAACGATGCTTGGAGATACGGCAGTCGCCGTTCACCCTAAAGACGAGCGCTATCAGCACCTGATCGGCCAGACAGTCACGCTTCCGATTATCGGCCGGGAAATTCCGATTGTGGCCGACGACTACGTGGATATGGAATTTGGTTCCGGCGCGGTGAAAATTACTCCGGCCCACGATCCGAATGACTTTGAAATCGGCAACCGCCACAACCTTGAACGTGTCCTCGTCATGGATGAAGGCGGGACGATGAACGAAAACGCCGCCAAATACGAAGGCCAGGACCGGTTTGAATGCCGGAAGCAGATTGTTAAAGATCTTCAGGAGCAGGACATTCTCTTCGATATCGAAGACCACGAGCACAGCGTCGGCCATTCCGAGCGGAGCGGTGCCGTCGTAGAGCCGTACCTTTCCACGCAGTGGTTCGTTAAGATGGGCCCTCTCGCGGAACAGGCGATTGAACTGCAGAAGAAGGAAGAAAAAGTGAACTTTGTCCCGGACCGTTTTGAAAAAACGTACCTGCACTGGATCGAAAATATCCGCGACTGGTGTATTTCCCGCCAGCTCTGGTGGGGACACCGCATACCGGCGTGGCACCATAAAGAAACGGGCGAGACCTACGTCGGAAGAAATGCCCCGGCGGACAGCGAGAACTGGGAACAGGATGAAGACGTTCTTGACACGTGGTTTTCTTCGGCATTATGGCCGTTTTCAACGATGGGCTGGCCGGATGAGAATGCCGAAGACTTCAAGCGCTATTATCCGACAGATGCCCTGGTCACAGGGTACGACATCATTTACTTCTGGGTAGCGCGCATGATTTTCCAGGGCCAGCACTTTACGGAAGAGCGTCCGTTTAAAGACGTGCTTATCCACGGGCTTGTGCGCGATTCCGAAGGACGGAAAATGAGCAAGTCGCTCGGTAACGGAGTGGACCCGATGGATGTCATCGACCGCTACGGCGCAGATGCGCTTCGTTTCTTCCTTAGCACCGGCAGTTCTCCGGGTCAGGACCTTCGTTTCTACTGGGAAAAAGTTGAAGCGAACTGGAATTTCGGCAATAAAATCTGGAACGCTTCCCGCTTTGCACTGATGAATATGGACGGCCTGAAATATGAGGAGATCGACCTCAGCGGACCGAAATCAATTGCGGACGAATGGATTTTGACCCGACTGAATGAAACGATTACCCACGTAACGAAGTATATTGATCTTTACGAGTTCGGGGAAGTAGGACGTGCCCTGTACAACTTTATCTGGGACGACTTCTGCGACTGGTATATTGAAATGGCGAAGCTTCCGTTAAACAGCGAAGATGAAGATGCCAAGCATACGACGCGCTCGGTGCTCGCATATGTACTCGATCAGACGATGCGTCTGCTGCATCCATTTATGCCGTTTATTACAGAAGAAGTGTGGCAGCACCTTCCGCACGAAGGTGATTCGATCACGACGGCTTCGTGGCCGGCAGAGAATCCGTATTCTAACGCCGAGGCTGTAAAGGACATGCAGCTGCTGCAGGAAATCATCCGCTCGGTACGAAACACCCGCTCCGAGCTGAACGTACCGATGTCGAAAGAAATAACGCTGTACGTGAAAGCCAACACTGAAAACGTCCTCGGACGTCTTGAGCGCGGCAAAGCGTACATCGAGAAATTCTGTAACCCGTCTGAGCTGACGGTCGGTACCGACTTTAACGCTCCGGAAAAATCAATGAGCTCTGTACTATCCGGTGTGGAACTTTACATGCCGCTTGCCGGTCTGCTCGACCTTGATGCTGAAGTGAAGCGCCTGCAGACCGAAGTGAAGCGCCTGGACGGAGAAGTGACGCGTGTACAGAAAAAGCTTTCCAATGAAGGGTTTGTCGCTAAAGCACCTCAGAAAGTCGTCGACGAGGAACGTGCTAAAGAGCAGGATTACAGCGAGCAGCGGGACAAAGTTCTCGCACGCCTCGAAGAACTGAAGAATTAAGGAGGCATCATCATGCCTGAGATTGCATTTTATCAGGACCGGTTCATTGAAGTCGACGAACCGGTTATCCCAATTCAGGAACGAGGCCATCAGTTCGGCGATGGCATTTACGAAGTGATCCGTGTCTACAATGGGGTTCCTTTCACTATGAGAGAGCATATGGAGCGCATGGAGGAAAGTGCGGGGCTCATCCGCATGGAGCTTCCCTATCCGGCGCAGGAAATTGAAAGGCTCGCGCTTGAAGCCCTGCGGCGTTCCGATATTCTGGAAGCGGAAATATATATTCAGATAACCCGCGGCATCCATATTCGCCAGCATCATTTCCCCGAACCTGCGGCTTCTGCGCTGTCGATTATTATTAAAGACGCGCGTATTGTACCAGAGGATAAACGGATGAGCGGCGTGGATGTGATTACACGCGATGATGTTCGCTGGAAACTGTGCTACGTCAAATCACTCAACCTGCTTCCAAACGTTATGGCCAAGCAGGAGGCGGTGGAAGCGGGGGCTCAGGAAGCGCTGTTTGTAGACAACAATGTCGTCAAAGAAGGCTCCAGCAGCAACGTGTTTATTGTGAAAGACGGCATTGTCAAAACGCATCCGGCAACGAAAGGCATTCTTCACGGGATCACGCGGCGCGTCGTGATTGATACGGCACGGGAAGCAGGTATTCCGCTCGAAGAAACACGCTTTACGACAGAAGAACTGCATGAAGCGGATGAAGCTTTTCTTACCTCCACTACGATGGAGCTGCTTTCGATCAGGCAGGTGGACCACCATCTGCTTTCGGAAAGCCGTTTGGTTACAGACCGCCTGTTTGCAGCTTTTCAGGAAAAGAAAGAGAAAGAAAGAAGCAACTGGCACAAAACCCGATGAATAAGGGAAGAGGCTGTCTCAGAAGGTACATGAAGACAGCCTGGAAAGCACGCGGGTAGAAGGACAAAGTGTTAAAAAGCCTGTTAGACGGGGATTTGTCTAACAGGCTTTTTTCGGGTTAAATCTCGATAAAGAACAATATAAAAAATAATTTAAAAAACAGCAAAAATTTCATCCCTTTCATGGAGCCAGATATTGTATAATCGAAGTAATTAAGTTCTTTACTACGAACTTTGGAAAAATGAGCAGTTTTTTCAGCCGTGCAGCCAGTTCAAGTGTTCATTATGAATGGAGGCGGATGTAGTATGTACGAAATTGCTGAACGATTCCCACATCACATCATTTATGAAAAGACGGCCCCATTTGTCTCGCTTTACCAGCCTACTCATAAGGCGGGCCCCGAAAAGCAGCAGAATGCCCTTGTTTTCCGCAAACTTCTTAAAGAAGCAGAGCAGGCGCTGGAGGATAAGTTTCCGGACGTAAACACAGAGAAGCTGCTTGAGCCTGTGTACGAGCTCGAACAGGACCGTCCTTTCTGGCGGACGGTCGACGAAGGACTTGCGCTGTTTGCTACAGAAAAAAGCTGCGTTATTTATAAACTGTCCCGGCCGGTTAAAGAAACTGCTGTTGCCGGAGATCGTCCGCACATCAGTCCCCTGATCCGCGTGTTTCAGTCGGCGGATTACTATCAGCTGCTCGGACTCAACATGCACACGTTCAGCCTTTTCGAAGGAAACCGCTACGGGTTCAAGGAAGTAGCCCTCCCGGCAGACGTAGCACGAACAAAAAAGGATGTTATTGGAGATCAGCCGACGGAATCCCACATTGATAAAGGTTCTTTCGGGGGCAGTGGAGGAAGCGGAGGCTCTTATTTTGGGCAGGGCGGAAAGAAAGACGAGATCGATAAAGATACGGAGAAGTTTTTCCGCTTTGTCGACCGCTACGTTACCGAGAATCATTCGAAAAAAACGCAGCTGCCGCTCATACTGGCAGCGGTGAAAGAGCACCACGGCCATTTCCGGAAAATCAGCAGCAACCCCTACCTGATGGATGAAGGGGTAAAAAGTGCTTATGATTCCATGGATGCTCATGAAATGACGAAGCGGGTCTGGGAGATCATTGAGCCGCTATATCTGGAAAAAACGAAGAAACTGGTGGAAACGTTCGAAAATGCGAGAGCAAACGGAAGCGGTTCTCCGCATCTGGAAGAGATTGCTGCTGCAGCTGTGGAAAACAGGCTTGCCCACATTTTAATTGAAGATGACCGAGTCGTTCCGGGAAACGTAGACACGTCAACAGGAGAAGTAATAGGAGGCAGCGAAGAAAATCACGGTGGAAGTGATATTCTCGGAGACTTAACGGAACTGGCTTTCAAAAAAAGCGTGCCGCTTGTCGTGCTTCCAAAAGAGCGTATGCCGGTTGATACCGGTGCGGCGGCCGTGTTCCGCTGATTCGGGAAACCGATTTTCGTACAGCGTGCGTCTGGAGCACAGTTTAAGCATCCATATGCTGGAAGACCTTCATGACGCCCCGCTGTCACGAAGGTCTTTTGCTGTACTCAATTCAGGGGTGCCGGGAAAGCATCTTTATGGAAATAACTCTTTTCTTTTCAAACTGAAGTTACGCTTTTCTATCATTTCTGTAAAATCCTAATATCTGGTATAATTCTAATATAAACAATCCTGATTGAAATTTGATTAAAAAAGCCGGTGTGCTCTAAAAGTGCGGAGTATTTCCGGTATAAAGAAACTATTAAAGGAGGCCCTCATGAAAAAAGACGAGTACGAGAAAAAAGTGGAAAATATGAATCATCCGGCATTAATTGAAAAATCTACCGATGAGTACAGTGAAAATAAATTCTGGACCAAACTGAAAGCGGCAGGAAAGAAAATGGGCGGAAAACTTGTTTATTACAGCCTGGTTTTATTTTACGCCATGCAGGACGACGGGGTACCGAGAAAAGCGAAGCTGACGATCGCCGGGGCACTTGGTTATTTAATTCTGCCGGTCGATATTATACCGGATTTCATACCGGTCGTCGGTTTTATGGATGATCTGGCACTCATTATTTATGCGCTGCGCCAGGTATTCACCCACGTGAGCGAAGAAACGAAAAAGAAAGCATATGAGCAGACTTCCCACTTGTTTGGAGAAGAACCCGAAGAAGTGAAAGACGAGTTCATGCCGAATCAGGATTAAAAGCAGCCAATGACAGCTGCCTTCAGAAAATACTGAAGGCAGCTTTTTTGTGCCGGAAAGTTCAGGCCGGTTACGCCTCCGGTCCTAGAAGAAAATACGGCGCCGGCTCGTTACGCAAAACGAGGATCGGACGTAATATAAAGGTATAGAAAAACGAAGGAGGAAAGAACATGAAATTTTTATTGTTTCTCGGGATTATAGTGGCGGTCATTCTCGTATTAAGCAACCTCGGTCCGATGATCCTGTTCGCTGTGGGAGCCTGGCTGCTGTATGTTTCCTACAAACAGTTTGTAAAAGCAGAATCCACGGCGGCAAAAGTGATATGGGCGGTTATAGGAGTCATTGTACTTAGTTTGACGCTGGCAAATGTCACGGCAATTATCGGAGTGCTGGCACTGTACTTCCTCTATGTTCTATACCGAAGCTACAAGAGTGAAAACCCGAAAGGAGCGAAACTGACATGAATAACGTCTGGGAAAGAATGAAGGAAATCATGAAACAGGACTGGGAAAAACTTGCGGGAGATCGTTCGCTGCAAAAAGCAGCTGCCGATAACTTCAGCGCCAAACACACAAAAACGGAAAAGCTGGAAAAGAAACTGCAGGCACAAAAACAGCTGCTCGCTGCATACGAAAAAGAGCGGGATGAAGTGGATGTCACGATTGCCGCGAAGCGACGTCAGCTGCACCTGGCAAGGGAAGAGAACGAGGACGTACTTGCTGCCTATGCAGAAAAAGAAATCGCAGCCTACGAACTCCGCAGAGACAGGCTCGCCTCTGTCATAAATGAGGCAGAGGAGCAGCAGCGGGAGCTTGAAGAAGCATTTCAGGAATTGAAGCATCAGCTCCGTGATATGGAGCTGGACCAGCTGGAAGCCAGACGAAAAGAAGACGCGGCCCAGCTGCGCAGGGAAATGAGCGTAATGAAGGCGAAGCCGTCTGAAGAAAAAGCGGTTCCGGAAGAAGCAGATGAAAGTAAGATGAATGACATGGAGCGTCAGCTGATGCTGCTTGAAAAGAGGCATACCCCGAAAGATAATCCAGCTGACTTTCTGAATAAATGATAAACTGGAAATAAATAAACAGACGGAAGGGGAGGGCGCCAGTGCTGAGAAGTATACCAACAAAACGACTCAATACAGTATTTGTACTTGCTCTCCTCTTTCTCGTCATCGAACTGCTCACCCACGGCGCCGGTATGATTACCGGCGTCGCCATTCTCGTGTTCCTCGCCTACATCGGCTGGAAGCAGTATGAAACGTCGTTTGGAAAACTGCTCTGCTGGATAGGCATTATCGGGCTGATCATCCAGCTGCTGAGTTTGTTTGCTGTCCAATTCTTCATTATCGCTGTGCTCGTGCTATTAGTATTGGAATACAGACGCGGGAAAAATACGCCTGAAAGCATGGAGCCGCAGACGGCAGCCGCCCCCAGGCCCGCAGCGTTACTTCAGACAGAGCCGCTCTTCCAGCAGCGTTTTGCAGGGACCCAGGCGACGGCAGAAGAACCGTACCAGTGGCGCGACATTAATATTCAAACGGGTGTCGGCAGTAAAACGATTGATTTAAGCAACACGGTGATCCGTGACACAGCAGTCGTATCGATCCGCCATCTGCTCGGTCCGGTGACGATTCTCGTACCTTACGATCTTGAAGTCCAGGTTTCGCACAGCGCGTTTTACGGGAAGCTGAACCTGTTTGAGGAGACAGAAGAGAAGCTGCTGAATGAATCGGTCTCTTTTCAGACCGAAGGCTACGACGAGGCAAAAAGCAGGGTGAAAATCGTTACTTCGCTTCTTTCCGGGGATCTGGAGGTGAAGCGGGTATGACGATTGCGGCAAGACTCGTTTTCACGATCAGCGTTCTGACTCTCCTCGTATGTCTCGTCATTGGTACGGTGACCGTGATGCTTTTTCCACCCGAGTCTATAGGAATTCTTTGGAGCACCGCTGTTTTCGGCATTCCCTATCTACTTTTTGCAGGCGGGACAGCCGTTCTTTTTGTGCTGTTTTCAGGGCTCGCTGTGCACGCCCACTGGAAAGAATACAACAAACAGCTGCAGACCCGGCTCGACAAAGCCCTTCTCGGTACAGAGGGATCGGAAACGGCCGTCCATAAGCAGGAAGTGTTTCGGAAAATCGCTGAACTGCAGGAAAAGCTGGCCCGGCAGACGCAGCGTACGCGGCAGGCCGCTGCCGAAAAAGCGGCCGACAGAGAAAAAAGCCTGCAGGAAGTAATTGTTCAGGAAAGAACGAGGCTTGCCCGGGAACTGCATGATTCGGTCAGCCAGCAGCTGTTTGCAGCTTCCATGCTGGCAGCGGCCATTAATGAGTCCGAAGAATATTCCGGAGCAGTTAAGGATCAGTTTCAGCTTGTGGAACGAATGATAAATCAGTCGCAGCTGGAAATGCGGGCGCTTCTCCTGCATCTGCGTCCGGCTGCGCTGAAAGATAAATCACTCAAAGCAGGAATGGAAGAGCTGCTCGGCGAATTAAAGCAGAAAGTACCGGTAAATGTCGAAAGCAGGCTGGAAGAAGTCGCATTGGATAAAGGCGTGGAAGACCATCTTTTCCGGATTCTTCAGGAAGCAGTTTCGAACAGCCTGCGTCATGCCAGTGCCGGAGAAGTGAGTGTGACGCTGATGGAGAGGGACGGGAAAGTCATTATGCAGGTCGTGGACGACGGGAAAGGATTCCGCGTGCAGGAGGAGGCGCACGGTTCCTATGGAATGTCGACGATGAAGGAACGCGCCGAAGAAGTAGGAGGCAGGCTGAAAGTAGTCAGCATACCGGGAGAAGGCACGCGTATTGAAGTACAGATCCCGATTTGGAAGGAGGGGGAAAAACAATGATCCGGGTAGTATTTGCGGATGATCATGAAATGGTGCGGATCGGAGTGTCTGCGTATTTAAAAGCGCAGGCGGATATTGACGTCGTCGCCGAAGCGGCCGATGGGGAAGAGGCGGTACAGCTTGTCCGCGAACATAAGCCGGATGTGATTCTGATGGATCTTGTTATGGAGCCGGTGGACGGTATCGAAGCGACGCGGCGGATTATGGAAGAAACGCCGGAAGCGAAAGTGCTCATAATGACCAGCTTTCTGGACGATGAAAAAGTGTATCCGGCACTTGAAGCAGGAGCTTTCAGCTATATGCTGAAAACGTCGCGCGCAGCTGATATTGCGAAGGCGATCCGTGATACATATGCGGGGCAGTCCGTTCTTGAACCGGCTGTAGCGACGAAAGTTATGAGCCGGATGCGCAAGCCGAAGGAAGCACCGGTGCACGAGTCGCTGACGAACCGTGAACGGGAGGTACTGCGCCTCATGGCTGAGGGGAAATCGAATCAGGAAATTGCGGATGAGCTGTTTATTGCTGTCAAAACGGTGAAAGTTCACGTTAGCAGCATTCTGATGAAGCTCGAGGTGCACGATCGCACGCAGGCCGTGATCTACGCGCTGAAGCAGAAGCTATACTAGCTCGCTGAAAACGTGCTCCATAAATACATCCGCGATATCGACCGAGCTGTTCATGTACAGGCTGCGGCATCCGACCGCATCTTCCATTTCGTTAAAGAGGAGACCGTCCTCTTCGTCGAGCAGAAAATCAAGGCCTGCAAAATCAAGTTTCAAGGAAGCGGTAATCGTATGCACAACAGCTTTATCAGCGTCAGAAAGCTCGTAAAATACGGCGTTCGCTCCTCCTGAAATGTTCGCTTTAAAATCGGTTTGTGATTCCCGCAGGATACTTCCGGCAATTTTTCCACCGACGACGTAGACCCGTACGTCCCGTCCTCGCTGACCACCGACCGGCTGCATAAGCAGTTCGTCTTTCAGCGTCCGGTTCAGCTGCTGCGGCCGGGCAATCCATTCCACCCCGGTGCCGCCGCGGCCGAAAGGGTCTTTCAGAATAAACGGATAGGAAGGACTCATATAGTGCAGAGATTTTCGGTGAGCAGCTGTACTTGGAAGCATTGGAATACCGAGACAGTTCATATATGCGTGGCTCAGCCGTTTATCATTGGCGATACGGCTGACTTTCGAACAATTGAACACACGGATGCCTCTCATTTCAGCTGCTTCATTGAGCCACGGAGTGCAGGTGCGCACGACGAGAAAATCCGGCTTCGGCCTTCCGGGAAACATCGCTTCTCTGCCGGAAAGCGTGACCGCAAGCGATTCATACGTAACAACTTCGAGGATCATTCCTCTCCGCGAGGCAGCCTCCTGCATCCACGAAATAAATGTTTCATTCCGCTTTTTATCCTCTTCTTTATAAATGACCCATCCTGTTATCATAAACGACTTCCTTTCTGCATCATGTGCTCGATCATATCGTCTTCCACGTGTATGCCGGTGCACTCAATAATACTGCGAACGTGTGGATTGGAATTCACTTCGCAGACGATCGGCTCTCCGTCATTCAAAAATAAATCCACCCCCGCAAAGTCCGCCCCGACGGCGCGTGCCGCCTGAAGTGCCGTGTTTAATTGAGCGGCTGACGCTCTGTAAGGTTCCGCGGCGCCTCCGGCCGTGACGTTTGCCCGGAAATCAGCGGCTGACGTCCGCTTCATCGCAGCGACTGCTTTGCCGCCAATCACATTGATACGCACATCTTTACCGATACTGTCGGTAATCACTTCCTGATAGAGATGCGGTGTGCCCTGCAGCCCCGCAGCGGTTTCGAAGAGCTTCTCCCGTGATTCAATCCAGTATACCTGCTCTCCGAAGGAACCGAAAGCTTCTTTAATAATCAGTGGAAAGCCCAGCAGCGCCTGGACACGTTCCACGTAATGAAGGTCTTCCCGTCCGACGCCGCTGTAGGCCATCGGCGCCATGTATGTTTTCGGCTGACGAATGCCTTTTGCCGCAAATGCCCGGTGCATACTCCGCTTGTCATCGCAGAGCGCGATCGTTTTAGAACAGTTAAACAGGCGCATGCCCGCTGCTTCAAGGGCCTCAGCAAGAAAAATATCTTTATCCGCAAAATGAATAAAGTCCGGTTCCGGAAGCCGGCTTTCCGTGTCGACCGCTCCCGTTTCAGACAGCTGGACGAGCAGTTCGTCGTTTGCGACAGGATGCATGTCCAGGCCTCTTCGAGAAGCCGCTTCGGTGATCAGCCGCTCGTAGTCTTTAAATTTTTCGGTATAGAGCCCGCCATTGTATACGAGCCAGGAAACGTTTGTAGGCATGAGGAAACTCCCTTATGTATAATGTACAGATAACCTGATTTTTTCATTAATGGGCAGGAAAATCAACGATAGAAAGGAAGCATATCATATGACAGCTTCAGACAGGGCGTTTGCAGATCGTGAGGATGCGGGTATCGTGTACACGCTGACGCGGATGGAAAAGCTGATGGAAGCACTCGGCCATCCTCAGAATGCCCGTCCGCTCATTCACGCAGCCGGCACAAACGGCAAAGGATCCACCGTTGCTTTTATCGATCAGCTGCTTCAGGAAGGTGGAAAAACGACCGCTTCGTTTACGACTCCGTCACTCGGAGAGCGCCACGAACAGCTTACTTTCAACGGAGTGCCTGTTTCAAAAGCCATTTTCGATAAGGCGGTGGAACTCGTTCTCCCCGCTGTTCAGAAGACAGAAGCCGCACTTGGGGAGAAAGTCAGTCCGTTCGAACTGCTTACAGCCGTGGTCTATACGGCATCGGCAGAGATTCTGAAACCGGACGTGCTGATCATCGAAGCCGGCATGGGAGGCCGTCTTGACGCGACCAACGTAGCTTTTAAACCGGCAGCGGTCGTCCTCACTTCGATCGGGACGGACCACGCAGAATACCTTGGAGGAACAAGAGAAGCCGTCGCGAGAGAAAAAGCCGGCATTATGCGGGAAGGGGTCCGCTGTATTTCCGCATGCGGTGAGGAAGCAGATGCGTGGCTCCGGGAAGAAGCAGAAAAAACAGGTGCTTTTTTTGAGCCGCTTGCCGGGGACTGGTCTTTTGCGGAACCGGATATGTTCATTTGGAAAGAGGAATCGGTCCGGCTGCCTGTACCCGGGGAGCATCAGGCGCGCAATGCGAGGGCAGCGCTTGCCGCCGTCGAAGAACTGGTTCAGCCCAAGCTTTCGGCACTCGCCCGCAGCAGCCATCCTGGCAGGTGGGAGCATTTTACGGAAAAAGTGATTCTTGATACCGCCCATAATACAGAAGCGGTGAGGGAGCTTTGCCGGCTTGCCCAGACCTTGACGAACGTAACCTTCTTAACAGCCGTGATGCGCGACAAGCCGGTGCGTGAAATGATGAATCTGATGAACCAGACAGGAGAGGTGACAGTTACAGCAATGCCGGATGCTCGGGGTATGACGGAAGACGAGTGGTACCGAGAGTTTCCGGAACTGCCTTTTACTGCGCGCCCGGCAGAGTGGGTCACCTCCCAGGCAGAGCGGGACGGGCGGACGATCATCATTACAGGGTCGCATGCGTTTATTCGTTACATGAGGTCCGAGCTAATTCGGGAACAGCAATAGTCCTTTCTTTGTCAGGGGCACTAAGATAAAATGAGGGGAAAGGATACAAGTATGAGGCAGTGGGGAGGTTTTATAAATGATATATTTACTCGTAACAGCGGCATTTCTCGTTCTTCTTGGAATCCTGCTGCTTATTCCATCCGTATTTACATACAAAATAACGATACTGCTCGTCACAATTTCCTATGTGTACGCGCTGCTGGGCGTCTGGTCTTTTTCCGTCATGCACTGGGGGCTGGCTCTCGGACTGCTGCTGGTACTGGCTCTGTTGACCTCTTATTTGACGGCGGCGAGGCTGCCGGAAGATTTGGATGACGAGGTTCAGCAGCCCGGGCAGGAACAACCAGACGAGAACGGACATTAGGGGGAACTTGCATGACGAAATTAAAATGGTTTGGAGCGTCTTTTATAGTGATTGCAGGCAGTATTGCGTTTATGCTTGTTTTTGCTTTTACTGGGCAGCTTATGTATCAAATATCTTTTCAGCAGGAAAGAATGCAGGAAGACACGTTTATTGCCGGTGTGGATGTTTCGGAGTTAAACCGTTATGAAGCGATGTCAGCTCTGTCTGAAGAAGTAGAAACGTGGGAAGAGGACTTCCGCTATTATTTAACGTGGTACGATGAGGAACAGGAAGTGCCTCAGGAAGCAATCAGCGTTCAGATTGAACCGGCTGTCGAACAAATGCTGGAAAATCCCGAACTGCGTGAAGGCACAGTCCCAATTTCCGTCGATCAGACCCTGCTTCAGGAAACTTTGGAGGAATTTTCGTTTCGTGAAGATATGCGTGACGCGGTTAATGTGATGGAACTGGCTTCGGACATTGAAACAGAGCTGGGCGGTCTGCCGGAAGGCGAACAGTCCATGCAGCTGCACGGATATTTAGAATCGTTCGCTGAACCGGAACAGGGACTTCTGAGCGAAGCTTCCCGAACGGGAGGAATGTCAGCCCAGCTGCGGGACGTCCTTCCTGCTGACGGACGAATTGTAATAGAGGGGGGAACTTCTTTTTCTCTCCTGGAAATGCTCGGAGGCGGACTGCTGGAAGAGGAAACGATGGCAGCTTTAAGTTCTGCAGTTTTTGAAACCGTGGCAGCGACGAACTTCGACATTCAGGAGCGTCACCAGCGGCATGAACTGCCTGATATTGTTCCCGCCGGATATGATGCGAATGTGGAAGCAAATGAACGGGACTTCCGTTTTTTTAATCCGAATGATTATACATATGAACTTGAGATCGTGACAAACGGCGGAGATCTGCAAGTATCGCTGTATGGGCATGAATTTCCTTATGATATTGATGTCAGAGTGGAAGAAACAGCCCGCACATCGCCTGAGACCAGAATCCGCTACTCGACACAGACCGCGGAGAACTCCACACAGACAGTGGAGAACGGAAGAGATGGTTTTCGGATGGAAACCGTTCGTGTCGTGAGCTATGATGATGCGTTTGAACCTCTGGATGAAGAGGTGCTCGCCGAAGATTATTATGCTCCTTTACACAGTGTGGAAGAAAGAAACATCGCTTCCCGTGTGCCTGAAAAAGAAGAACCATTTGAGGATTTTCCTTGGGATGAAAACGAGCAGAACGACAGCGGCAGTAATGGAAGCGGTATGAATGGAGCTTTTGAACAATGGCTGGACGAAGGAAGCCCCGGAGAATTCGACGACTGGCTTTTTGACGATAATGGATTTGATTTTGATAACGGTACGTCTCCTGAAAATGGCTTTAACGGCGGAAGCACCACTCCTGCTCCATCTGAGGAAGCCTACGACGAGTGGAGAAACGAAGGAAGCCCGGGGGAGTTTGAAGACTGGTTCAACGAAAACAACGGCTTTGACGAAGGGCCGCGGCCCGGAAACGGATTTAATGGGGGAGACGGCGGTTTTGGCAATGGAAGCACCGCGCCCGTTCCGTCCGAGGAAGCCTATGACGAGTGGAGAAATGAAGGAAGCCCGGGAGAGTTTGAAGACTGGTTCAACGAAAACAACGGCTTTGACGAAGGGCCGCGGCCCGGAAACGGATTTAATGGGGGAGACGGCGGTTTTGGCAATGGAAGCACCGCGCCCGTTCCGTCCGAAGAAGCCTATGAAGAGTGGGAAAACGAAGGAAGCCCGGGAGAGTTTGAAAACTGGATCGAAGAAAATGAACGGGAGGATTTTGAAAATGGAGCACCTTCAGACGGTCAGGTTCCCCCTGAGACGAAAGGCGCGTTTGAACAGTGGCTGGAGGAAGGAAGTCCCGCAAGCTTCGAGCAGTGGAAATCTGAAAGAAACGGAAGCCGGAATGACATAGGAAACGATGATCCGGGAATGGGCGGACCACCTTCCGGAGAAAGCACTCCTCCGGTTAAAGGAGAAGGAAAATAAAAGGGGGAAGCTTTACGATGGAAAAACGTAAACGGCTTGGGGATATACTAGTTGATTCCGGTCTCGTTTCGACAAATGAAGTCGAAACGACGGTGCGTACGAAAGGCAGCAAAAAGCTCGGTGAGGCCCTTATAGAAGCAGGGCTGCTTACCGAAGATGAACTGTTGAAGGTGCTGGAGCGGCAGCTCGGCATTCCACGGGTTCATCTTAGGAGCTATCCAATCGATGAGAAGGCGGCGAAAACCGTAACCCGGGAGTTCGCGGAAAGAAATCAGCTTCTCATTCTTGAACGTAAGGGAGACCGGCTGCGTGCGGCAATGGTCGATCCAATGGATTACTTTGTCCTCGATGATCTGCGGATGGCTACCGGGTTTGCAATTGAGCCGGTGATAGCGAGTAAAAAAGAAATTAACGATGCCATTGAAACGTACTACAACCGGCACGTGGCAGACCTGCAGGCAGTCGGTGAAGAGCAGGGGACAGCGGATAACATGATTGCAGACGACGAGTCGGAAGCGCCGATCATCCGTATGGTTAACCAGGCACTTATTACCGGTCTTAAGAAAAAAGCGAGTGACATTCATATCGATCCCCACGAGAAAAAAGTGGTCCTCCGCTCCCGGATTGACGGGGTGATGTATACCGAAAGGGCCTGGTCAAAAGAGCACCAGAACGCAGTTACCGCCCGGGTGAAAATCATGGCCGATTTGAATATTACGGAAACGAGGCTCCCCCAGGACGGTCGTGTGAAAGTCACACTCGACGGAACGCCGGCTGATCTGCGTATTTCCACGATGCCGACGGTCTTTGGCGAGAAGATCGTTATCCGTATTCTTGATATGGAAGAAGCAGTAAAAGAAGTGGAAGAACTGAATTTCAGTAAAGCAAACGCCGAAGCGTTCCATAAATTGATCGACCGCCCGGCCGGCATGATTCTCATCACCGGGCCGACCGGTTCCGGTAAAACGACGACGCTTTACGCCGCGCTCAACAGACGGAATACAGAAGAAGCAAACGTCATTACAGCAGAGGATCCGGTGGAGTACCAGCTTCCGGGAATCAACCAGGTGCAGGTAAAACCTTCCATCGGCCTGGATTTCGCCAAAGGGCTGCGCTCCATTCTCCGGCAGGATCCGGATGTTATTATGGTCGGAGAGATCCGGGATACGGAAACGGCGGAAATAGCCGTACGTGCATCGCTGACCGGCCACCTTGTTTTCAGTACGATTCATACGAACAGCGCCCTTGCCACGATCCCCCGACTTGTCGACATGGGAGTGGAACCCTATCTTGTCATGTCTTCGCTCAGCGGTATTGTCAGCCAGCGCCTCGTGCGCCGGATCTGTCCTTCCTGCGCCGCATCCTATACGCCGACAAAGGTAGAACAGGAAACGCTTGCTGAAAGAAAGATTACCGCAGACAGGCTGTACAAAGGTGAAGGGTGTCCGCAGTGCAATGACACGGGCTACAAGGGACGGATGGCCATTCATGAGCTTCTCGTCATAGATGACCGGATACGGGGGATGGTGCTCAATCAGGAACCCCACTCCCGCGTGCGGGACTACCTGCAGGAAAAAGGCATGCTTTTTTTAATGGACGATGGGTTCACTAAAGTGATAAAAGGCGAAACGACGATGGAGGAAATTTACCGCGTCGCTGCCGACGATATGTAGCAGGGAGGAGGAACGTGCTTTGAGCAGTTTTGCAATGGAACTTTTAAAAGAAGCATTTGATAAAGAGGCGTCGGATATCCATATTACGGTCGGTATGCCTCCGGTTTTCCGCATTAACGGCGAACTCGTACGCCGCATCGGGGAAGCGATGAAGCCCGAAGATACTGAAGCAGCAGCCCGTAGCGTTATTCCGGAAACGATGTGGGATACATTCAAAGAAAAAGGGGAGCTGGACTTTTCCTACGGACTTCCCGGTGTATCAAGATTCCGTATCAACGCTTATTACCAGCGGGCGTGCATCAGCCTTGCTGTCCGAATTGTACCGACATCGGTCCCTACGATTCAGGAGCTCGGCATGCCTGCTTCGCTCGAAAAAATAGCTCAGAAACAGCAGGGACTCGTGCTCGTGACCGGACCGACCGGATCGGGGAAATCAACGACGCTCGCTTCCCTGATCCACTACATGAACAAAACGATGAACCGTCATATTATTACGCTTGAGGATCCGATCGAGTATCTGCATACTCACGATAAATCTCTCGTGGACCAGCGGGAAATCGGCTTTGATACACACAGCTTTGCCAATGGGCTGAGAGCAGCTCTGCGGCAGGATCCCGATGTGATTCTCGTCGGGGAAATGCGCGATCTGGAGACGATCAGCACCGCAATTACCGCAGCGGAAACCGGCCACCTTGTACTCGGTACGCTCCATACGACCGATGCCTCCTCTACGGTGGACCGCATCATCGACGTCTTCCCTCCAGAACAGCAGGGCCAGGTCCGTATCCAGACGGCGTCGGTCCTCGCAGCTGTTATTTCCCAGCGTCTGCTGCTCACCGCAGATAAACAGGAACGGGTCGCTGCAACCGAAATATTGATGAATACGCCGGCGGTGAAAAATTTGATCCGCAATGAAAAAATCCACCAGATCCCTACCGTCATGCAGACTGGTCGCACACAGGGAATGCATACGATGGAAATGTCGGTGAGGAAGCTGCTGCAGGGAAGAAGGATCGACCAGGAAACCGCGGCAGTTTACGTAAGTGACTAGAGAGGAGGAGCGAACGTGCCTTTTTATCAATATTACGGCCGGGACGGAGCGGGAATACCGGTTCAGGGCAGGCTGAAAGCTCCCACAACGATAGATGCACGGGAAAAGCTTGAAAAAAAGCAGATCTATGTAAAAGAAGTACTGCCTCTTGAAGGATGGCTTTATCAGGATATTAAACTGTTCCAGCGGACGAAAGCTAAAGATCTGGTGCTGTTTTTAAGACAGATGGCCACACTTCTGGAAGCAGGCATATCCCTCGTTGACAGCGTCAGACTGCTG
Source organism: Alkalicoccus halolimnae (assembly GCF_008014775.2). Lineage (GTDB taxonomy): Bacteria > Bacillota > Bacilli > Bacillales > Salisediminibacteriaceae > Alkalicoccus > Alkalicoccus halolimnae. The sequence goes on along the minus strand of NZ_CP144914.1, from coordinate 2,651,521 downwards.
CGCGGCCAGATCAAAAATAAGCTCTGGAAGGAAGCTCTTGCGGCGGTAGAGGAAGATATCCGCAGCGGAACGCCTTTTTCAGAAGCGGCGGAAAAGCAGCGGCACATATTCCCGCCGTTGATGACAAATATGGTAAGAGCCGGGGAGGCAGGCGGAAGTCTCGACGATATTATGGAACGTCTCGCGATCTCGTTTGAAAAGCAGTACAGGCTGAAACAGAAAGTGCTGTCAGCCCTCTCCTACCCGCTGATTCTTGCTGCTGCTTCCATCGGAGTCGTTGTCTTTCTGCTGGCAGTAGTCGTACCGACCTTCGCCGTGATGTTCAGCGGTTTCGGTGCGGAACTTCCGTGGATTACCCAGTTTGTTCTTTCAGCAGGCAGCATTGCATCACAGTTCTGGTGGGTGGTTGTTCTGTTTGCTCTCGTTTTTCCGGTTTCGATGTATGCAGCGAAAAGAAATCGAACCTACCGCTACTGGAAAGATTACGTGCTGCTGCGCCTCCCGGTTATCGGGAGCATTCTCCGCAAAGCCGCACTGGCGCGGATGAGCCGGACGTGGAGTTCCCTGTTTTCGAGCTCCGTCCCGATTCTGCACGCCACCTCCATCGTGGAGCGGATCGTCGGTAACGAAGTGCTTGCTTCAGTAATCCGGGATTCGAAGGTTTCGCTCGAGAAAGGGGAATCACTGGCTGTACCGATGGAAAACCATTGGATCTTCCCTCCGCTTGTCACCCAGATGGTAGCGGTTGGGGAAGAAACCGGGGCACTTGATCAGATGTTTGCTAAAGTTGCCGATTATTATGAGGAAGAAGTGGACCAGTCTACCGACCGTATGAAAAGTATGCTTGAACCCGTGCTTATTGCAGTACTTGCCGTCGTTGTCGGGGTCATTGTCGCAGCTATTGCCGTCCCAATGTTCGAAGTCTTCGATACGATCCAATAGAAGCTTTTCATCTTTAGGCCCAGAAAAGAAAATCAAGGGTCAAAATGGATTAGGACTTTATCCTAAAAAGTGCTGGAAGACAAAATATTTAGGACTAAAGAGCTTGTTTTATTTTTTATATGGTATACAATAGGAACTGATCTAGCGCTTTATTATCACCTTAATCCATTCGCCCGTTCCCGAAGCACGCAAAATGCTGAGGAAACTTGTGAGGCGTTTAAAACCAGGCAACTCTATATGAAAAGAGCAATGAAACTTCCGTTTTATGTGGGCACTTGATGGAAGAGGAGCGAGTAGTGCAACCGGCTTTTTTCAACTATGGGGGAAAGGGCCGGTTTTATTTATTCAGGCGGAAACGTTCACTGTAGGGAACAATGCATCAACTAATAATTAGATTTTTTGGAGGGATTGAACATGAGGAAAATTGTAAAGAACATTCGACAGTATGTAAAAAACCAGAAAGGTCTCACGCTCGTGGAGCTGCTGGCGGTTATCGTTATTCTTGGTATCATCGCAGCCATTGCTATACCGAGCGTTTCCGGTATCATCGATAACTCCCGTCAGGACGCCCACATTGCCAACGCAGAAGCAATGGTAAGCTCAGCAAGACTCGCGACTATTTCTGAAAATGCAGATGCAGGTACAAGGTTTGATGCTTTAAGTGATGCTACGGAAGGTGAGATTAACCTTGTAAGTGCTGATTATCTGGAAGCAGAGCTTGAAGATCCGGACGGTGACGCTTATGAAAATGCATATGTCGTATCAGGTGAGGATGGAGAATACAGAGTAACACTTAATAACGGAGACAATATTTTCTCCTCAGTGACAATCTCCAACATCCGTGAAGACGGCCGTGAAGCGATCGGTACGTCAAGTACTGAAGAATAAAGCACCCTTACTGTTTCCACAGGCAGCCAAGCCTGCTGGAAACAGTTTTTTTGTCTGCCGAACGTGACCTCCGTTACAGACGGACGCTTTCCCGAGGGCTTGTCTTCAGCTGACTTTTGCGAAGGGCCCGCAAAAGTGGATCTTCAGACTTCACTGATCCTCCGGGAGACGCCGTCTTGCACTGCGGTCACTTTTTAAATAAGGAAATTCGTTTCTGAAAAAACTAATAATGTTCGTATATTTTCTTAATAAAAGCAATTATGAAATTGAATCAAATTAATAATTCAAATATTTATATATAAAGATGGAAGATTGAAACGAAAGGCGGCAACTCCGACGGGTTTGAGCGAAGTCTGAAAATCCATTCTTCCAGTGCTTTAAACTGGAAGAATTCAGGCTGTTTACAAAGTAATTTTTCCTGTATAAGTAGGCAGTTGGCTTTTTCCACTTTCGAAAAGTCGCTTTCCGGGGGAACCTCTCTCAGCTGACCTGCCTTTCATAAAACAAAGACTCACTCTTCATCCTTCTACAGCTCCAGCCTCTGAACAAAAAGACAGACTTTGCTGCGATTACAAGCGTACTACATACAGGTTTCTCCTATAAAAAAAGGTGATTTTCTCTGTAGTGTCCGGCGGGGACGCCAGTGGGTGTGAAGCGCCGTCTGAAGATCCTTTCCAATGCAGTCCGGCATTAGAAATAGCTGAAGACAAGCCCCACGGCAGGCTTCCGCCGGTAAGCGGAGGAGAAAATACAAGGAATAGAATACATAGACTTCTTTCTTTACTTAATCAACACTCTGTATTCTTCCAGTGCTTTACACTGGAAGAATGAGTTGCAGACGAGCCCCGCGGCAAGCGTCCGTCCGAAGTGAAAATCATTCACAATGTCCAGAAATTTTTTCCTTATAATTACATATGAAACAGATTCACACAGCTTAAAAATGAGGCTGACTGTCTGAGTTAGATGGATATGCCTTTCGTTTAGAGGTTTCTTCTCTCTCGTAAAACGACTATAATAGGAAATAAGTGTCATGATCATCGCTGGTGCGGGCTGGAGCTGAAAGAATGGAAGTATTCTGGTACATATATATTTTTGTTACAGGGCTTGTCCTTGGATCGTTTTACAACGTAGCAGGTCTTCGGCTGCCGAAAGGGGAATCGCTCGTTCACCCGCGTTCCCACTGTCCTGCATGCGGCTATACGCTCGGTGCATGGGAGCTGATTCCTGTTGTTTCCTTTGTTCTGCAGAGAGGACGATGCCGGAAATGCGGAACCAGTATTTCGCCTGTTTATCCGTTTTTTGAACTGCTGTCAGGACTGCTGTTTGTCCTGAGTTATCATACGATTGGTTTTTCTTGGGAACTTCTGGCTGCGCTGTTGTTTGTATCGATGCTGCTGATTATTACCGTCAGTGATCTTTCCGAAAAAATTATTCCTGATAAAGTTCTCTTGTTTTTTGTCGTTCCGCTCGCTCTGCTCCGTCTGACTGCAGCTCCGCTTGATCCGTGGTGGGATGCGTTTCTCGGAGGGGCGGCAGGCTTTGTCCTGCTTCTGCTCGTGGCTGTCGTTTCCAAAGGCGGCGTAGGAGGCGGCGATATTAAGCTTTACGGCGTTGTGGGCCTTCTTCTCGGACTGAGCGGAATGTTTCTGTCATTATTTCTCGCGGCCGCAGCCGGTCTTGTGATCGGATTGATCGGCATGAAAACAAAGGGATGGGGCCGGAAAACAGAAGTGCCTTTCGGACCGTTTATTGCGCTCGGTGCCGTAACTGTTTATTTCGCTGGAGAAACATTGATCGAGCTCTACGCTTCCTGGATTCAGGCTTTAGTAATGTTCGTATTTTTATAAGAGAGATCAGCTGCCGGAAAGCAGGGCCGCAGTCTCATAATTAGAGAAGATCGTTTTACAAATAGCAGTGTTAAAGTTTATGGCCCTTACGCGAACTTGTTGAAAACAAGCTATATATGAACCTTTATGAGAAGGCAGCTCCTGCTCTGTCTTTTTACCATAAGCTGAAGCGTTCCCATGGTAACGAAAGCGCACGTTCATCGCTTCAATACTTTTTTTTCAAGGCAGCCTTACAAATAAATTTTTACCATTTTCAGCAAGAGTATTACATAGAGAAAGCGGGTCGTATATGAATATTTCCTTTCCCAAAAAAACGCAGCACGCCCTGTTAATTGCCGATCACGTCATTCGCTATGCGCGTGTGAAGGGCAGTTCCCTAAGCGGAGTGGAAGTAATTGAAGAGCGTTTTCTTCCGCCGGGAATTTTCGAGGGCGGCCAGGTAAAAGAAGTTGATACGCTCCTCACCATTCTCCAGGAATGCACGGACGCATGGAAGCTGCAGGGAAGACAGATCGTTTTTTCCCTGCCTGACACGCTCGCAATTGTGCGCCGCCATACGATTCCAATGGACGTAAAAGATGAGAACGTGCTCGGTCATTTATTTTTGGAGCTCGGAGAAACGCTCCATCTGCCTGTAGAGCAGCCGGTGTTTGACTGGCACGAAATCAGCCGGAACGAGGAAGAGAGGGAACTGCTCGTATTTGCTGCGCCTGAAGAGGCAGTGACGACTCTTTCGCGGCTGATACGCGAAGTGAAATTAAAACCTGCCGCCGCTGACATTTCAGCGCTGGCCCTTTACCGTCTTTATGATGCTTTTGGAAAAACGGAAGCGGAGTCTCATACGATGTTTCTACAGCTTTCTCCGATGCTGCTGCAGGTGAGTATTTTTGCAGGAGAGCTTCCTCTCGTAGTGAGAACAATAGCTATCGAAGACGGGGCACATCTCTGGGAGGCCGGGGAGGAATCACAACAGCAGTGGCAGGGGACAGAAGAAGAACTCAAAGCCTCATGGGAGCCTGTCCTGGAAGAACTCGGAAAGCTGATGAATTTTTATCAGTTCCATTATCAGCACGGAGAAGCTGAGGTAACGGGTGTAGTCGTAACAGGGGATCATCCTTATACCGATTTATTTATGAAAGTGTTGAAAAATCAAATCGATCTTCCTGTCAGCCTGTTTGAAGAGACCGACTGGGAAACAAATCAGAATCAGCCGATCGGACGGCAGTTTTATACGCCGATCGGACTGGCACTGAAAAAAGAGGTGTAACGATGCCGGTAGAAATTAATTTACTGCCCCGACGGAAAAGAAAAACGAGTATGCTTCCGGTTTATGTTCTGATCCTCGGTCTGGCAGGGCTGATAGTGTTGATCTTTATGCTTAACACTGTTTCCACTATGGAAGAAGAAACTGCACGGACTTCAACGGAACTGGAAGAAAAACGGCTGGAGGCTGCCGAACTTGAACAGGAGCTGGCCGAATACCGCAGCGGGGATCTGGATGAACTTGACGATAAGCTGGAAGAGCTGGCCGAAAAAGTGGTGCCGGTCTCCGCTCTGCTTGAAGAGACAGTCAGGCTGATGCCGCAGGAGGGTATGATGACATTTTTTGATTACCAGTTTCCAGGTCAGCTGCGTGTGGAAGTTCTTCTGACGACAATGCCGGACGTTGCGAAGTATCAGCACGAGCTGGAAAACTCGCCGATGATTCAGCGGGCGGAAGTCGAAAGTATACTGGGAGAGGAAATTAATGAAGAAGCGGAAGAAGACCCATTCTGGTATGAAGAATATCTGCCGCAGTACTTTACGACAATAAACGTTGTCGTAAATCCGGATGCCGTGCGTGAAGTGGAACGTCAGGAAGAGGAAGAGGTGGAACAGCCATGACTACCAAAAAGAGGCAGACAGTTATTTTGACGACTGCGGGAGTTCTTGTTCTGGCTGCTCTCCTGCTTATCTTTTTTACGTTGGTTCAGCCAAGGATGGACGCTCAGGAGACTGTTGAAAGAAATCTAGCAGAGGAAGAAGAGAGAATCGCTCTTCTGGAAGAGGAAACAGCGGAAGCGTCCGCTGAAGCTGCCGAAGAGGAGGAAACGTCGACGGAGAGGCAGGAGAGTCTGCCTGTCGTCCGTCAGACCGATCAGTTCCTGCTCGATATCGGCATGGCTGAAGAAATAGCCGGCGTGCGTATCAGAGACATTCAGATGGAATATGATCACCCGGTTTACACTTATGAAGTCGTGAACGTTACATCCGGAGAGCCGTTGACTTCTGAAGACGATGCTGAGGCCGGTGCTGAAGTGGAAACACCGGAAGCAGAAAATGAAGATCCGGCAGAAGAGTCTGAAGAAGAACCGATAGAAGATCCAGGGGACGCCGAACCTGCAGAACCAGCTGAGGAGAGGGAGATCGATCCGCTCGACATGCCTGCGGGAGCTCTGCAGGACGAACCGGTCAGCGGAGTTCAGAAACAGACGGCAATCGTAGAACTGCACACAAACAGCTACGAAACGTTATCGGCGTTTTTGTTTGAGCTGGACAGTCTAACGAGAGAAGTAAATGTGGAATCTGTTCTTTTTCTGAGGCAGGATGAGGAGGGGGAGAATATCGAGGAGTCCCGCATTTTTGAAGGAGAAACAAACATCGTTTATGAAGTGCACATTTCTTCTTTTTATTATCCGGAACTGGATAACCTGGAACATGAAGCCCCGCTGGTCGATTACCCTGATGAAGAAGAACGGCAGAATCCGTTCGGAAACTAGGGAACATATTTTCGTATTTATCTGTTAAACTGGAAGATACTGTGGTATGATTTTTCATACCACTTCTTTTTTATTATTGGCTCCCATTTAGAGGAAATCTTCCGCTGATTACTTTTTTCGGCAGAGGGGAACCAATAGAATAAGCAGGCCGGAGAGCCCATTTTTTAAAAGGAGCTGGTAGCATGACATCACTTATTCTCGCCTCGCAGTCCCCCCGCCGCCGTCAGCTGCTCGAACAGGTCGGGCTCACCTTTACTGTGAAGCCGAGCAGCACGGAGGAAATTTTCGATAAGAACATGAACCCGGAGGACCTTGTGCAGAAACTGGCCAGGGAAAAGGCTGCCGATGTGTTTCAGCAGTTTCCCGAGGCTGTCGTCCTTGGTTCGGACACGGTCGTCGCTGCAGACGGGGAAGTGCTCGGAAAACCGAAGGACGATGCAGATGCCAAAAATATGCTGCGGATGCTGTCGGGCCGGACGCATCAGGTGCATACCGGGGCCGTTATTCTCTCAAAAGGCAGGGAAACGTCCTTTGCGGAAACGGTGAATGTGACATTTTATCCATTAACAGAAACAGAAATTGATACATACATACAATCGAGAGAACCGGAGGACAAAGCCGGTTCTTACGGGATACAAGGTCTCGGTGCCGTCTTCGTAAAGCGGATCGAAGGAGATTATTTCTCTGTCGTGGGACTGCCGGTGGCAGGAGTGGTTCGTGCGCTGAAAGAGCACGGACTCGGCTGATAAAGGCCGGGCCGAAAAGGAGGCCTTGTATGTCAAAAGCAATGATGATCCGGGATGTGCCAAAAAGCGAACGCCCCCGGGAGCGCCTGCTGCGTGACGGGGCGGAATCCCTGTCCAATCAGGAACTGATCGCGCTGCTTCTCGGATCAGGAACGAAAACAGAATCGGTCCTTGAACTGGCTGGTCGGATAATCCAGCATTTCGACGGTCTGAAGCTCCTTAAAGAAGCAACGGCTGTGGAGCTGATGGAGATCCACGGCATCGGGGAAGCGAAGGCAGTGCAGCTCCGGGCTGCCCTGGAAATCGGCAGACGGATTAAACAGTTTCCTGTTGAGGAAACCCACGTCGTCCGTTCTCCTCAGGACGTTGCCGACTATATGATGGAAGAGATGCGCCATTTAAAACAGGAGCACTTTGTTGCGCTGTATTTAAATACGAAAAATGCGGTCCTTCATAAAAAAACGCTTTTTATCGGCAGTCTGAACGCAAGCATCGTCCACCCGCGCGAACTTTATAAAGAAGCGCTCCGGTATTCGGCAGCTTCGTTTATCTGCCTGCATAACCATCCCAGCGGGAATCCCGAACCGAGCCAGGAGGATATTGACGTGACAAAGCGGCTGACGGAAACCGGAAAAATGCTCGGGATCGAGCTTCTTGATCACGTGATTATCGGGGACAGGCGTTTCTGCTCCATGAAAGAAAAAGGATACGTCTAATGGTTGACCGGGGAGGAAAGCTCTCCGGTTTTTCCTGCGTCCGTCTCCCGGTGACCGTTCAAAAGCATTGGCCGTGCTTTTTTTACTTATTGTGGGAATATGTACAGGTAATCTGTGCTGTGTTAGGATAATAGCAGTATTTTAATACGTTCTTATAAAAACGCTACTCAAAAAAACGAACAATGCGTATAATAAAACATGTTAGTAACTAAGCAGCTGAATTAAAATTGTTCACTTGTAAGGTTGAAGGGAGATACATAGATGTTTGCAGGATTATCTAAGGACCTGGGTATTGATCTTGGTACGGCCAATACCCTCGTCTACGTGAAAGGGAGAGGTGTGATTCTCCGGGAACCGTCGGTTGTGGCAGTACGTACCGATACGGGAGCAATAGAAGCTGTCGGTACGGAAGCTAAAGAGATGATAGGCAGAACGCCGGGGAACATTGCAGCCATCCGCCCGATGAAAGACGGCGTTATTGCTGATTTTGATACAACAGCAGCGATGATGAAGCACTTTATGCGCAAAGCGCTTCGGAACCGTTCGATATTGACGAGACGTCCGGTCGTCATGGTCTGCGTTCCTTCCGGCATTACCGCTGTTGAGAAAAGGGCAGTGGAAGATGCAACAAAACAGGCAGGAGCCAAAGAAGCCTATACGATCGAAGAACCATTTGCAGCCGCGATCGGTTCCGGCCTGCCGGTGTGGGAAGCGACAGGCAGCATGATTGTCGACATCGGCGGCGGGACGACGGAAGTGGCGATCATTTCTCTCGGCGGAATCGTAACGAGCCGTTCGATCCGCATCGCAGGAGACGAAATGGATGAAGCCATCATTCAGCATATTAAGAAAAAGTATAATTTACTTATTGGTGAACGAACGGCTGAGCGCATCAAAATAGAGGTCGGGGCAGCCGGCGAAACGGACGAGCTGGAAACGATCGACATACGCGGGAGGGACCTCGTAGCCGGACTCCCGAAAACGCTCACGATCCACGCGGAGGAAATTGCAGAGACGCTCGGTGAAACGGTGCGTGCCATTATTGAAGTTGTAGGAAATACACTCGAAGAATCCCCGCCGGAACTTGCGGCGGATATTATGGACCGCGGCATCGTGCTGACCGGCGGCGGAGCGCTGCTGCGGCATATTGACACTGTTATCAGTAGAGAAACAGGGATGCCGGTATTCCTTTCTGATGCTCCGCTCGATAGTGTCGTGCAGGGGACAGGGAAAGCTTTGGAAAATATTCGCTTATTTCAGTCAAAATCGGGTGCAACAACCCGTTCGAATCGAAAAGGGTAGGAAGGTGCTGTAAATGTCTCCATTTTTCTCAAATAGACGGCTGATCGCTTTACTTGTTTCCCTTATTTTTCTCGTTGGTATTATCGGCTATTCTATGAGTGAGCAGCGAAGCCTTTCGAGACCGGAGCAGTTTATTCAGGACTCTGTAGGAGTAGCCCAGTCTGTTTTTACGCGGCCGGCCTACTGGGCTTCAAATGCGATGGACACCATCGGAGATATCCGTAATGTATACGAAGAAAATCAGGCGTTAAAATCCCAGCTCGACAGCCATGCCGCTGTTCTTGTGGAAAGAAATGAACTGGAACGCAGAAATGAAGAACTCGAAGATGCGATGGAACTCAGGAATGGTCTGAACGACTATACCGTTTATCCGGCTATGATTATCCAGCGCTCTCCGGACCGCTGGGACGAAATGGTCGGTATTAACAAAGGAGCTCAGGACGGGATTGCGGAAGAAATGGCTGTTATTACGTCTTCAGGACTGATTGGTAAAGTCAGGGAAGTTTCTCAGTTTTCTGCAACCGTTCAGCTTCTCAGCAACCAGAACGCAGCCAACAGAATATCCGCGGTAGCTGATACCGGCAGCGGGGTATATGGATTTATTGAAGGAATAGACGAAGAAAGCGGAAATCTCCGCTTTACGAAAATTGATATGGATGCAGATCTGGAAGCGGGGCAGACGGTTTCTTCATCCGGGCTGGGCGGAATTTTCCCTTCCGGATTGACGATAGGAGAAATTACTGAAGTGGAAGAAGATGAGTACGGTCTCAGCCAGACCGCGCTCGTTGAGCCTTCAGCAGATATGCAGAGCCTGGATTACGTCATGGTTCTGGAACGTGAAGCTGGAAGTCTTGACGAAGAAATCGAGGAAGAAGAACCTGATATTCCTGAAGAAGAACTCGATGAAGAAGAATCTGGAGCAGAGGAGTCGGAAGAATGAGCCGATTAGCCCTCCCTCTGGCGATGTTTGTTCTGTTTTTAGTGGAAGGCACCATTTTTCAGGTGCTGTTTTCCGGATCTACAAGCGGAGGATGGCAGTTTGTCCCTCACTTCATGTTTATCCTGATCGTTCTGACAGGAATTTTCAGAGGGCGCAGCCACGGCCTTTTTTACAGCATCATGTTCGGTGTCCTTTACGATATTGTGTACGGTCCGGTTCTTGGTGTCTACACGTTTGGATTTGCCCTGTTTACGTATCTTTTCTCTCTATCCTTTTCTTCTGTGAAACGAAGCCTGCGCATGCTTACCGCTGTAGTTATGACGGCCGTGATTTTCCTGGAATATTATTCTTACGGAATGATGTCTATTCTCGGAATCACGACCCAGGCGCATGATTCATTATTTCTTGACAGGTTCCTGCCTACTTTTCTTATGAATCTTGCTGTGGCAGCCTTTATGGTCATGCCGGTTCGTTACTGGTTTTACAGTGTGGATGGCAGAAGTGATGACAGGTAAATAAAGACGAGGGAGGTGGACCATTTTGACAAAAGAGCTCCGTGATTACGCTGCGTTAAAAGGGACGATTCAGGGACTTAAGCTGATCCTGAATGATCAGTGTTCGTTTTCAGAACTGCTGAATGGACTGGAAGAAACGCTTGCCGGTAAAAAAGCACTCTTCGTTTCGAAAAGAAATGAACCGCTTCATGCCGTTGTGGATACAGGCTATCGCTTTCTCACGGAAAAGCAGCAGGAAGAACTGCGGGTTTTTTTGAGCAGAACGTTTCATATTGAAGCCGTTGAGATTTCAAGTCATCTTATGAAGAAAAAAGAAGCTGAAAAAGCGATCGAAGAAGTAAGGATCACGAAACTTCTCCGTGTCGTCCGCTACGGGCAGGAAGTGGAGATCGAAGGAGACGTCCTGCTTATTGGTGATGTGGACCCCGGGGGAGAAATCCGTTCGACCGGAAGCATCTACGTATTCGGCAGTCTCCGTGGCAGAGCGGCTGCCGGCACCGGGGGAGATGCACGGGCCATTATCTGTGCCGCTTTCCTTGATCCGTCCGAGCTGGAGATCGCGGGGACGGTAAAAACATTTTCTGAAGAGGAATCAGAAGACGTTTCGGAAACGATCGGCATGTTCGAATCGGCGCTTTTGAATGAAGAGGGAAACCTTGTGACAGAAAAAGTTCAGAATCTGCGTATGAGCCGGCCTGATTTTGACAAAGGTCCAAAACAGCCGGAGCCCTCCCAAAAATGGACATAAAAAGCCAATGTCTTATTTTGAGAAACCGCTTCTTTTCTCCGAAGGGTCAGGCGGGGACGCCGTTGGAAACAGTGGAATACAAGCCCCTCGGCCGGTTTTCGCCGGTAAGCGCAGGAGAAGATACGAATAAAAGAATCACAATATATTACATCAACACTTGGAGATCTGCAGCTGTAATCTGCAGGTCTTTTTTGTGCGGCAAGCTGTTTACTCACTCGATTATTTCTGGAAGCAGATAATTTTTGAGGAGATATTTCTATCTGAAAGCCTATCTTGAAAATAAAGTATGTAAGCGATAGACGTGCGCTTTCGTTTCCATGGGGGCGCAGGGCCGGCCACAGCTAATCCCTTCCTCCCTGCGGTCGTGCGGAGTGGGGCACGTCCTTGACCGCCCCGGAGTCGCCCCATGTCCACTCCAGCTCCGGGTAAAAATACGGAGCAGGATCGGCCTTCTAATAAAGAAGGCCCCTTCTGACTATCCTTCATTAAACGTGCGTAAGAACCCTGGACGGTTAACAGAGCTATAAACATAAGACTTTAACACAGTTGTCTGAAAAAGGACCTTTTCGATTGTTCTCTGTAATTTCAATAGAAATTTTAAGGGAATTTATAAAAAATTCAGAAAAATATATTGGCGGAGATCCCAACTGCGCCAACAGGTTTGGAATGTAGATCTATAAAAATCTATAAAAATTTTAAAAAAACACTTGAAAACGTTTTCATATGGACATATACTACATGTATGACAGCGATTCCAGTCAGGCGCAGAAGGGGATTTGTTTATTTGCAGATAAAGGGCAGAATAAGCATCTCCATTTTTTATAAGGTGTCTGAAATCGTTATCACATATCTATATTTCTTAAGGGGGAAACACAGCATGCGTATTAGAAAAAGAGCGTTAACAAGTGTTATGGCACTGTCAATGGTTGGGGTACTTGCGGCCTGCGGAGGAAACGACGGGGGCAGCGAAAACAACGGCGGCACAGACACTGGTAACAACGCAGGTGGGGAAACAAATGAAGAAATGGATAACGAGGCCGAGACTGGAAACGAGACGGAAACGGAAGAGAATGACGGCGAAGAGGCGGCCGGAGACGGAGAAGAAGTAACAATCACTTACGCCCGTGGACAGGATACGACAAATGCGACGGAAGCATTGATTGATGCCTTTGAAGAGCAGAATCCAAACATAACTGTTGAAGTGAGAGAGATGCCTTCTGATACAGGTCAGTCCCACGACCAGTACGTAACGGAGTTCAGTGCAGGAGACGATACGATTGACGTGTTTGATGCGGATGTTATCTGGCCGGCAGAATTTGCTCAGGCTGGATACGCCCTGGAACTGGACCGCTATGTGGAGCGGGATGGTATTGAACTGGACGATTATTTCGAAGGAACGGTTGATTCCGGAACATTTGACGGCCGGCTTTGGGCGATGCCGACATACACGGATGCCGGACTCCTTTATTACCGGACGGATATTGTCGATTCCCCTCCGGAAACATGGGATGACTTGATTGATATGGCTGGAGAAATGCAGGGAGAAGAAGGGACCGAATTCGGCTACCTGATGCAGGCGAACCAGTATGAAGGACTGGTCGTTAATGCGATTGAGTTCTTCGGCGCTTATGGAGCTGAAGTCCTTGATGAGGATCAGAACGTCACAATTAATACACCGGAAGCAGTCACTGCACTTGAAAAAATGCAGGAAATAGTTCAATCCGACTTTGTGCCGGGAGATATTCTGAACTTTGATGAGCCGGCTACAGAAAATGCATTTCTGGAAGGACAGGCAGTATTTGCACGTAACTGGCCTTACATGCAGGCAAACACTCAAAATGAAGAAGTTTCACAGGTGGCAGGCGACGTAGGATTTTCGCTTCTGCCTGCAGGAGATGAGGGCAGTGCAGCAGGTCTCGGCGGCTGGATGTCCATGATTAACCGTAACTCTCAAAATACTGACGAAGCATGGGAATTCCTGAAGTTTAAAACAAGTGAAGAAGGACAGAAAATCTCAGCTATGGAAGGCGGACGTGCTCCGACAATCCGTGACCTTTATGAAGATGAAGAAGTGCAGGAAGCAGCACCTTTGTTTGCAGACGAAGAGTTTGTAGCAACGCTTGAGAATGCAATTCCGCGTCCTGTTACACCGATTTACCCGCAGATTTCCGACATCATGCAGATTGAACTGTCCCGCGCCCTTTCCGGCGACATCTCTGCAGAAGAAGCAATTGAGAATATGGAACAAGAAATTCAATCCGCACTTGACGAGTAAAGCAAGGTGCAGCGGGGAGTGAACACTCTGTTCGCTCCCTTCTTTTATAGAGGGTATCCGTCTCTTGGATTGGGACGTAAAGGCAGGTGTATGAGGTGTGGCAACGATTAAGGACATTGCATTAAAAACTGGTCTTTCTCCTACTACAGTTTCACGGGTCATTAATAACCATCCTTATGTAGATAAAACGAAACGAAAAAAAGTGCTCGAAGCGATGGAAGAATTAAGTTATGTGCCGAATTCCTCTGCAAGAAGACTGCGCGGGCAGCGTACGAATACAATTGCGGTAATTATCTCCCGCATCGTGAATCCTTTTTTCAGCCACCTCGTGGATGCTATGGGTGAAATTGCAACGGAGGAGGGGTATCAGCTGGTGCTCTGCGATTCCAGACTGGAGAAAAAACGTGAACTCCAGCATCTCGAACTGTTGAAAACGAAGCAGGTGGACGGAGTAATTCTCGCTTCCCTCCAGAACAAGTGGGAGGACATTGAACCGTATACCCGCTACGGTCCCGTTATCAGCTGTAATGAATACGATTCAAAAGCCCAAATGCCGAGCATTCTCTGTGACCAGAAGCAGGGGGGATATATGGCGGTAAAGCACCTGATTGAACGTGGACATACAAAAATTGCCTGTGCAGGAGGTGCTCTTCGTATAGAACTTACAAGAGACCGCTACCGCGGCTACGAAGAAGCAATGATGGAAGCAGATCTGCCGGTTCAGGAGGAATTTGTATTCTCAAGTTCCTATGGAATTGAAGACGGCAAGGAAGTGTTCAGGCGTATTTATGCGATGGAGAATCGTCCAACGGCTATTTTTGCCGGAGGGGACGAAGTGGCAGCCGGCATCATCAGTGAAGCGAAAAAAATGAAATTTCGTATACCGGAAGATCTGGCCGTTGTGGGATTTGATAACCAGCCGATTGCCGAACTCATTGATCCGGGAATTACAACCATCGATCAGCCGATGAAATATATGGGGACGAGAGCGATGCAGGTCATGCTGGACATGGTCGCCAATAATCGTGAAGTCACCTATACGAGAGAGATTCTTCCGCTGGAGCTTGTCATCCGGGAATCGACGTAACAGAGGGGGAACTTCGGCTTTTTTAACTGAAATCGATATCAAGACCAGATCATAATTAACGGATGTGAAGGAGGAACCTTTGATGGGCGAAAAGAAAAAACGTTTCCAACTAAATGAGAAACAGCTCGGTTATATGATGGTCGCACCGGCTCTCCTGCTGATTTTTGCGATAACGCTGTGGCCGGTGGCCCAGTCGTTTTATAACAGTATGTTTGACTACCGGCTGAACGACCCAACCCGTAACCAGACAACTCTCAGCTACCAGATTGACCTTGAGCGTTATGCCGACAACTATTTCTTTTATGAAAGGGACATCAGTTCGCTTCAGGAAGAGGTAGAAGGTTCGGATCTGGAGGAGGAAGTGACGCGGATTGACGCCGAGATTCAGGAGTATCATGAGCAGATCGTTACTTCTGATAACCTGGCCGATCAATATGCGACTGTAGATGAAATGGTAATGAATTTTGAACCCGTCAATGACACCGATTTGAAGTACGGTGAAATCAGCAATAACTTCACGGAAGAATATATTGCTGTTCTCGAATCGTCCAGTGAGGAATTGTCCGGATTTTTCGAGCAGACAGAAGAGGAAGAGCTGCAGGAATACCTGTCCGGGGCAAGCGGGACGATAGATCAGATGGATCGGGCGATGATCCGCCCGAACTTTATCGGTTTAGCCAACTACGGGAAATACTTAACCGAAGCAAGAACATGGCAGTCGATGTGGAACACGGTGTTTTTTACCGCCATATCCGTGTTTTTTGAACTCGTCATCGGATTGGCAGTCGCACTGGTTATTAACCGTGCATTCATCGGACGGGGCGCTGTTCGTGCAGCCGTACTTATTCCGTGGGCCATTCCGACCGCCGTCAGTGCAATGATGTGGAGTTACCTTTACGACGGCCAGTTCGGTATAGTAGCGGAATATTTTGAGCGGCTGGGGCTTATCTCTGAAGCCTCTGTGCTGTTAAGTTCCGGCTCAGGAGCGATGTTCTCGATAATTTTAGCAGATGTATGGAAAACGATGCCTTATATGGCGCTTCTCCTGCTTGCAGGGCTGCAGACGATATCCGGCTCGCTCTATGAAGCAGCGGAAGTGGACGGAGCAGGGAGGTTCCAGAAATTCCTGTATGTCACCCTGCCGATGCTGAAGTCAGCGATTCTCGTTGCGCTTCTCTTCCGGACACTTGACGCGTTCCGGGTATTTGACTTGATCTACGTATTGACCGGCGGTGGTCCGGCGAACAGTACCGAATCTGTTTCCGTATATGCTTATCAGGTTCTTTTCGCCCAGCAGAATTTCGGGGAAGGCTCTGTTCTTTCCGTAATCATGTTCGTTTCTGTAGCGATTATCAGTATTCTCTTCATTAAGCTGATCGGTTCGGATCTGTTCGAAGGCAAAAAAGGAAAAAGCTAAAAGGAGGCAGCCAATATGAGGAAAAAAGCCGGTTTTCCGTTTTATATTTTCTTAAGTATATTTATCTTTATCACCATGTTTCCGTTTATCTGGGTTCTTCTGACTTCCTTCAAGCCGCCGGGTGAAATCTACTCGGGATTTGAATGGTTTACGGCCAACCCGCAGATACAGTCCTATATTAACGCAGTGGAGACAAGGCCTCTGTTTCTTTACATGTGGAACAGTATTGCCGTTTCATCCCTGACGACAATCATCGCGATATCCGTTGCCTCTCTTGCAGCTTATGCAGTGACGCGTCTTCCGATTAAATTCAAAGGCACGATCCTCGGTATCGTCCTTGCGGCAGCGATGTTTCCGCAGATTGCGATTATCTCTCCAATCTTCAATCTGATTCAGGGCCTTGGCCTTCGTAACAGCTATATGGGTCTCGTTATCCCGTATATTACGATCAGCCTTCCGCTTGCGATCTGGATTCTCGCTACTTTCTTTCAGAAGATTCCTTTTGAACTGGAAGAGTCAGCCAAGCTTGACGGGGCGACGCCGTTCCAGACATTCAGAAAAATTATCTTTCCACTTGCCGCTCCCGGAGTCTTTACGACAGCGATTCTTGTGTTTATCGCTGCCTGGAACGAGTATATTTTTGCATTGACGATCAACTCCGCAGACAGCTGGCGCACGATTCCGGTCGGTCTTTCAATGTATCAGTCCCAGTACACAATTCCATGGGGCGACATCACCGCTGCGACAGTTATTGTGACAATCCCGATTGTCGTTATCGTTCTCATGTTCCAGCGCCGCATCGTTGCCGGACTAACTTCCGGTTCCGTAAAAGAATAGGCAGAGCTGCAGCGAACGCTGACGAAATAAAAAATGGTTACAAGATAAGTCTAAAAACCTTCCTGACCAACGCGGTCGGGGAGGTTTTCCCTTTTCCAGCTTTTGTTATCAGGGGAAAAGCTGATTAGGAGTACTTCACAACTAGCTTCTTTTCATTTACCGCGCCGGGCGGTATACTTGCTTAAGCAGGGAGGTGCACCGATGAACAGACAGGTAATATTGGAAAAAACAACTGCCGGCCACCGTGGCGCGGTTCTGGAAGAAGGAAAGGTACAGGAATGGCTCCTTGACGATCCGGATGCACCACTGAAAGAAGGAATGATTATCAGCGGGAAAATCGTGAACGTTCTCAGCAGCATGGACGCCGCTTTTATTGATGTCGGTCTGCAGAAGCATGGGTATTTACATAAAAAGGAACATCCGGCCCATCAGCGCTGGAAGCTCAATAAGGAAGGAAAGGAGCCTGCCATAGCCCAGATGCTCCAGACTGGAGGCCGCATCCTTGTCCAGGTAAAAAAAGAAGCTGCAGGGTCTAAAGGGCCGACGCTTACGATGCTTCTCTCCATCGCCGGCAGCTATATTATCTACATGCCTTTCGGAGGCTATACTGCTATCTCAAAAAAACTTGACGACGAGACGAGAGATGCTTTTCGTGAAGCGGCTTCTTCGTGGTGCGCCGAAGAGGAAGGCTTGATAGTAAGGACGAACGCGGGCTCACAGGAGGTCGATGTTCTCGAAAAGGAGTTTTATCACCTCCGTCGTAAATATGAAAAAATGCTGGAGAAATTTCCCGCTGCTCCGGGAACGGTGTTTGACGATCAATCTTCGGCCGCTTCCCGTGTGGAAAGGGACTTTTTAACAGATGAAAAAACAATCGTCAAAACAAACGACGCAGCACTTGCCTCCGACTGGAAGCACCAGGGCTTCACCCGGCAGGTGGAATGGCGCCGGGAAACGGATCTCTTTCATAAAGAAGGAATGGACCGCGAACTCGAAAAAACGCTCCGTCCGTTTGTATGGATGAAAAACGGCTCTTCACTCCTGATTGAACAGACGGAAGCGATGACGGTAATCGACGTGAATTCGTCTAAATTCACCGGACGCGGAGGGAGTGAGCTTGCCGGTACTTCTTTTGAAGTGAACAAAACAGCAGCGGCAGAAATAGCCAGGCAGCTGCGGCTCCGCAACATCGGCGGCATCATCATTATCGATTTTATCGATATGCCTAAAGACCACCAGCGCCGGGAAGTGCTGCAGGTGCTGAAAGAAGCAGCCAAAAACGACCGGACGATTACAAACGTTATCGGCTTTACGAATCTCGGCTACGTGGAAATGACGCGCAAGCAGTCCAGAAAGACACTGGAGCAGATTTTAATGAAGTCATGCGAGGCATGCGGTGGATCGGGGAGGATTCTCCGGGAAGAAAAACTCCTGGAGGATATGGCCCGCACCGTAACAGCGCTCAAGGATATAGAAGCGGTTCTCATAGAAGCAGCTCCACGTCTATACCGGTATGTGCAGAAGCAGACGGAAATTTCCTTCGGAGACGGTCCTGCTGTTTTCCTCCGTGAAAAGGAAGATGCGGGCGGCTTTTTGATTGCACGAACCGGCAGCATAGAAGAACTGCAGGATAAGGGAATCCGCCTTAAAGAAAACAATTGACCGTGCTCGAATTTCTGTGATATGATTTCCTTTGTTAGTTATTTGGCTGCGCCCAAATACTGTAACCGCACGGAGCAGGTTTTCAAGCGTTTGACGCACCTGCAAAGGCGAGTCTGAGTCAAAGAGGAGGTGCGCAACATGTACGCAATTATTGAAACTGGTGGAAAACAAGTAAAAGTAACGGAAGGTCAGGAAGTATACGTAGAAAAGCTTGACGTAGAAGCTGGAGCTACTGTAACTTTTGACCGGGTAATTCTTGTAGGCGGTGAAGAAACAAAGGTAGGTTCTCCTATCATCGACGGAGCTACAGTAACTGGTAAAGTCGAAAAGAACGGCCGCGGCAAGAAATTGACGGTATTCAAGTATAAAGCGAAGAAGAACTATCGCCGCAAACAGGGTCATCGTCAGCCTTACACAAAAGTAACGATCGACAAGATCGACGCGTAAGGATTTCTCATGATTCACATCCGATTTAACCGGAATGATGAAGGAGAAATAACATCGTTTCGTATGAGCGGTCACGCCGAATCAGGTCCTTATGGATACGATCTCGTCTGTGCCGGAGCATCAGCTGTTTCTTTCGGCCTCGTAAACGCTGTTTATGAACTGGCAGGAACGAAACTCGAGCTCGACATGGAAGGCGAAGGCGGCTTTTTATACGCTGAAGTTCCAGACGGACTTTCAGAAGCGGTGCAAAGCAGAATTCAATTATTACTCGAAGGAATGCTCGTGTCGTTTTTAACGATGGAGGAGCAGTACGGAGAGTTTATATCTGTAAAATCTTAAATACACAGGAGGTGAAGACTATGTTCTTGAAGCTGGATCTTCAATTTTTCGCCCAGAAAAAAGGTGTAGGTAGTACGAAGAACGGACGTGACTCCATTTCCAAGCGTCTTGGTGCCAAGCGCTCGGACGGACAGTCTGTTACAGGCGGTTCTATCCTCGTGCGTCAGCGCGGGACTCGCGTTTACCCTGGTGTAAACGTAGGAATTGGTGGAGACGATACACTATTTGCAAAAGTGGACGGTGTTGTTAAGTTTGAACGCGTCGGACGTGACCGCAAGCGAGTGAGCGTCTACCCGGAAGCACAGGAAGCATAAAGATAATCCCGGAGGCCCCAGGCCTTCGGGATTTTTTCGTTTTCATGGGCCCGCCCGGAAAGCGTCCCCATGGAAACGAAAGCGCACGTTCATCGATTCAATACTTTATATTCAAGGCAGCCTTTTTATTACGAAAGCTGCATTGTAGTAATGCACGTATCGTCTCCTTCATAAGTGGAAATTTCTCCCCCGGTTGTTTTCCCATCGTGCCCGATCGCGATGTGGTAGGTTTCGTCGCGGGGCAGCCACAGGTCAAGAAAACCGTGGTCGGGAGCTGTCATCGTCTCGTCTATAAAAGTCTTTCCATCGGCATCTTTAATCAGGACCTCAAACTCTTCTCCTGCAAGCTCTCCCTGACAACCTGTCAGGTTATGAATGCTTCACGGATGGGTTTCGTCCACGTAAGGAGCGATGGAAACAAAAAATTCCTCTTCAGACGTGTCATAGGTTGTCTGCGATCCACCGCTGCCTTTTACCATCAGATCGTGGGAGGAAATAGAAGCGGCCTCGGCGTTGAGAGTCCCGGCGCTGTACCCTTCTACAAGCTCCCGTACGTCTTCGGTTCCGCCGTTGCTGGAGAAAACAAAAACGAGCAGCCCGAGTGAAAGAGCAGTAAACCCAATTATTGAAATAAGTTTTCCATTCATACGGTCTCTTCCTTTCTATATTTAAAGCTGTATTAAAGTCTGTTATTGATAAATATAAGAAACTCCGCTTCAGCTCAGCCGTGGAGGAGCTTTAACAGAGACATTCATGCAAAAGCCTTGCAGCATGAGGGATGAAAAATAGCCTTCTATAGGAATGGAAATCCCCTTCTATACAGGTCGAATCAATAATGTTCAAGAAGGGGTTTCTTTAATTAGAAGGCAGATGATGAGCGCTCTTTTATACCGTAAGTTGGAGTGGACATGGGACGACTCCGGGGCGATCAAGGACGAGCCGAAGATCCATTCCGCCCGACGGAAGGGAGGACGGAATTAGCTGAGGCCGGCCCGCCCGGAAAGCGTCCCCATGGAAACGAAAGCGCACGTTCATCGATTCAATACTTTATTTTCAAGGCAGCCATATTTAAAAGCAGTATTATCGATGTCCTGATTTAAAAATATGACATTTTAAGTATGAAAACAATAGGGAGAATCTTGTTAATTATGATCGTTTTGTGAATCGATGAAAAAGCATCCAGAAGCGCTTTCGTTTCAGCAAGGCAGGAAAGGGAAAAGGAAGAACAGAAGCTTATTAACACGAGCACAAAGAAATGGATTTTCAGGAGGAAGAAATGTTGCAGCTTATTAAAACAACGGGTTTGTTACTGATTACGGCAGGGGTTATTTCCTTAATCCTGTACTTTGATTCAATGGCCCCCATATCGATCGGATTGATCGCTGCTGGAGCTGCAGTAACAGCGGCCGCAGCCCTGGCAGCCAAGCGGGATCTGCCTGTACCGTGCCGTTTAGGATTTCACCGCTATGACCATACCGGATATGATGAAGAAATGAGATCGATGAGAATATATAAATGCCGGCGCTGTACAAAAGTAAAAAAAGCGGTGCTCGGCGGAGGATAAAAGGGGGATAATTATAATGAAACAACATGCAGCCTGGGGCACAGCCGGTATCGGAAAACTCGGAACAGCACTGATCACGCAGTGGATGAAGCAGGATTTGGAGACGGGACTCTATCACCCGGATGCGGAAAAGGCGAAGAAAGCAGCGAAAAATTTATCGACTAAAGTCTTGAAAAAAGATGACCTGGCGAAGCTGGATTACCTCGTTTTGGCGCTTCCTGCCGATCAGATACTACCGTTTGTTAAGGATCTTAAAAAAGCCGGCGTCCAGCTTGAGGAGACGGTACTGATTAATATGGCGACCAAACAGGAGACAGCGGAGCTTCGGGAAACGTATCCGGAACTGCAGTGGGCTTCTGTAAAATATATCGGTCATGCAGAAAGCCTGAGGCGGGATGGGAGCGGACTGTTTATTACAGAAGAGACAGATGAACATCTCCGGGACCGGTTTTCGAGAATTGGACATGTGGAAACAGCGGCCGAAGAGACAGCGGAAAAAGTAAATCAACTAGCTACTTCCCAAGCCGTACTGGCGGCCATAAAGCTGGAAAAACAGATGGAGGAGGAAGGGTGGAATGACGTGTATATAAAGCACGCTCTCCGCTCTCTTTTTCCGGAAGTGATCCGGGCTTATGCAGACGGAAAGCTGGGCCGCTTCGGTCAAAAAATCGTCGAAGAAATGGACAAAAAATAACACGTTCTTTCAATCAGAGCGGTAATCAGCCTCCGGAAGCGGTTAAATTAACGGTAAGGAGCAGGCAAATATCATCTGTATATAGAAGTATTCATTTAGAGAGGGAGGAATGAAAAATGAAAATATCAGTAGCAGGTTACTGGGGAGCCTACCCGGAAAAAGACGGGGCTACGAGCTGCTTTGTACTGGAGTCAGAAGGAGAAGTAATGCTGCTGGACTGTGGAAGCGGGGCCGTATCTGCGCTGCCCCACATTACTCCGCTCGAGGACATCACAGATGTAGTCGTCAGCCACAGGCACCATGACCATACCGCTGATCTTGGTGCTCTCGTATACAGCCGGATCGTCGCGATGGAACTCGAAAACTCGGATGAATCGCTGAATTTTCACGTTCCGAAAGCAGAAAAGGATTTTTTTGAAGTGTTTAATAAAGAACCTTTTTCGAAAGTGGAAACTTATGAGGAAACAGACCAGCTCACATGCGGCAGCGTAACGCTTTCCTTCATGAAAACGGATCATCCTGTCCCGTGCATGGCGGTCAGGCTTCAGGAAGAAAAAAGGTCCATTGTATATACAGCTGATACGGTATACAGTCCGGAGCTGGCTGCTTTTAGTGAAGGGGCCGATCTTATTATCGCGGAGTGCAGTTTTTATAAAGGGCAGGACGCCGCCCGGTACGGCCATATGTCGAGCACTGACGCCGGCCGTCTCGCAGAAGAGGCGGATGCCGGGGAACTGTGGCTGACGCATCTGCCGCACTTCGGCAATCATAACGATCTGATCAGGGAAGCAGAAGGAGAGTACTCCGGCTATGTCCAGCTCGCTTTCCGCGGCCTGTCAAAAGAATATGAAGAAAACACGCGCTGACCGGCGCGTGTTTTTTCAGAGTGTTGATTCAGTAAAGAAAGAAGTATATTCATTCTATTCCTTGTATTTTCTCCTCCGCTTACCGGCGGAAGCCTGCCGTGGGGCTTGTCTTCAGCTATTTCCCCTGTCTCCAGGACAGGGGAAATGATCTTCAGACTGCGCTTATATCCCACTGGCGTCCCCGCCGGACACTGCAGAGAAAATCACTTTTTTTATAGGAGAAACCTGTAGCACGTTTGTTTTCGTAAAAAAGTCTTTCTTTTTTTCAGATGCTGGAGCTGTAAAAGGGTGACTCCGGAAGGATGATTCTTTGTTTTATGAAAGACAGGTCAGCTGAGAGAGTTCCCTCCGGAAAGCGACTCTTCGAAAGCGGAAACAGCCAACTGTCTACTTATACAGAAAAAATCACTTTGTAAACAGCCTGGAAAACACGCGCTGACTGGCGCGTGTTTTTTTGTTCTAAAATTTAAGAGGGAATGAGTTCTGTTAATCGGCCGCCTGGTTTTGTTGATCCCCGGAAAACTGTTTATTCGTACTCAGGTTCTCCGTTTTCCTTTCTTCGTTCTGTTCATTTCCTTCTGCCTCCTGCCGATAAACAATCCCAGGTCAACAGAGGAATATAATTTTTTTCAGGTGAAATACAAATTTATTTCAAGGAAAAATATAAGGCTGAGACCTGCTGTGCCAGGAATTGAGAACTTTTCTGACGATTTGTAAATGACACATTTACATTGCTTTTACAAACCTTAACATGGAGTTTATTTCAGGTTAACAATTAAAGATTATACTTTGTCTTGGGTAAGGAAATAACTTAAACGTTTTTAAATCAGAGGAGGATATGTGACATGAAAAAGTATGCACTAAGTTTTATGGCAGTCGGATCTATGGCAGTATTTGCTGCGTGCGGAGGCAACGAAGAAGCATCCGGGGATGAAAACACGACCAGCGGAAACGCAGCCAATGAAGAAGCATCCGGGGACGAAAGTTCAAACGGAGGCAACGAAGAAGCATCCGAGAGCGAGAGTTCAGAAGAAATAAGCGGCAGTGTAACCATCGACGGTTCTGGAACTGTGTATCCGCTAATGTCACGCATCGCTGAAGAATATATGACAGAGGAAAATCCAAACGTCAGTGTCGAAGTGAGCCGTGCCGGTACGAGTGCAGGCATGCAGCGTTACGTGCAGGGAGAAACAGATCTTTCTAACGCGTCGCGTACTGTATCAGACGAGGAAATGGAAGAGATGGAAGCTAACGGAGTCGAATCTCAGGAATTTCCAGTTGCGCTTGATGGAATGACAATCGTTCTGCACCCGGACAACGACTGGGCGACGGAAATGACGGTGGAAGAAGTAGAATCTCTCTTTATTTCCGGAGCTATTGATGGAGACGATGAAGTAATGTGGTCTGACATTAATTCGGAATGGCCGGATGAAGAAGTCAATCAATATGGACCGAATGAAAATCATGGAACGTACGAATTTTTCGTAGAAGAACTGATCGATGAGCAGGACCTCGTTGACGGGATTAACCTTCAGCAGGATTACTCCACGCTTGTTGAGCTGGTCTCAGAGGACGAAAATGCGATCGGATTCTTCGGATTCGGTTACTACGAAGGCAATACCGATTCTCTTGGAGTTGTTTCCATCGACTTTGGAGAAGGAAACATTACTCCATCACTGGATAATATCGATCTGGAAGGCGACTACGCACCTTATACCCGCCAGGTGTTTACCAACCTGAATCTTAACGCCGCGAGTGAAAATCCGGCCGTGAAAGATTTTGCCCGCTACGTTTTTGAAGTAGGCGGTGAGCTGGCGCCGGAGACTGGATTCGCTCCGCTTCCGGAAGAAGAGCTGGATGAATACCAGGAGGAAGTCGAAGCAATCGAATAAATTCCAGAAGGCAGGAGGCGGAGCATCAAGCCGCCTGCCTTTTACTGACTGAAACGAAAGAGAGGGGCATCTGGGGATGGCTAATTCAATGAACGTTCACGAAATGATTAAAGATAAAAGACAGAAAAGCCGCCGGCACAAGCTGGAAAAAGCAATACCGTTTCTATTATTTTTAGCGGCTTCGGTTTCTGTTGTTACAACGGTAGGAATTCTTCTTACCTTAATAGTAGAAACGGTCATGTTTTTTTCGGAGGTTTCCTTCAGGGAATTTTTCCTGTCGACGGAAATGAGTCCGCTCAACCCGAGTAATCCGACCTTCAGTATTCTGCCATTGCTCTCCGCTACGCTGTTATCTACGATTATAGCCATGCTGGTTGCGATTCCGATCGGATTATCTACAGCGGTTTACTTGAGTGAATATGCGACAGACCGGGCCCGCCGGGTACTGAAACCGATGGTGGAAGTACTTGCAGGAATCCCTACGATCGTATACGGCTTTTTCGCTTTTACGTTCGTCACACCCGTGCTGCGGGAAATTATACCGATTCTTGACCGGACGAACATTTTAAGTCCGGGTATTGTAATGGGGATTATGATTATCCCGATGGTCGCTTCTTTATCGGAAGATGCGCTCAGCGCTGTGCCGAATCAAATGCGCGAAGGCGCGATGGCATTCGGGGCAACGAAATTTGAAGCAACAGTAAAAATTGTTATTCCGGCTGCGATTTCCGGTATCATTGCATCTTTCGTTCTCGGTATTTCCCGTGCGATTGGAGAAACAATGATTGTCACTATAGCCAGCGGAAGTACGAAAAATTTAACGTTCGATATTACCCAGTCGATGCAGACGATGACGGCCTATATCGTCGAAGTGACGAGCGGGGACGCCGGAGCTGGAACAACTGCCTACTACAGTCTTTACGCAGTGGCGATTACGTTGTTTATTTTTACACTTTCGATGAATATGCTCGCCAAATATATCTCAAAGCGCTACCGGGAGGTGTACTAAACGACGATGGAATATATTGACCAGAAAGATATTCAGAAGAGAATGCCGAAACGGCTCGCTGTAAATAAAATAGTGCGTGGAATTTTCTTTGCCTCCACGGTTTTCGGTCTCGTTGTTCTCGCCATTCTTCTTTATGACGTAATCTCGGACGCCTACGGCTGGCTGACCTGGGATTTCTTAACGAGCGTCATGTCCTTTGATCCCGCCAATGCAGGTATAATCGGAGCCATATCCGGAACGCTCTGGCTGATGATGATTGTGGGGCCCTTTACGATGATTATCGGCGTAGCCAGTGCCATTTACCTCGAGGAATATGCGAAACGCGGGCGTCTGCAGACGTTCATTGAAACAAACATTTCCAATCTTGCCGGTGTTCCGTCGATCGTGTTCGGTCTTCTCGGTCTCACCGTGTTTGTAAGGATTCTCGGCTTCGGTTCAGTGGTACTTGCCGGCGGCTTGACGATGTCGCTGCTCGTGCTTCCCATTGTCATCGTGGCAGCACAGGAAGCGCTGCGCGCCGTGCCTTCCTATTTGAGAGAAGCATCCTTTGGAATGGGAGCGACGAAATGGCAGACAGTGAGAAATGTCGTTCTGCCGGCTGCACTTCCAAGTATTTTAACAGGAATGATTCTTGCTATGTCGCGTGCAATCGGAGAAACAGCTCCGCTGATAGCACTCGGTATTCCGGCACTGCTCATCCCGCTGCCGTCGAGCGTTTTTGACAGCTTTACCGTACTGCCGGTACAGATTTATTACTGGACAATTGATGCTGCATTGGAAGCGGAATATCTGTTTCTGGCAGCCGCGACGATTATCGTCCTGCTCGTTATTTTGTTTATTTTAAATTCAACGGCTATTCTGATCCGCAATAAATTCCAGAAACGTTTTTAATAAAAGTTTTTCAGGAGAATTAAAAAAGGGGAGGTATTTTCATGAAAAGCGCAATGGTACAGCCAGAGAACGAAAAACGTCCGGAGGCCCCGGCCCCGGAGGAGAAAAAAGCAGTATTTGCCACAGAGTCATTGAATTTGTGGTATGGGGACACACACGCGTTAACAGATATCAACATGGAACAGAAGGAAAACGAAGTAACAGCGATTATCGGACCGTCCGGGTGCGGAAAATCAACGTATATTAAAACGTTAAACCGGATGGTGGAAATGAATCCTGAAGTGAAAGTTTCCGGCAAAATCTTCTACCGCGGGGACAATATTTACGACCGCCGTTTTCCGGTGGAAGAGCTTCGCACCCGCGTCGGCATGGTTTTCCAGAAGCCGAACCCATTTCCGAAAACGGTTTTTGAAAATGTTGCTTACGGACCGAAAATCCACGGAATCCGCGACAAAAAAATCCTCGCTGAGATTGTAGAGAACAGCCTGAAAGGGGCTGCAATCTGGGAGGAAGTAAAAGACCGTCTCAATGAAAATGCGTTTGGTCTTTCCGGGGGCCAGCAGCAGCGGCTTTGTATCGCCCGCTGCCTTGCGATCGAACCGGATGTTATTTTAATGGACGAACCGACTTCCGCTCTTGACCCTAAATCAACACTGAAAGTAGAAGAACTTGTCCGGGAGCTGAAGACCAAATATTCGATCATGATCGTGACGCATAACATGCAGCAGGCTGCGCGTATTTCAGACCGGACGGCGTTTTTCCTCAATGGTGAAGTTGTCGAATTTGATCATACCGATAAAATTTTCTCGAACCCGGAAGATGAGCGCACCGAAGGCTATATCACCGGCCGGTTCGGATAAAGGAGAGAAATTATATGATCCGCACACAGTTTTTATCCGAGTTGGAAAGGCTGAAACAGGAAATTTTTCATCTGGGAAAAGATGTTGAAAAAACGTTTACTAGAACAGCGGAAGCGATGTCCGATTACCAGACAGGCGTCCTGCACGAAATTATTGAAGCAGATGAAAATATAAACGAACAGGAATTGAATATAAACGAAGAAGCTACGCTGATGATAGCGAAGCAGCAGCCCGTCGCTTCCGACCTGCGGCACATTATCGTATGCCTGAAAGTGTCCAGTGATCTGGAGCGCATGGGAGATTTGAGTGTCGATATGGCCAAAGCATTTCTGCACATGCCTTCTCATGACGCGTTTAAGCATTATAAGGACGAACTTGCTGTTTTTGAAGAAAAAGTCCGCTATATGATCACTCACGTGATGGCTGCTTACGATGAATTGAATGTGCTTAAAGCCCAGCAGATTGCGGCACTTGATGATGAAGTGGACGAAGCCTACGGAGCATTCGTAAAAGAACTGTTCCGTTCGGATTTCACGGCTGATCAAATTGCCCAGCTGGCCTTTATTGCAAGATATATGGAAAGAATCGGGGATTACTGCACGAACATCGCCGAATGGATCATTTACGAAGTGAACGGAAAACGATTCGACCTAAACTAGACCGGGTGGTGGGGAGATGGCAGAGACAGGAGCAATTTTGATTATTGAGTCTGATAAGAATATCCGCTGGGAACTGGAAACGTCCTTTCAGGATGCGGGTTTCGAAACGTGGACGGCGGAAAGCCGCAGAGAAGCGTTGAAGGTCATTTTGCATCTCCATCCGGAAGGGATCGTTCTTTCCACAGACCTGCGTGATGGCAGTGGATTTGAGCTTTGCAGGGAAATCCGCCAGAAACAGGACTGGACGCCGCTGATTATGCTTACAGAGAAACAGGACGAGCTGGACTGTGTGCTGAGCCTGGAGCTTGGAGCCGATGACTACATGGCGAAGCCGGTAAAGCAGAAGGAGCTTACGGCAAGAATGAAGGCCGTCCTCCGCCGCGGCCGGATGTGCTGCCAGGAGAAGCCGAAAAAAATGGTGCCCGGCCTGCTTCAAAATGGGGATCTCGAGGTGGACAGCACGCAGTACGCGGTGTCGATGAAAGGGAAATGGATTGACCTGACACGTAAAGAATTCGATCTGCTCGTCTTTATGATGAAGAATACGGATACGTCTTTCACAAGAAAAGAACTGCTGCAGGGCCTATCCGAAAACGGCATGGAGACTGATGAACGCATTGTCGATGTTTTTATCAGCCGTATCCGTCAGAAGATCGAACCAAACAAACGAAATCCCGCCTATATCAAAACGGTCAGGGGCGTCGGCTACATGATGCGCTCTCTGCCGGTGCCGGCGCTGAAATAAATAATGTTGTAAAGCGGACCGCTGACGTGCGGTCCGCTTTTTTTGGAGATGGGGGACGGGAAGCGGGTGCTCGCAAGGGCGTCGTCTGCTGGCGCTGAATAAAAAGAACTTCGGCTGCAATTAAAAGAACTGCTTCAGCAATTAACAGAACCGCGGACAATTAAAAGTACTTTCCATCGGTTTAAGAAGACCTGGGGTTGAATTAACAGAACTTTTTCCTGAGTTAAAAGAACCGGAGCAGCAATAAAGAGAACCTGCTTACTTCCCCTCCTCGTAAACGTAAAAACAGCCTCTTTTTTAAAACTTTCAGCGCAGCATGACGAAAATTCGGATTTCTTTTGCGTGCCCGCCGCGTTTTCTATATACTTAAGGACGGAATTCAGTTTTGGAAAGGGAAGGAGGGACACAGCATGGGGATTTATCAAATTTTTCTTCATTCACATTCGCTGTTCTGGCTGCTCGGTGTCATTTTGTTCGTGCTGATTGCGGTATTCTACCGTCAAGGCAAAGCAAAACCGGCAAAGATCATGCACATGATTCTGCGATTGTTTTATATTCTGCTGCTCGTCACCGGAATAGGCATGGTTATTATGAACTTCTACTGGGCGACAGCGGTTAAAGGCCTGCTCGCATTCTGGCTCATTTATACGATGGAGCTGATTGCCACGCGCTCAGGCAAAGGAACGCTGACTGGTTCAACGAAGAAATCATTTTGGATTCAGTTTGTGATTGCACTTGTTCTTGTACTTGTATTTGGATTTGGTGTAACAGGCTGAATAAAAAACTCCGGAAAGGCAGTCGGCCTGATCCGGAGTTTTTTTGCTTTTATAAGTAATTTTATGCCGTTATTTTTGTCTCCTCCCTGACTCCGCATAAATCTCTGACTAAAGTTTCAGTGCTTTTTCCGGAGGTACGT
Source organism: Alkalicoccus halolimnae (assembly GCF_008014775.2). Taxonomy (GTDB): domain Bacteria; phylum Bacillota; class Bacilli; order Bacillales; family Salisediminibacteriaceae; genus Alkalicoccus; species Alkalicoccus halolimnae. Next base: position 2,621,644 of record NZ_CP144914.1, on the reverse strand, counting down.
ATTCATAGCTGAGGTCGTCTGCCACGGCTTCGTACGTGATGGAGCCGGCTGCGGTATTGACTCCCTTCAGCAGGGCAGGAGAGAGTTTCAGCGCTTCTTTCAAGCCTTTCCCGGCAATGAGGGAAGCGTAGGGAACGGTGACGTTTGTAAGTCCGAGGGTGGACGTACGCGGCACGGCTCCCGGCATATTGGCTACAGCGTAGTGGACGACTCCGTGCTTCGTATAGGTCGGCTCATCATGGGTCGTAATATGGTCGATCGTTTCCACGATACCGCCCTGATCGATGGCGACATCGACGATCACCGAGCCAGGGTGCATCGTTTTGACCATTTCTTCTGTCACAAGCCGGGGAGCTTTCGCACCAGTGATGAGGACAGCGCCGATGAGCAGGTCGGATTCCTTAACTGCCTGGGCGATGTTCAGCGGATTGCTCATGAGCGTATTGATTTCGGCACCGAATAAATCATCAAGCTGGCGCAGCCGCTCCGGGCTGAGATCGATAATCGTCACGTCAGCACCGAGCCCCATAGCTATTTTAGCTGCATTCGTGCCGACTACCCCGCCGCCGATAATCGTTACTTTTCCACGTTTTACGCCCGGAATTCCGGAAAGCAGGACGCCGCTCCCGCCTTTTGATTTTTCTAAAAACTGGGCTCCGATCTGGGAAGCCATGCGCCCGGCGACTTCGCTCATCGGTGTCAGCAGCGGCAGTGTATGATCGACTTCCACCGTTTCATAGGCAATCGCGGTAACACCGCTTTTTGTGAGGGCTTCTGCCAGTTTCGGCACCGCAGCAAGATGGAGATAGGTAAAGAGTATTAATCCTTCGCGGAAATAAAGATATTCTTCTTCGAGAGGTTCTTTCACTTTCATAATCATCTCAGCAGTGTTCCAGATATCGGAGGCACTTTCGTATATCCGGGCACCCGCCTGCCTGTAATCGCTGTCCACAAAACCACTTTCTACACCGGCACCGTTTTCTACAATTAATTCATGACCTTCCTGTACGAGCGTAATAACCCCGGCAGGCGTAAGGGCCACCCGGTTTTCGTTGTTTTTTATTTCTCTCGGAATACCTATGATCATTGGAGTTCCTCCCTCGGATTGGTGGATGTAAGAAGACAGAACATCAGGTTATATAATAAGAAGGGATACCGTAGTAAAGAGGTATCCCGCGGCAGGTCAGGCGTTTACTTCTGAAGAGGGGAACCTGCCTTTAATATTTTTTTCATAGAAAGTTTTCATGTTGGAAGAAGAAAGCATGCCGATATATTCTGTCTCTCTTACCTGGTAATAAATAATATAATGATCATCTTCGTGACGGACATGAAGCTGTTTCTGCATCGAGTCGTAGCCGATCTTCTTGATGCCGCCGCTGTTTAATTCTGCCCATTCTATCATAATTATTTCCCCCTTTTATTTGAGTATTTAATCACCTTTTCCCCGCGGAAAATTTCCTCAAACATGAGCTTTGCAGTCGGAAAGTCCCCGGATTTTTCTAATGAGAAAGTCTCAGTAGTAAACGTAAGGAGCCCGGTCTTTACAAACGTTATCTGCTTCGCTATAGTTTAGGAAGACAGGGGAGATAGCATGAAAAACCAAACAGAAACGCTGCTCGCTTCCGCCTGGACCGTGGCGCTGACGGCAGTGCTCGGTTCGCTTTATTTTTCAGAAGTGCAGCGATATGTACCTTGTGAACTGTGCTGGGTACAGCGCATATTTATGTATCCGCTGGTTATCACTTTAGCGGTTGCCGTTATTCGAAAAGAGGCGGCTCACGCTTACTATGCTCTGCCGCTTGCAATTATCGGCGGCGGTTTTTCTTTGTATCATTACCTGCTGCAGAAAGTGCCGGCTTTGCAGGAAGCAGGAGAAGTCTGCGGGGTTGTTCCGTGTAATGCTCAGTATATTAACGCTGCAGGCTTTATCACGATTCCATTTCTTGCCCTGACAGCATTTACGATAATCAGTATTCTGCTTGTGCTGGTCATTCGCGGAGAAAAGAGGAGAAACGAATGAAAAAATTACTTATGATCGGCGGAGTGGTGGTCGTTATTTTTGCCGCCCTTATTTTTGTTACGTCGTATCAAAACGAACAGGCTGCCCAGGGGAATCCTTTCGGGCTCGATTCGCTTCATCAGGAAACGATCGATCAGCTCGATAACCCGCTTTACGAAAATATCATTCTGCCTGAAGAGCTCGACAGCAGGCTCGACGAAGACGGTTCAGCTATGGTTTATTTCTACAGCGGACAGTGTCAGTACTGCAATGAAACGACCCCTGTTATTGTACCGCTCGCTGAAGATATGAATGTGGATCTGGAACTGTACAATATCCTTGAATTTGATCAAGGATGGGATGATTACGGGATTGAAGGAACGCCGACAGTGATTTATTTTGAAAACGGGGAGGAAGCAGACCGGATCAGCGGCATGTACGGCAAAGAAACTTACGAAGCTTTTTTTGAACAGGCAGCCAACGAATAGAAAGGAGGAACAGTCATGCAGAAACTTTTATTATGGGTCGGGCTCTCGATTCTTATCGGCTGGATCGCAGCAATGAGTATTAATTACGGAATTTATAACGAATCGACTGATCCTGCCTTTATATCTCCATTTATAGACGGTATTATTTTTATGGTCTTAATGGTCGGTCTCTACTTTTATTTATGGAGGACTTTCATGAAGAACCCATCTTCAGCTTCCCTGCAGATGACAGGTGTCGGGGTTCTAGCGATCGCAGCGGCTGTTTTTATTCTTTAAATTTTGATCACTCTAATTGAGATTGATCTTATTATTTGAAAATTTCTCAACTTTCCGGAGCCTTTGTTTCACAGGGAACGAAGGCTGCTGGTTACAGAAACGGACTTAAATATAGATGGTCCTCTTATGTAGTAAATATGAAAACAGGCCTCCGGATTCTTTCCGGGGGCTTTAGTATTTAAATGTTTGAATAAACCTGGAAAAGAGGTAAGAAACAAATAAACAGACGATTGAGAAAGGAGTAAAATCATGTCACCCGCACAAAAAGCGAAATTTATCAGTATAGGCAGTTTCCTGCTCGGCTTTGGCTTTCTGGGAGCGATGGACGGCATTGTTTTTCATCAGCTTCTCCAGTGGCACAGCGTCATCATGGATACGAGCCGGACCATGCAGATTATCAGCGACGGCCTGTTTCATCTTGCCGTTACGATCACGCTCATAGCAGGAGCGGTAATTCTTTGGCTCGGTGGAAGACCAGAGCAGCTCGGAAGGGGATTTCGGCTCATGACCGCCCAGTTTCTGATCGGCGGGGGAATTTTTAATCTCGTAGAAGGAATCACTAACCACCATATTCTGCAGATTCACCGGGTCAGGCCCGATGCCGCAGTACCTCTCCTTTACGATTTTGGTTTTCTCGCAAGCGGGGCCGTTCTTCTTATTGCAGGATTTCTGATTAGAAAAGGACTGAAAAAATAAGATGTCTCTTTACCGGATCATAAGTTTTATTGTGCTGTTTACCGGAGTGGGAGTTACTCTTTATTTTTATACGCTGAACAGCCATTTTACGATGGACAGCCACGACCACGGGGAAATTGATATTCCTGCAGAAGAGGAGAATGTGCCTGCCGTGGACGGGGAAATTGTTGAAAAAGCAGACGGAACGCACGAAATCAGGATAAACACGGAACATTTTTCTTTCGTTCGGAGTTCGGAAAAGAATGCCGGTTATCACGAAGGGCACGCCCATATTTATGTGAATGGAGAAAAGGAAAGCCGGCTTTACGGAGAACGTTATCAGCTCGGGCAGATGAAGGAGGAAGCGTTGGAAATAACAGTCTCTCTTTATACGAACGATCACCGTGCCTTAATGCATGAAGAGAAGCCGATAGAAACAACGATGACCTATCCATAAAAAGGCCGCCTTTCGAGGTTGGCTTTTTTTAGTTGAATACATCGGACGCGGGGTGGTCTCAACTAATTCCTTTCTCGCTGTCTTTGCAGCCCAGGAATCATTCCATATAGTTTTTAGAACACTTGTGTCAGGTGAAATGAAGTGGATTTTTCTTCTCTATCAACAACAATCTTTAATAGAGCATATGTTTATAGGTCTTATGGTGATAAGTCCATCTAGGGACAGAAAAACAAGCTTAATAATTTTTAAAAATTCTGACTTTTAAATATAATTAAGACAAATTCATGTTGACAAGGACAAAAGTCAGGAGCCTTTCCTCAAAATTCATTATGCTGGTGTAAAATGGAATATAAATAAAAAAGTAAGAGCAGGATAACTGTCCAAGCAGGCTGCCAAAGATGAAATTGAGTGCAGAGAAATTGAAGCCCCCTTCCAATACATAAGCGGTCGAATACTAGTAAGGGAGGTGATGACAATGTAAAAGTAATAGGAAGGTTTCTCATTTCATGTAAAAGAGTTTCCAAAATTTATTTGGGATCGATGGTCTTAAATAAAATCTTTCTTGTCGATCTTTTGACTGTTAACTATGAAACGATGACTGTGCTCATTCCTATTCTTTTATGATTTCAAATTAGTGTCAGTTGAATAGCTGATGTTTAATTCTCCCATCATTATAAACGAAAGCATGTATATCAGGAGGAAAATAAAATGGAAGAAGTAAGCTTTTTAGTACTTGCAACACAGTATATGTTCTGGGTAGGATTTGTAGGGATGGCCGCCGGTACTTTGTACTTCCTCGTTGAACGCAGCAGTCTAAATCCTGAATATCGTTCAACCGCTACTGTTGCTGCTCTTGTAACATTTGTTGCAGCAGTACACTATTTTTTCATGAAAGATGCGGTTGGAACATCCGGTTTAGTTTCTGAAATAGAGACGTTTCCAACAGAAATTCGTTATATTGACTGGCTTATCACTACGCCTTTATTACTAGTGAAATTCCCGCTCCTGTTAAGTTTAAAGGGCAGAATTGGAAATCTTCTTCTAGTAAAACTGCTGAGTGCTGATGTGATTATGATCGTATCCGGTTACATCGGAGAAACGTCTATCAACACAGCAGGTGGTTTTACGCAGCTCGGCTTATGGAGCTTCGTTATCGGAACTGTAGCCTGGATCTATATTATTTACCTTTTGTATACTACTGTGACAGAAGCAGCGCAAAAAAGGCCGGCCCCTATCAAAAAAGCCCTTCTCAACATGCGGCTTTTCATTTTAGTTGGCTGGGCCATTTACCCGATAGGCTACGCGGTAACATTGTTATCATCGGGTATTGAAGTTCAGCTCGTCCGGGAACTGATTTACAATGTTGCGGATTTAACTAATAAGGTTGGATTTGGTCTTGTAGCCTTTTTCGCAGTCAAGGCTATGTCTAATCTTTCAAATAAACAGAATACAAATACTCCTTAGTTTCTGCAAATGAGAAATAGAGGACTGTCTGCATTTCTAAGAATAAGGAAGGGGATGTAACTATCCATTATCAAAACTATTAAAAGCGCTTCCAGCGTTCTGTTTCGTCAGGACGGCCGGAAGCGTTTTAATTAGGCCTTTATTTTCGAACTTCTCCAAACTTATCTTTTTGGATACGAGCGTATCTAAATTTATTTTATATCTGGGCATAATCCAATTTGACAATCTTGTGAAACCTGGATTATTTGTTTTATATACTCAGGTTTTATCTTTTGACATTTTTACTTCCCACCATTTATAGTTTAGAAAGTTAATCGTTAAATTACTTAATAGTTTATGGGGTGTGTCATGGAAAAACAAAAAATAATAGACGAAATTGAGCAGTATATGGTCGACATCAGCCTGACGCTTCAGTATGAATTTGGAAGCGGCTACGAAAATGAGCTTTCATCGAACCAGCAGCTGATGATGTATCTGATCGGCAAGAAAAAGGTGACGCGCGTAAAGGAACTGGCTCATTATATGAACGTGTCAGCCAGTGCCGTCAGCCAGATGGCAGCGAAAATGGAACAGCTGCACCTTCTGGAACGCTCAGTCGATGAAGAAAACCGGCGCAGTACCGTGCTGAAGCTGCAGGCAGAAGGTCTGGAGATGCTGGAACATATGGAAGAAAGACGATTGACCATAATGGAAAAATACTTAGTTAAGCTGCCGGAAGAAGATCTGGATGCGATGCGGGATGCGTTCTCCAAACTGCATAAACTGATTCAGGACAGCCAGAAGAAAGGAGACGAAGCATGAAGATAACCAATTTTTCGATCAGGAGACCGGTGTTTACACTTGTCACCATGGCCTTATTTTTAGTTTTGGGATTTGTTTCCCTGACGAACATCCCGCTTAAACTGCTTCCGGAAATAGACGCGCCGATTGCAGCTGTCGTTACCTCTTACGATGACGCGGGACCTCAGGAGGTGGCCGACCAGGTATCCAGACCGCTCGAACAGAGTTTATCGACCGTTCCCGGATTAAATACGGTCAGCAGTATTTCGATGGAAGGGCAGTCGCTGACGGTGCTGGAATTTGCGTGGACGACCTCCATCGATGATGTGGAAAACGACATTATTACATCCATGAATCAGACCCAGCTTCCGGATGGAGCTGCAAATCCGCAGTTTATAAAAATAGACCCGGATCAGTTTCCTATTATCCAGCTTTCCTTATCCGCAAGTGATGATTCCACCGATATCGACGACCTCGTCGCTGATATGGAAAATGACCTGCTCCGAGTAGATGGTGTAGCCTCTGTGGATCTTGACGGGGAAGCAGTGGAAGAGATCGAGATTACACTTGACCAGGAAGAGATGACAGACAACGGTCTGGATCAGTCGGATGTAGCCCAGGTCCTCCAATCCCATAACGTTACTGCCCCGGGTGGTATCGTGGAAGACGGCGGAGAGGAAATTACGACCCGGGTACTGTTTGAAATGAATACCCTTGAAGACATTGAAAATATCGTACTCACAGAAAATCCTCCTGAAGAGGAAGACGGGGATACAGAAACAGTCACTGTAGCAGATGTGGCAACGGTGGAACGGGGACCGGAACCAAATGACGTGATTACCCGTACGAACCAGGACGATGCTATTCTTATGAACGTCCAGCAGCAGTCGGAAGCAAATACAGCTACCGTAGCCGCTGACTTTATGGATGAACTGGATGACCTGCTCGCTTCCAATAACTATGAAGATCTGGAAGCAGATGTTCTCTTTAATCAGGGAGAATATATTGAGGACGCAGTTTCCAGCGTTTCACTTGCCCTGATCGGCGGGGGAATTATCGCTATGATCGTGCTGTTTTTCTTCCTGCGCAGCGTGAAAACACCGCTGCTCATAGGAATTGCGATACCATTTTCCGTTATCGTTACGTTCGTTCTTCTCTACTTTACGAACTTCTCGCTTAACATTATGACACTCGGGGGGCTGGCTCTCGGTATCGGGATGCTCGTCGATAACTCGATTGTTGTTATTGAAAACATTTACCGGCATCTCTCGATGAAAAAAACACCGCGTCTTGCTGCGGCAGACGGAACGAAAGAAGTGGCGACAGCGATTACGGCAAGTACGCTGACGACGATTTCAGTCTTTCTGCCGGTTGTGTTTATCAGTGGTATCGTCGGAAACCTGTTCAGGGAATTTGCCTTGACTGTCTCCTTCAGTCTGCTTGCTTCTCTTGCAGTCGCTCTGACGGTCGTACCGATGCTTGCGAGCCGCTGGCTGAAAGAACCAACGGAAGAAGTAGAGGCGAAACGAAAGAAGAGCCGCTTTATCCGCGTGTTTGATAAGTCCGCACGCTGGTCGCTGAAAAACCGCCTGCTCGTCTTTCTTGCTACGCTCATTCTGCTTATCGGCGGAGGATTCGGTGTTTCCACCGTTGGGACAGAGTTCCTGCCTGCGACTGATGAAAGCTTTATGCAGATTGAACTGGAAAACGAACCAGGAACACCGCTTGAAGAAACATTTGAAGATATTCAGGCCGTGGAGGATGAGCTGGACGGTTATCAGCAGATTCAGAGCTATACCTCCGTAACCGGTGCTACCGGAGATCAGGGGCCGACAGGAGGCGACGGCCAGGGGAATCAGGCGGTTGTTTACGTGACCATGGTCCCTGTTGATCAGCGGGATATATCCACGATCGACTTTTCGGAAGATATCCGGCGTGATATTGAAAGTTCAGCTCCTGATGCGGAAGTAAGTATCTCGATTGATGCTTCCTTCGGAGGGGATCCGAACTCGTTCACCTTTGATCTTACTGACGCTAATCCGGAGCGGCTTGAAGAAGTATCCGGAGAACTGCTTGAAGAATTTGAAGACATGAATGAATTTACGGAAGTAACCAATACGTACGAAGATACGATTCCGGAACTGCAGCTGCAGATTGACGATGACGCAGCGAGAGACGAAGGACTGTCTCCGGCACAAATTGCGGATGAAGTAGACAGCAAAACCCGTGGAGTGCTTGCGACTCAGATCGTCACAGAACAAAATGATGTTCTGTCCGTTAACGTCCGTTACGACGACGAATTTGTCGACACGGTCGAAGCGCTGGAAGAACTGCAGATCCGCAACCAGGAAGGCGGCTTTGTCGATCTTGCTGACGTAGCGGAAATTGAGCGCGGAGAAGGACCGGAAACGATCAATCGTATTGATCAGGAAGAATCCGTCCAATTCGACCTGACGTTTACGTCCGATAACAACCTCAGTGAAATCAACGAGCTGGTCCAGGATACAGTCGATGATTACGGGCTTCCGAACGAAACGACCATCTCCTATACTGGCGATCAACAGCTGCTTGAAGATGCAGTGCAGGATCTGCTGTTTGCGCTCGTACTGGCTATTGTGCTCGTGTACTTTGTGCTCGCTGCCCAGTTTGAGTCACTGAAATATCCATTTGTCGTTATGTTTACTGTTCCACTGTTCATCATCGGTGTGGCTCTCGCTCTGACGATCACACAGACACCGATCAGTGTTACCGGCTTTATCGGTCTGATCGTTCTCGTCGGAATCGTGGTCAACAATGCCATTGTCCTCGTTGATTACATTAACAGGCAGAAAGAGTACGGTCTAAGCAGCTACGATGCGATTGTGGAAGGGGTAAAAGACCGGGCCCGCCCGATTCTGATGACCGCTTCGACGACGATTCTTGCGCTTGTGCCGCTCGCTCTCGGCTTCGGCGAAGGTTCCGAGATTCAGCAGCCGCTTGCTATTACCGTAATCGGCGGTATGATCAGTGCGACCTTCCTGACGCTTATCCTTATCCCGGTCGTTTACAGCCTGTTTGATAAGGAAACAAGGAATCTGAACAAAAAATTCATGACGACTGACGGCCGTCTTGTCCCGGCTTACCTGCTTGATGCAGAACAAGAAGAGCCGCAGAAAAACGCCGGGCAGCTTGCCGGCCCGTCTTCCAAACGTACGGAAATTTCCGAGTTCTATAAAGATGTGGATTCGGAGCCGGATGCTTCTTTTGAAGAAGAGAATGTTGAGGAAGTAAAAGAAAAACCTTACGAAACAGATGAATACGAAGGCGGAAAAGAAGAAAAACCGGCTTCCGAAGAAATGTCGAAAGAAGAACTGCTGCAGGTACTTGAAGAATTAATTAAGCGAAGCAATAAAAAAGAATAAATTCTGCAGCAGAAAGGGCAGCTTTTTCATCCGGACGATCCGGGAAGAAGCTGCCCTTTTTTTTAAGCAGTGTTAAAGTCCGGCGTCTTATGTGAAAATAGTGAATGCGTTTCCTGGTTCTTGACTGCAGTCTTTTCCATATGATTGTTAAAGAAACGCTTTTCCGGCTGGAAAACAACTTAGATTTTTTTAACTTTTACTAGTCAAAAGTTTGGGAGTTTTGTATGATTAAGAGAAGCAGAAACAGGGAGAAATGAGGGTGGCGCCAATGAAGAGCGTGTATACACTGTTTGCCTGTGCGGGACTGATAACTTTATCAGCCTGTTCCGACAACAGCGGAGAGCCGGAATCCGACCAGAATGAAACATCGATGGCGCAGACAAATGAAAATCTCAGTGCTCAGCTTGAAGCAGAAAGAGAGCGAACGAAAGAGCTGGAAGAGGCTGAAAAGGAATTAAGGGAAGAAAATCTGGAACTGAAAAATGATATTCTCACGTACAAACAGGAGTCATTGGACCGCCGCCAGGAATTTAACGAACAGATGGAAAGCCGCGAAGAGCTCCACAGCATGGCTCTGGAATTTTTCCGGGTGATGCATGAACGGGATTATTCCCAGCTGGATGAATTGACAGCAGATGGAATTGATATTGTCGAGGACGAGGAGCTTCTCGTTATTCACGAAGACAAAAGCAGCCGGTCATTTCACTTAATGCAGCTGGACCAGAACCATTTCACGAGCCGCCGGTCACTTGATTGGGACGAGGACAAGGCCGTCAGTGAATACTCTTTTTACAGAGCCGGTGAGGAAGAACTGACCCTTTCCGGAGTGGTCGAAGTAGCTTTTGAGCAGCGGAACTCCGATTGGTATGTTTCATCGATTCAGTATGTTAATTAGAAAATTTCTGCCGATAAAAGGCAGTTATCACACGAAAAACGGGATAAACTGTCCACGTTTTTCGTGTTTTTTATCTCACCCGTTCATACGAATTTTTATCAGGCAGTGAAAGAACAGGGGAAGAAGCGAAAATAAAATCTAGAGCGAGCTGGAAATATCAGCTTAAGAAGTCTTTACTGTATTGTTTGAAGAGGATAAAGAAGCAAACGATGATTTCTGAATATATAGAATATTTTCACAGGAGGGAGTATAATTAAAGGTGAAAGTTCAAGAACGCATACATACAAACAGCAGCCTTCATCCGCGGAACTTCAACTGAAGGGAGGCATGTCGCACGGGATTCCTTCCTGAAATACTGCCCTGGAAAAAGGAGAGCATCCCGCCGTCAAAGACCATCATGCCGGATTTCAAAAAGATGATGAAGTTCTCTCAGCAATACGGTATCGAAATTCTGAGACAGGAGGCAGGGACAATGCTGGAGAAACTGAACCATGCATTTGCACTGGCGAGCGGGGAAGGGAAGAAGTATTGGTTTTTAGGCTCTTTGATGGAAGTAAAAGTAACGGGGGAAGAAACGGGCGGTGCTTTCAGTTTACTTGAAGAGATCGATCCACCGGATTTTGTCACCCCGCTGCACATTCATCGTAATGAAGACGAGTATTTTTATGTCCTGGAAGGTGAAGCCACTTTTACCATTGGCGAAAAAACGATTTTGGGCAAGCCCGGGACCTTTGTTTCTGCTCCGCGTGATATTGCCCATATGTATAAAATTGAAAAATCCGGACCTGCCAAAATCATTACTATGCTGGTTCCGGCGGGATTGGAGCAGCTGTTTATAGACTGCAGCGTCCCGGCAAGTGATTACAAACTACCATCGGAAGACGTGGAAACTGACCTGGAAAAGCTTTTCGGGCTGGCACTCGAATATGGAATTGAAGTGCTGGAATAACAGGAGATGAGCAGACAGGGAGTGCGCGGAGAGACGCTAAATCATCCTTTTATTAAAAATTTCATGATCAGCGTCCTGCAATCAAATCATAAAACAGAAAAAGCGGCATGACGAAAATCCCGTCATGCCGCTTTTTAATTTTCAGGTATGTTAAATTATGGATGGATAAACATAAAAAAAACGTTGCTTCGGCCTGCAGTGGAGCAGACAATTGGCGGGCTTCCCCCTGTGGAAACGAAAGCGGTTATTTACAGATGTGGAAACTAATTATGAAGTTCAACATATACAGGCAAATTTTTTAGAATCTGTGCGCTGAAACTTCCGTATAGTCGATTTTATATCCAGTTGTTAATACTTTCCGCCGGATCCGGAAACGGGTTTCATACCAGAAGCGGTCGAGCCGGCCGGATAGGATTCGGGGTGAATCTGCAGCTGAATAATTGAGTCGTTGATGAGATCGAGTTTTTTCTCCATCCGGTAAAGAAGGTAAAACGTAATCGTCATCGGAAAACCAAATTCACTGAGAGCCTGCATCCATATATCCATCGGGACCTCCTTTTTACAATTTTTTCTGTGAAGAATAATTTCCCCTGCTTCTTGTACTAAAAAGGGAATGTTCCTCCGCGTACGGCAGAAACATTCCCTCGGTATAACTAATCGATGTCGATCGTTTCTACAGTGCGGTCGACGATGCGGGCTCCGCGCTTTCCGGTCAGGAAGCCGTTGGCACCGTGGAAAACTCCAGATTCTAAAATGTCATCCATCGCTTCTGATACTGCCAGGGCGTCCACCGGTTCCTTCGGATTATCTATACCGATGGTCGAGCTCGTTCCAAGTTCTGTCGTAAATAAAAGTTCCAATCGTTTACTCATATCCTTTCTCCTCCTCTACTTATTCTGTCAGTTCATAAACATTGTTGCGTTCAACGCTGTAAAGCAGGTGGCTCTGCAGGGAAGCAATCGCTGCTGCGGCTTTATAAAGATCGGCATCGGCTGCCTGCGGCTGAATGTTACGGAAAGAACGCGACTGGAACATCGTGTTTCCGTCTTCATCGTAGCCTGCATTAAACGTCAATACGAGGCGTGATTGTGTTAAGAAGTTCATTTTCTCACCCCCTTTCACTCCTTATGTACACGTAAAGGAAAAGAAGGGAGGAAGGAAACTTGAAAAAAAAAGAAAAAGAAGCGAAAATATAAGAAGAAGAGGGAGGTCGTTGTATGAAAATATTATTTACTGGCTTCGAGCCATTTGGAAAAATGGATAAAAACCCGTCCTGGGAGCTCGCGGAATGGGTGAAGCAGGAGAAATTTCCAGGTGCTGACGTTCGAGCGGAAGGTCTTCCAGTCATTTTTCAGACGTGTGCTCATAAAGCGCTGGATATAATAAAGAGCTGGAATCCGGACGTTGTGCTCCACTTCGGCGTGGCTGCAGGAAGACAGACGATCAACATCGAGCAGACAGCGGTCAACATCGAGCATGCTCCAGACACGCCTGACAATGCAGGAGACGCACCAGCTGACCGGTACATAGACAGCGGGGGACCCGATGGCATTTTTGCGACAATTCCAGTCAGAAATCTGACAGAAAACCTTCAGGAAGCTGGAATCCCTGCTGAAGTCTCCTACAGTGCAGGCACGTATATATGCAATTCGACGCTTTACCGGGTGCTGCGTTTTATTAATGACCAAGAGCTTTCTGTAAAAGCAGGCTTTATCCACGTCCCGGTTACGCCGGATATGGCTTCCGGGAGCAGTCTTCCTTCCATGGATCTGGAAGTGCAGAAGCGTGCCGTAACCCAATTAATTGCAACCCTCGTAAAGGAGGAAGAAAATCGTGATTAAAGAAAAAATGAGCTGTGAAGAGGCAGCGGTCCTTTTCAAGCTGCTCGGGGATAAAACGAGACTGATGATGGTTTCCCTGCTTTCCGTGGATGACGTCTGTGTATGTGAATTCGTCGATATTTTTCAAATGAGCCAGCCTTCCGTGAGCCAGCACCTGCGTAAGCTGCGCGATAAAGGACTGGTAAAAGAACGCAAGCAGGGGCAGTGGGTGTTTTATTCCCTGGACGAGGATTCGGTCTATTTTCCGCTCGCCAAGGCGCTGATCTCTGAACTGCCCGACCCACGCGAAAAGCTGGAGGAGCTCGAAGCGCAGGGCAGGCGCGTCGACTGCTGCTGAGTTTACAAATTCTTAACATGCCGAAGAAAGTATTGTGTGATAATATATAAGTGAATGATTATATATAGCAGGAGGATTATTTATGACAAAACCAATCATTTACTTTCTATGTACAGGTAATTCCTGCCGCAGCCAGATGGCAGAAGGCTGGGGCAAACACTATTTAAGCGGGGAATGGGACGTTTATTCCGCCGGGATTGAAGCTCACGGAGTTAACCCGAAAGCTGTTAAGGCAATGGAAGAGGCAGGGATCGATATTTCTGATCAAACGTCCGATACGATCGACCAGGACCTGCTGAAGCGGGCTGACTTCGTGGTCACTCTCTGCGGTCATGCGAATGACGTATGTCCGGCAACCCCCCCGAATAAAGAGCGTGACCATTGGGGATTTGATGATCCAGCGAAAGCAGAAGGCTCTGAAGAAGAAAAATGGGCCTTTTTCCAGCGGGTACGCGACGAAATCGGTGAACGCATTAAAACTTTTCAGCAGACAGGGAATTAATGACCATCTGCATACAGTAAAAAGCCTGAATGACCCATGCGTGGTCATCCAGGCTTTTTTTTACTTTCCGCACACTGCTCTCTGTAAGCTATTTGCCGTTTTTTTCAAAATAAACGTAGTCGGAAAGGATATCTTCGATTGTATTCTGTTCTTTATCCGCTATCGTCGTTTTGATTTTCTGCCCTTTACTGAGTTCCATAATCAGCTGCCTGCCTCTGCGTTTTTTCTTTCCCCATTGGATCGATTTAATTTTTGACCATTTGGCATGGTAGCCTGCGAAGATAACGGCCTCGCCCTGGATTTCAAAAACCCTGTCCAAAGTCAGCAGGACGTTGAGCCCCAGCAGGAACACAACAATAAACAGGAGGGTGGCAGTCATGAAGTTATTAAAAACTTCGATGAACAGGAAGATCGAAAGGAGAATCACGAAATAGCAGGAATAGAGCGAAAGCTTATACATGGTGGAATCGGTGTGGAGGCGGCGTGTATCTGTTGATTTATATACGGAGGGGCTGCCGCTCAGCCGACGGAAACGGTCCGTAAATAAATGATAAATTGAAATCACACTCATAACTACAGCTGTGAGCAAATATAACCAGTGCATAGGAATTCCCTCCATCTTCTTGAAAAACATTTCTATTTTCCATCATATCACGCGGAAAGCAGGGGGGAAACAGACGCAGAAAAAACCCGTCATGAAATTCATTCATAACGGGTGAAGGTTGTATTTTCCACTTAACATTCAGCTCTGCCAGCGTTTGTCGTGACAGGTAAACTTCGCTGCAACCCGGCTGGCGCTTTATAATTCAAGAACTAACCTGAGTTTAAATTTTTAAGGCACCCTGAAAATAAAGTTGATAAGTGATAAAGGGGTGCTTTCGTTTCCATGGGGACGCTCTCCGGGCGGGCCGTCCTCAGCTAATCCCGTCCTTCCTGCGGTCGTGCGGGATGGATCTTCGAATCGACCTTATTCGCCCCATGTCCCTCCAGCTTACGGTAAAAAAGACAGAACAGGAGCTGTCTCTAATAAAGAAGGACATTCTGAACTTCTTTCCTTCCCCCGGTATAGAGGGGAAGTTCCATTCCTATAGAAGGCCATTTTCATCCATAAGAAGTGGAGCTTTTTACATGTATCAACACCTAAACTTTAACACAGTTTTTTTTAAGACTGAACGGAGTTTGCCGGCTTTTTACGAATACTTCTGGAACGTACGGTCATAGGCGTGAGCAGACTCGAAATCCTTCTGCGTCAACCCGCCTTCATCGTTTGTGCTCAGCTTCACCGTAACCTTTTTATGATCAATAATTATATACGGGTGGTGCTGCCTGTCCTCCGCTATATCGGCCAGTGAATGAACGAATTGAATCGCTTTTGGAAAGGAGGAAAGCGTGAAATTTTTACTGATCCACTTTTCACCTTCGAGCTCCCATCCATCTGAATCTGACAAGTTTTCCTGGACTTCTTCTTTCGTTAATATCATAAGCAGGCCTCCTTGGTTAATTTATCGATAATTCAGATAATACATGTATCATAGCAGAAATAACTTGGAAAACAAAGGGGCGGAAGATATTGGGACAAAAAAAGGAGAAGAATGTAAAATACGGGTATGGGAGAAAGCTGGCTGCCGATTATATGCTCACCCTATTTCCCCGCAGGTAGTTTTCATGCTGAATCAGTTATTGAAACATCCCTTATACTTGATTGCAGACACGTGATAATTGTATAGTACAAGTTTTTAAGGAATCTCTAAAGTAATTTCGGGATATTACTGCTCCCTTACTTTGAAAAGGCTGCCTTGAAAATAAAGTCGATAAGCGTGCGCTTTCGTTTCCATGGGGACGCTTTCCGGGCGGGCCTCAGCTAATTCCTTCCTCCCTTCCGTCGGGCGGAGTGGGGCTCGTCCTCCATCGCCTCGTGTGCCCTACAGCTTACGGTAAAAAAGACAAAAAAGCATCTGCTATCTAATAAAGAAAATCCCTTCTTGAACATCAGTGATTTCACCTGTAAAAAGGGAAAGTTCCATTCTTATAGAAGGCCATTTTCATCCCTCATGGTGCAAGGCTTTTGCATGAGTGTCTCTGTTAAAGCTTCATGTTGTTATTGGAGGACCTGTGGCTTCCCTTGCGTCCGGCAGGATCTTCCCGCTTTCTTTTTCCGGAGGCGCCTTTAAAAATCGCCTTTACACTTGATTCTACCTTTGTACCTTCTTGATTCAAGCAGCGGGCTTTCTGTATTAGAAAATCAAAACGAAGCGGAAAAATGTCCGTGGAAGAAGATTGGGAGATCCCGGAGAGCGCAGTTCACCAGGAAGTACCCTCTACGGCAGAGCTGAAGCGGAGTTTTCTACCTGTTTCAACACCAGACTTTAATACAGCTTTGAGAAAAGAGGGATTCCCTTCCTGCACTAAGAAAATCCTAATTCAATAGTAACAAAAAAAGCGAATAGAGGTTATATTATAAGAGGAGAAGGGAAACAGATAATCAAGCCCGGCAGATTTTCTCCGAAGTGGGAAATGAAAACGGAGTTGTTCAAAAAAATAACTCCGGAAATAATTATATTGTACATTCTGTACCCACAGGGAGGATGACCATCGTTGATATCAAAAATAAAAGATCTTATATTTCAGAAGATAGCCAAACGATCCATAAAAAAGCATGGCAGCGAAGTGGTCGATCCGCTGCAGCAGCCGAAAAAACCGATGAACGAATGGCGCGTTGCTTTTTTAACGACGGCAGGTATACATTTGAAAGAAGAAGCGCCGTTTGACGTGGAGGCTGGAGACTGGAGCGTCCGCTACATTCCGTCGACCTCCGTTCATGACGATTTAACAGTCTCCCACACCCACTATGATACGAAAGCAGCAGAGGAGGATGTCAATACGGTTCTCCCGGTTAAAGCGCTGCAGGAGCTTGAAAAAGAGGGGACGATTGGCAGTCTTACGCCGACTTTCTTTGGAATGATGGGCTATATTCCCCGCGTGGATAAACTGATGAACGAAAGTGTACCGCTTATCATTAAACGGCTGAAGGAAGAACATGCGGACGTCGTCCTTCTTTCTCCCGGCTGATATATCTGCCATCAATCGGTCGGATTGATACAGAAAGAAATTGAAAAAGCCGGCATAGCCACCGTTTCCCTGACACACTATCCGGACTTAACTTCCCTCGTCCATGCGCCGCGGGCTCTGCACATTAAATTTCCGCTCGGCAGAACATTCGGACAGCCTGGGAGAGAAGACCTGCAGAAGAAAATCACAGAAGATATGCTGAAAGCAATTACAGAAGAAAAAGCAGAAAGTGTCCGGACGCTGTCCTACAGATGGAAGCGGGACTAATAGTCGACCTTTTTCCCGCCCATAATCAGGTTTTCTCCCCTGTGAACAAGGGTATGGATTAAAAAACACGTAAGTAAGCTGAAAGCAGGTGGATAAATGCGTTCATGTCAAATATGTCAGGGGGAAACTCCTCTGTCGGAAACCGGACAAATTGTTTTTTCAAGCGATAATTCAATGGTTATCGCGGAGCTGTACGAACAATTTCAGCACGAGAAGGCAGATAGAAACGATCGGAATACGCTGCTGTACCTCCCTTACCATTCTTGGGAAGAGCTGAAAATACTCATGATCCGCGTAGAGGATTACCTCCGGGAGAGCGACCGTTCGAAGCTCCGCGGAAAACTGATTACGAACGAAGGACAGGAAAAAATCGAGGGCAATGAATTTACTCTTGATGAATTAAGAGAACAGGTGGAGCAGCCTAAGCTTGTTAAAATCATCCAGGAAAAGCTGTTCCGCTCTTTCGTTCAGCCGATTATTGACGCAAAGTCTTCCAAGACATACGGCTATGAATTTCTGCTCAGGCCTAACAGCAAACTGTACCCGTTTAATCCGGGAGAACTGTTTGCTTTTTCCCAGCGGTCGGGTCTGCAGTCCAAACTGGACAGTCAGGCAAGAATTAACGCAATCCGTACAAGTGCGCACAAGCTGGAGCCTGGTACGAAGCGGTTCATAAACTTTCTGCCATCTTCCATCTACAATCCAAAACACTGTCTGCAGAGCACGTTTCAGGCAGCACGCGACTACGATGTGAATCCGTATGACTTAGTGTTTGAAGTGGTGGAAACAGAAAAAATAACCGATCTGGATCATTTAAAGTTTATCTTTTCTGAGTACCAGCAGGCAGGCATGAAAACAGCTCTCGATGATGTAGGCAGCGGATATGCCACATTGGAAGTGCTGCAGGAGCTGAAACCTGACTACGCCAAGATCGACCGGGAGCTCGTCAAAGATATTCATATTTATCCGGAAAAGATTGAAAAGATCAAAGCAATCCGGGCAGTAACCGGCAAAATGTCGACGATGCTTCTGGCTGAAGGAATCGAAAGCCAACTTGAGTATGAAGCTGTCAAACCGCTTGTCGATTACGCTCAAGGCTATTACTTCGGAAAACCGGCTGTTATTCCTGAATAACAGTATCTCGTAACCTGGTTTTGAGAGGAGATTTTCCATTGAATACGATGATTATTTACATGCATCCGTCTCAAGACAGCTTTAACGGCTCTGTATACGAAGCATTTACAAAAGGACTGAAAGGAACCGTCACGACTCATTCCCCCGGAATAGAAAACTTCAATCCGAACCTTACAATAGAAGAGTATAACGCTTCTGTTCAGGGAACCTACGCTTCTGATCTCGCTGAGGCACACGAAGATCTTAAGCAGGCGGATCATATTGTTTTTATGTTTCCGCTCTGGTGGGGCTCTTTCCCGGCGGCAGGAAAAGGATTTATCGACCGCGTCTTCTCGTACGGTGTTGCCTACGAGCTGGAAGGGGAGGAACCGGTTCCGCTGTTGAAAGGTAAAAAAGCTTCGCTCGTCTTTACGACCGGTGCTCCGCCGGACGTTTTCCATAAGCAGGGGCTCTACAAAAATGTCGTAAATGGGATCGATGACCATCTGCTTGCTTTCTGCGGACTAAAGCTTTACGGCGTCCTTCATTTTGGAGATGTCCAGCAGATCAGTGACGAAAAACGGGAAGTGATGCTCGACGATGCCGAACGTTTCGCCACTGCTCTTTCGGAAGAAGACGACAGCTGACCCTGCGTAGAAATAAAAATTTCAGAACTGATAAAAAAAGCGCCATGACGAAAATTATTCGTCATGGCGCTTTTATAGGAAATTTATTAGTTTGTCGTTTCGGCTGCCTGCTTTTCAGCAATTTTATCATTGGCACCGACGAAATCATCCCACTTCTTTTTTGGGGCTTCCCAATACCGCTCATTGCCGGGCAGGTCGTCGAACCAGGCAGCATCATCCGGACAGTCCAGAATCATAAACTTACCGTAGTTGTTGTCGCGGGACTGATGATATTTCAAGTAGGCTTTGCCGTCTTCAATAGCGAGAATTTCAATTTTTCCTGACGTATGACTCATGGAAAGGCGGACGCGCTTACCTAAACCGGACGTTTTTGCTTTCGCTTGTTCGACCGCATCATACGCTTCTTTAAGGGAAAGTACGAAATCGTTGTTGCCGGCTACCGGACGGTTAATGAAGAAGTAGTACGGCGTTACTCCAGCCCACGAAAGCTTATCAAGAAGTTCGGCGAGTACTTCCGGATCATCATTTATACCCCGCAGTACCGGCGTCTGATTGACGACAATCGCTCCTGCGTCATGCAGGAATTCGAAGCCCCTCTTTGCTTCTGGAGTAATTTCCCGTGGATGATTGATATGCGCCATCACATAAATACGCTGTTCCGGAGTGGAAAACTCACGGATCAGTTCGTGCAGCGACTCATCTTCGTAAATACGCATCGGGTTAAATACCGGCATTTTGGAGCCGAGACGGATGATTTTCACGTGAGGAATGTCCCGCAGCTGCTCAATAATTTTTCTCAGCTTTCTCGTTGCAAGAATCAGGGAGTCACCGCCGGTCAAAAGAACATTCGTAATCTCCGGGTGTTCACGGATATATTCAATACCCGGGGAAACGTCGGACATCGCTTCTTTGATGTCGTTGCGGAAGAGACGCTTTCTGAAGCAGTAGCGGCAGTAGGCACCGCAGACTTCGGATACGATCAGCAGTGCTGTCTGGTCGTATTTATGCTGACAGCCCGGCACCACATAGTTTGTATCTTCATCTGAGGAATCCCAGCGGCCGTATTCTTCGAGTTCCCCTTCATTAGGAATGACGAGGTTGCGGATCGGATCATTCGGATCGCCCCAGTCAATTAAACCGAGGTAATATTCATTTACCCGGAAAACAAACTTCTCCGTAATCTGCTTCAGTTTCGCTTTCTCTTCGTCTGAAAGGTGCGGCACCTTTTCAATGTTCATAATGTATTTCGGCTGTGCCATGTGATCAATCCCCTTTCCTTTAGTTCCTCTTATTTAACCACAATCGTCAAAGATGGTCAAAAATGGATAAGATTCTTAATTAAGGAAAAGGAAATGAATAATATCTTTCATTTTTGAAGCGCTTTCTCATGAAAAACTGCCTTGAAAATAAAGTATATAAGCGATGATCGTCCATCTTCGTTTCCATGGAATTGAAAAAAGGTCTCCATTTTTGTTTTCTTGCTTTTTCAAGTAAAATAGACGGCAGGAGAGAGGAGTGGTGCTATGAGCGATCAGGATGTGTTCGCAAAAATCAGCCAGGAACAGGAGTCGCTGAGCAAGTCCCATAAAAAAATTGCCAAGTACTTAATCGCCCATCGGGAGTCAGCTCCCTTTTTAACGGCCTCCCGTCTCGCACAGAACGTGAATGTCGGTGGAGCCACCGTAATTCGTTTTGCAACCGTACTCGGTTACAAAGGCTACCCCGACCTGCAGCGCCACCTTCAGGAAGCGCTGCAGCGGAAATTAACATCTGCAGAAGTGCTCAGAAGAACAACCGAAGGAACAGAACGTTCTGATGAGGTACTTACCGAAGTTCTTACCGATGATATCCAAAATCTGCAGACGACGCTGGAGCAGATACCGCCGGAGGACTTTGAAGAGATTGTGGAAACGCTCGTAAAGGCAGATCGTATTTACATCGTAGCCTATCGCAGCGCAGCAAGTATCGGGTCCTATCTGGCATTCTATCTGGACCTTGTTCTCCAGAATACAGAACTGCTGGAGGAAGCGGACGGCGTGTCGGAGCACCTGCTTGATATTACAGAAAATGATGTCGTCCTCGGCCTCGGCTTTGCCCGCTACACAAAAAGGACGGTCGAAGTCATGAAATACGTAAAATCGCGGGGAGCCAATACGATTGTCATGACGGATCATCTGCTAAGTCCACTTTATCCGTACGGCAATAAACATTTGATCACGGCAACCGAAATCAATTCTTTTATCGACTCGTTCTCTGCACCAATGAGTGTGGCGAGTGCTTTAATAACAGCATTGACGAGATCCGAACACGAAAAAATCACCAAACGGCTGGAGGAACTGGAAAGTCTGTGGGAGACGTTTGACGTGTTTTACGAATAGGATCCTTGAAAATAAAGTATAGAAGCGATAAAAGGGCGTTTTCGATTCCCTGAGAGCGCAGGGCTCGTACTTTCTCTCAGAAATCGGATATTTTCCGGAAGGAGTGGAAAGAAAACGTCAAAAATACAGAAATGTCTGTATACAAAAAGAAGCTGTACGGAGGATTTATCCGTGCAGCTTCTTTTTGACGTTATTTATTTACATGCTCTTCTTCTTTCTCCGTAATTACAGCCTCAACGTATAAAATTCTCCGATGGTCTGCTTCGACCGCTTTAAAGGTAATGCCCTCATAGTCGAGAGTTTCTCCTTCCCGGGGGATTCTCTCAAACTGTTCAGAAAGCCAGCCGCCGATAGAATGATAGGACGTCTCTGGAGAAGGAAGTCCGCAGAGCTTCATTACTTCATCCAGTGAATACTCCCCGTCGATAAGATAAACATTGTCCCCCTTCTGCTGCACGAGAGACTGCGCATCATCGTGTTCATCATAAATTTCACCAACGAGTTCTTCGAGAATATCTTCGAGCGTGATAAGCCCGGAAGTGCCGCCGTACTCATCAATCACGATGGCAATATGGGATTTTTCCCGCTGCAGTTTAGGCAGCAGTTTGTGCACTTTCATTGATTCCACAACAATAATTGGTTTGCGGAGCAGGCTCGTTATATTAACCTCCCCGTTAATATAGGCAGTAAAGAAATCGCGTTCGTGGAGAATACCTATAATATTATCAATCGATCCTTCGTAAACAGGAATCCGTGAAAATCGTTTTTCTATAAACAGTTCTTTAATAAGCTCTTTGTTATCTTCAATATCAATCACTGTCATGTCCGTTCTCGGACGCAGAACTTCCTCTACGGTAATTTCGTTAAAATCAAAGGAACGCTGAACAAGCTGTTTTTCCTGCTCCTCAATGACACCTTCTTCTTCACTGATATTCACCATCATTTTCAATTCTTCTTCTGTAACCGAATACGCTGCCGGTTTTCCGCCGATCATTTTGTGTACGGCGTTTTTCAGGTGCGCAAAAAGCCAGTTCAGCGGAAGAACGACGTACGTCATCAGCTGAATTATTCCGGCAATTTTAATAGAAAAAGATTCTGCATATTCTTTCGCAAGAGATTTCGGGAGGATTTCTCCGAAAATTAATACGAGCAGAGTAACGACGAAAGTGCTTATAAACACGCCCAGATTCGGTCCGAAGATGGATGTTGAGATCTGAGCGGAGATGGTGGCTGCGGCAATGTTCACCAGGTTGTTTCCGATAAGAATGGTTGAAAGCGTTTTATCGAAAGCAGCTATAACAGTAAGGGCTTTGTCTGCTCCTTTGATCCCATCGTCTTTCATCGCCTGCAGACGAATGCGGTTGGCGCTGGAGAGCGCTGTTTCCGAGGAAGAAAAAAAGGCGGATAGAAAAAGCAGAGCAACAAAAATAATCAGCAGGTATAAGGGAACTTCTCCCAAAACAATCACACTCCATATCGATTTTTTCTGCAGAATTCCCACAGAAAGACAGTCATACATTCTCATCAAATTCTAATCTGACATTAATGTAATACTCATCTCTACTAAGTATAGTGAAAATATAAGAAAAAACATACTCGAAAGGATGATAAAAATGAAAAAAGTTATTGCTGGAATATCAGTCGCTGCGTTACTAGCAGCATGCAGCACACAGGAGGTAGAGCCGGAAGAGACAAGCACTGCTGACGAAGCAGACGTCCAGGCCGAAGAGAACAGTCCTGGTGATGCAGAAGAAATGGAAGAAACGGAAGCAGGAAATTCAAACAGCACGGAAGAAACAGCTGACAGTACGGAAGAAAATACAGGCGGTAATAATTCAGGTGAAACGGAAACTCAGAGTGGCAGTGTGGAAAACGTGCATGAATTTGACCTGCAAGTGGAATTTCACAATGATGAAGAATGGGAATTCGAATATGAGCTTGATGACGATTCCGATATGGAAGTTGAACGCGACGGGCAGGAAAAAGTAACAGGTGCCGAGGCACGCGAAGAAATAGAAGTTCTACTCGAACAAATTAATATTACAACGGACCGTCCTCTTGCAGAAATGAGAGATGAAGTGTTGGCTGCGCTGGATATTGCAGCGGAAGATGTGGAAGACGTGAATCTGGAAATAGAGTATACGGATGGGGAAACAATTGAATTTGATCATGAATCCGGAAACGGGGAAGAAAAAGGAGCCGCAGAAGAACTGGATATGGATATTGACTTCTTCTCCGGAGAAGAATGGCAGTACGAGTACGAAAGGTCAGACCGTGAAGGAGAAATTGAAAAGGAAAATGGGGAAGAAATAGAAATAGAAGGCCAGGAAGCTGTAGAGGAAATTGAAGCCCTTCTTGGAAATATCGATATTACGATGGACCGCTCCATTGATGAGATGAAGCAGGAAGTACTCGCAGCGCTTGATGTGGAACAAGATGACGTCAGGGACTTCGATATGGATGTTGAATACGAAAACGGAGAAACTGTTAAATTTAAGCACGATGTGGAATAAGCTTAGTGCACAGTAAAAAACAAAAGGAGGGGCTGTCCCGTCGACAATGTCGATGGGACAGCCTTTTTTAAAATAGTTACTCATATATGGTTTGAATGGATTTCATTTAATTACCTGATTCGGCAAATGGCAGCCTGCGTTTCCGTGGGGCCGGTTTCCGGGCGGGCCCGTTTCAGCTAATCCCGTTCTCCGTGCAGTCGTACGGGAGGATCTTCCCGCTTTCTTTTTCCGCAGGCGTCTTGCCCTGGCACTGGCTTCTACCTTGGTATCTTCTTGATTCAACCAGCAGGCTTTCTGTAAGGGAGAATTAAAACGAAGCGGAAACCGGCGGACGCCTGTGGAAGAAGGAGAGCAGATTGAATAAGAAAGCAAAGTAGAGACTGCTCTCCACGGCAGGCTTCCGCCGGTAAGCGGAGGAGAAAATACAAGGAACAGAATACATAGACTTCTTTCTTTACTTAATCAACATTCTTAAGAAGCCCCTCACGATTGTGAGAGGCTTCTTCATTTTGCTGGAATATGTTCCGGTCCCTTTCCCGGCAGCGGCAGGGGAGACCGGAATTTTTTTACAGAGCGTTGATTCGTTTTCAGGTACTTTCGCTTCGTTTTTTGCGTGCTCTCTGCACGATGGCGATCAATACTACCAGAACGAAGCCGCTTCCTTCGATAAGCAGATTTTCCGGGTAGATCAGCATGATGCCGGCAGCGAGCAGCAGCAGCCTTTCGTACCATTTAAACGTATTGAAGAAGTAGCCCATCATCACGGCACTCACCGCTGCCATGCCGAGCATTGCGGTAAGAACGAGATAGATAACGGTTAAGACATCTGCATCCACGAGCAGCATCTGCGGATTATAGACGAAGACATACGGAATAATAAACGCTGCAATGGCGAGCTTGAAGGCGGTCACCCCGGCCCTCATCGGGTTTGCTTTGGCTATTCCGGCCCCGGCGTAAGCGGCCAGACATACCGGAGGCGTAATGTCCGCCACGATTCCGAAATAAAAGACGAAAAAGTGGGCAGCAACTTCCGGAACACCGAAGTTAATCAATGCCGGTGCTGCCATGGAAGCTGTTACGACATAGTTTGCTGTCGTAGGAAGTCCCATTCCAAGCAGGATACAGGCGATCATCGTAAAGAAGAGAAGCAGAAATAAACTGTCGCCTGCCATTGCGATAAGTCCGCCGGCAATTCGTCCGCCGAGTCCGGTAAATACAACCGTCCCGACGATAATTCCGGCTGACGCACAGGCTGCAATAACCGGAAGAGCGACTTTCGCCCCCTGCTCCAGAGCATCAAGAATATCGCGCGGCATCATCCGCGTATCTTTGCGGAAGTAGCTGACTGCAAGCGCCGCACCGATACCCGTCAGTGCTGCGTAAGTAGGCGTAAAGCCGTTGACGAGCATCGTTACGATAATGATCAGCGGCAGAAGCAGGTAGGATCCTTTAAGGAGCCCTTTCGTTGAAGGAAGCTCTTCTTTCGGCAGACCATGGATGCCGTAACGTTTCGCTTCAAAGTGGGTGCCGAGAAACACACCGGCAAAATAAAGCGAAGCAGGAATGATACCAATAATAATAATGTCACTGTAATTAACTGTCGACACATATTCCGCCATAATAAAAGCGGCGGCCCCCATAATCGGAGGCATAATCTGACCACCGGTGGAAGCAGATGCTTCAGCAGCAGCCGCAAACTCCGGCCGGAATTTCGCGCGTTTCATCATCGGAATCGTAAAGGAGCCGGAAGCAACCGTGTTGGCAACCGAGCTTCCGGTAACTGTCCCCTGCAGAGCAGAGGCTGCAACGGCGGCTTTGGCCGTCCCCCCCGTGAAGCGTCCGGTTAAACCGAATGCGAGATCGTTAAAATATTGTCCGACTCCGGTTTTCGTGAGCATGACTCCGAAAAACAGGAATAAGTATATATACGTCGATGAAATTTGTATCGGCGTACCAAAAATGGCATCAGAAGAATAGAAAAGCCGTCGGGAAAGCCCGTTCCAGTCAAATCCTCCGTGGCCGAAGTATGGAATATTCGTACCAAACATTCCGTATAGGATTGCAATGACTCCAATAGCGACGATCGGAAGGCCGACGGCACGTCTCGTTGCCTCAAGAAGCAGAACAATTCCAATAGTTGCAACAATAATGTCGAGCGTGGAAAATCCCATAATCCTTGCTGCACCGGTTATCCAGTCGTAGCGGAAAAGGATGTAGTAACAGGATGCCATCGCAAGAAACGCTAGTATAACATCATACCAGGGAACGCCTTCTTTATGTCTCCCGCCTTTTCTTAATGGATAGAGCAGAAAGATAAGTCCCATTGCTGTCCCCAGGTGTACAGCCCCCTGCATGAGGGAAACGAGAGGTCCGCCGGTCTGGGGAAAAGCTCTCCAGATATGGAAGACGGTAAGGGAGACGGCGATTAACGTAATTACCCAGGCCCACTTTCCCGGGAACTGCCGGAAAGAGGATTCTTTATCATATTTCGCAAGCACTTCTTTTTGTTCTTCTTCGGTCAAAAAACCTTCATCTTTTTCCTGATTTGTCATGTTCGTCACCTCACCTTATAAAAATCCATCAGCTGCGGATTGATCGACGAAAAGACAGGAGCAGCCTCCTGCGCTTTCGTCGATGTTCTGCCTGCACTTCATGCAGCCAGAGCCCCCGCGCAGTCTGCTTCCTGAAAAGAGGAGACCGGACGAAAAGTCCGGTCCCGCATGTTCAAATTATTCTTCCGTAATGCCTTCTTCTTCAAAGTAACGCTCAGCACCTGGGTGCATCGGCAGACCTTCAGAACCGAGAAGAGCATTTTCCAGTGTCATCTGCTCACCCTGTGGGTGGGAGATTTCATCCGCATACTCAAACATCGCTTTCGTAATCTGGTAGCCGAGCTCCTCATCAATGCTGTCCGTGGAGCCTACCATAATGGCATAAGCTGTAATAGCCGTTACGTCTTCTTCAAGGAAGTCGTAGGAATCACCAGGAATATCGAAAGCTTCATAGCCGCTGTTTTCTTCTACATAATCGACAGCTTCGTCTGTAATGGAGACGAGGCTGACGTCAGTCGTAGCAGCAAGCTCTTCAATACCGCCGGCAGGGAGACCTAAGAGACCGAAGGAAGCGTCGAGCTGACCATCCTGAATACGTCCCTGAGCGTCACCGAAAGCTTCTTCAAACACTTCGTAGTCGCCTTCTTCAAGGCCGTGGGCTTCAAGGAGCAGACGTGCTGCCGCCTGTGTACCGCTTCCCGGAGGTCCGATAGCAATCTGGGCGCCTTCAAGGTCTGCAACCGTTTCTATACCGGAATCTTCCGGTGTTACGATCTGCATGACTTCCGGATAAATGTGGCCCATAAATCCAAAGTTGTCGATTTCTACACCTTCAAAGTCGCCATCGCCTGTAAGAGAGTCGAGAGCCGGAAGGTGAACTGTCATACCCATGTCCATTTCTCCGTTAAAGATGCTGACAATGTTGTCAACGGAAGCGCCGGAAGAAACAGCACTCATGTCGAATTCTTCATACTCTTCAATATTATTGTTGATTGTCGTAGCAATTTCCTGGCCAAGAGGATAATACGTACCGCCTGTCGAACCGGTACCGAGCTGCATGTTGTTCAAGTCAGCCTCGCCACCGCCGCCATTGTTGGCCGCTTCATTTGTCTCTTCCGTTTCATTGCTTGTTTCTGCGTTCTCTTCTGCGTTCTCTTCTGTGTTCTCTTCTGTGTTGCCGGAACCATTTCCGCCGTTTTCTTCGGCAGTGTTTCCGCCCCCATCATTGCCGCCGCACGCTGTCATAAAAAGCGCACTGGAAACGAGAAGGACTGATAAAGAAGTAACCTTTTTCAATGAAATTTCCCCCTTTTAAATAGAATGGATAATTATATACCGCATTAGTGCGATATTCTATTTAATTTAATCAGAAAAGGGGGGGAATGTCAAAAGATTCCCGATAAAATCACACGTTAAGGAAACCTGTCTCAATGAGCGTGAGCCTTTTCACAGTAAGGGATAAAAGAAGACTCCGTAAAGTGTTATACAATCCTGCTTCGTAAACTGTAAAACAGTTTACTGTAAAAGAATTCGTATTTTTATACGTTTATTATAATGTTTAATCATATAGCTGCCTTTCTGCCTTACGATTATCTGCATAAATTAAGCCCAATTCATGGTGCACGACCAGGTGCAGGTAACCTTACAAAGGTTTTTGAAGACATCGAAGAACAAGAAAGGGGGTCTGATTTATTTTTTCTTCATTAGAGAATGCCTTCTCATGCTGGCTGAAAAAAATAAACTGTGACCAGCCGCTGTAAATTATTTATCATACGGCCGACAGGGGGAACTGCACGATAAAAGAGAAAATGGCGTTAAGCACGCAGGGGCGGAAAAAATGAAGGCAGGCTGCGTGCATTATTTGCGCAAAACGATATTTTCGTTGCGCATAAAGACAGTTGAACTTAAAAGGTACTTAATTTTTTCATTAAACAAAGAATTTGCTTTCTGTGCAAAAAATTTCTTTTGGAAAAGAGAAAAGAAAAATAATAACGCTGAAAAAAGAGGACTCTAAAAAATAATATCAAAGATTAGAAAAAATGATTGAAAGCTGATATAAAGGGATTTATAGAAGCTTATTGAAAAGATTTTACTTCTAGCTAAAAGGAATTGTAAAAAAATTTAACTTAAGACCTTGTAATTGAAGACCACCCATAGTATATTAATAACAGCAAAAGATGCAAACGATTTCACCAGTTAATTCCTGGAGAAATCGCATTAAATTTTTAAGTGCAAACGATTGTCTTTATTTTCGAAGGAAATACGACCTGCGGACAGCCTTTATTTTTTTGTGGTTGTTGCAAGCGGTTACGAAAGCTGTCGACAGACAGAGACTAATAATTTATACAGGGGGAATTTATAATGAAAAAAAGCAGATCACTATGGGTAACACTCGGGATGATTCCAGTATTGTCACTTGCGCTTGCCGCATGCGGAGGAAATGAAGCAGACAGCGACAACGGAGGTGACGGAAACGGGGAAGCCTCAGGGGAAACTAACATGGAAGATTTTGAAGTAGAAGCAGAAGAAGGGGCAGAACTCACTCTCTGGAGCGACGGCGACGAGCAGCTGGAGTGGGCGGAAGAAATGGCTGCCTCTTTTGAAGAGGAACACGGGATTACGGTCGAGGTAGAAGAAGTATCCCAGGAAGATGCACCGGAGCGTCTTGCAACAGATGGTCCATCCGGGCAGGCGGCTGACGTCTTTGCTTCCACTCATGACCGGATCGGCCGGGCCATTTCCGCAGGCCTCGTTCTCGAGAACTTCTGGCCGGAAGAATATGAAGAAAATTTTCTTGAAGCTTCCATTGAAGCCACTTCTTTTGACGGCATGCTTTACGGATATCCTACAGGTATTGAAACATATGCGCTCTTTTATAATGAAGAGTTAGTGGATGAGGAGCCGGGATCAATGGACGAAATGATCGATATGGCCGCTGACTTGACAGATGGTGATCAGTACGGATTTATGATGGAACCCGCTAACTTCTACTTCAATTACGCGTTTATCGGCGGCTACGGCGGCTATGTATTCGGTGATGACAACACAAACGTGGACGATATCGGCCTAAACAACGAAGGGGCGGTTGAAGGAGTGGAGCTTCTTACCACGATGCGCGACGAAGTGCTTTCAGGGTTGACTGCGGAAGACATTACAGCAGACATTAAAACAGCTCTTTTCGAAGAAGGAAGCCTTGGCTTTGATATCGACGGTCCATGGGCGGTCCGCGGCTACGAAGATGCAGGCGTTGACTTTAACGTTATGCCACTTCCAGAGCTCAGTAATGGGGAAGTACCGACGAGCTTTTCTGGTACACGCGGCTTTTACGTGAACTCCTATTCGGAATTCCCGGATGCGGCATCCCTTCTGGCACAGCATATGTCCAGCGAAGAGAGTTTGCTGGCCGCATTTGAAACTACAGGTCAGCTTCCTCCTCACGTAGATATTGCTGAAAGTGATGAAATCCAGTCGGACGAAATTGCCTCAGCCTTCCTTGAGCAGGCTCAGTCCGCTGTACCGATGCCGAACGTTCCGGAAATGCCTCTCGTCTGGGAGCCGATGGAATCCGCCGTTATTGATGTTTGGAATAACGACACAGATATCCAGGAAGCTCTCGACCAGGCGGTTTCCACTATCGAAACGGCAATCGAAGAACAGCAGCAGTAAACCCTCACCGGTCGGAAGAGGATGCCTCTCCCATGCTTTTTGAGGCATCCTCTTTCTTTTACCTATTTTTGAAAAAAACATGTGCTATGGTAACGGGTGTCCAGCTGGGAAGAAAACGCAGCGGAGGACGGAGCTCCACCGCTATGGAAACGAAAGCGGTTGTTTACGGCAGAGGAAACCATCTTTTTCCTCCAACATTTATAGTTTGAACATAGTATTTGCATATAGCAGCTAATTTTCAATAATAACGGCATTAAAGCTTATTGTTGAAAAAAATTGCCCGGAAAGGCTCGGGAATTTCCGCTGATTTTGTCACCAATAAACTTTAATTCAGAGGTGTCAGCACCTAAAAAAGGAGGACTATTCATGGCATCGTATGAACAGGCAGAAACGGCGCCGCAGGAGAAAAGCTACGGAATGATCGCCGCGATTCTCTCGCTCGTCTTTATGGGAGCCGGTCAGCTCTACAACAGACAGTATGTAAAAGCGGCCTTCTGGGCCGGGTTTTATTTAATTTTCCTGACTTTGATGCTTAATCCGCTCATAAACGGCCTGATGGGTATCGCTACACTTGGTGACACCCCGCAGGAAAGGGCGCGGGGACGAGTTATTGAAGAAGGCGATCACTCTATTATGATGATGGCAGAAGGACTGCTCATGCTCATCGTGCTGTTAATTACGATCGGCATTTACTATTTGAGTGTGAAAGATGCCTACATAACAGGTAAGACGAGAGAAGCGGGCCATACGCCGCTTACATTTGATAAAACGATGAAGAACATCTGGGACGATGGCTTTGCGATCATTCTTATTATTCCGACCGCTCTGTTCATTATTTTCCTGACAATCTTCCCGCTGATTTTCACTTCTCTTATCGCCTTTACGAACTTTTCTTCTCCGAACTACCTGCCCCCGGCCTCACTGGTGGACTGGGTCGGACTTGAACAGTTTATGCGCCTGTTTACGATGGAATCGTGGCGCGGAACGTTTCTAGGAGTATTTGCATGGACGATCGTCTGGGCACTCGGTTCCACACTGCTCGTCGTGTTTGCGGGACTTTTTGTTGCCGTGACCCTTTCCCAGAAGCAGGTCAAGTACCGCAGATTCTGGCGCAACATGTTCATTATTCCATGGGCAGTGCCTGGCTTTGTCAGCATTCTTATTTTCCGCAACATGTATAACGGACAGTTCGGCGTTATCAACGATATGCTGCAGTCGGTCGGCATCGCTGCCGTACCGTGGCTTTCGGATCCGATCTGGGCAAAGATTGCCGTCCTCCTGACGAACCTTTGGCTCGGTTTCCCGTTCTGGATGGCTCTTTTTACAGCTATTCTGACTACGATCAGCAAAGAGCTTTACGAAGCTGCCGAAGTGGACGGAGCCTCCATCGTCCAGCAGTTTAAGAAAATTACCTTTCCTATTGTTATGGTCGGTGCGATTCCGCTTATGGTCTTTACGTTCGCCTTTAACTTCAATCAGCTCACTTTCATTTATCTGATGACAGAAGGCGGGCCGACAAACGCCGGCTACAATTACGCCGGACATACAGATATTCTGCTTTCCTGGATCTTTAATATGACGCTCGAAAACGGCCAGTATGCGATCGCTTCGGCTGTAGCACTGCTCGTCTTCCTGATCATATCCATTTTTGCTTATCTGAATCTGCGTAATACGAAAGCGATGAAAGGGGATGCAATGTAATGAAAAACAAGCACAAAGGCAAAAAAATCTTTAACAATGTGCTCGTCTACGGCATTCTTATCTCGCTGATGATTATCTGTCTTTTCCCGGTTTACTTTGTGTTTATCGGTTCTGTTAACCCGGGAACGTCGCTGCACTCCTCCGAAACGTTTCCGAACATCCTGGACTTGAACTGGAGCCACTATCAGGCCCTGTTTACGGATTATCCGTATATGACCTGGTACGGAAATACGATGTTTATCGCGGTGACAAACATGATTTTATCCACGACATTCGGTTTCATGTCCGGATACGCCTTCAGCCGTTTTTCTTTTAAAGGAAAAAAGCAGGGGCTGATGGCACTCGTTATCCTGCAGATGTTCCCGACGATTATGGGGATGATTGCTATTTATACGCTCCTTGGCACGCTTAATCTGCTCGATACGCACCTCGGCTACATTCTCGTTCTTGCAGCAGGCAGTGTTGCCTTTAACACATGGATCGTCAAAGGGTTCTTTGACGGTATCCCTAAAAGTCTGGAAGAAGCCGCGCGCATTGACGGGGCATCAAACCTGGAAATTCTGCGGAAAATTATGATGCCGCTTGCGACACCGATCCTGGCTTTTGTAGCCTTCAACAGCTTTATCGCAGCAAGCATGGATTTTATCATGGCAGAAGTTATTCTCCGTTCCAGTGAAAACTGGACGCTGGCTCAGGGACTGTTTACGCTCGTTTCCGGTCAGTCCAACAACAACTTTACTGTTTTTGCCGCCGGAGCTGTACTGATTTCCGTGCCGCTGATGCTTTTGTTCTTTATTTTCCAGAAGTATATTGTGGAAGGACTAACCGCCGGAGCGGAAAAAGGATAAAAGGAGGAGTTCGATGTTTGGAAAATTTAAAGTTCTCGCGATTCTGCTGCTCACCGCTGCAGGAGGCTTAATGCTTTACTCATCTCTGCTTCTCTGGATCACAACAACTTCTTAAAAGACTTTCGGTTTTTCATTTTAGAAAGCAGAACAGAAAAATAAAATGTGCGGGGAAGGGGCTTCCGGCTCCTTCCTCTTTTTCTCTACAAACAACGGCATACGCTTGTCCCCGAAGGTGAGCATATCCCGCCCGATATGGTTTATAATGGAGATAAATTCTCTGCTAAGACTTGCATATTATGTGAAACCGATTACAATATAAGTAATCATATTCGGTGAAACGTATAAATATAATATTATAGAAGGGATGAACGCAGATGACTGTTACGATCAAAGACGTTGCCAAAATTGCTAAAGTAGCCCCTTCCACCGTTTCCCGGGTCATCTCCGACAGTCCGCGCATCAGCGACAGGACGAAGGAAAAAGTACGTGAAGCGATGAAAGAACTCGGTTACCATCCGAACTTCAATGCCCGCAGTCTCGCGAGTCAGTCTACGAAAACGATAGGCGTAGTGATGCCGAATTCGGCGAATAAAACGTTCCAGAATCCTTTTTTTCCGGAAGTTATCCGCGGTATCAGTACAAAATCCCATCAGCTGGATTACGGACTTTACCTTTCCACCGGCCAGTCGGATGACGAAATTCTCGAAGAAGTACAGGACATGGTGCAGGGAAAACGGGTGGACGGAATCATTATTCTTTACTCCAAAGTAAATGATAAAGTGCTCGACTATTTGAATACACAGGACTTCCCGTTCACTTTGATTGGACGCCCTTACGACGAGACGCACCGGAATATCAGCTACGTAAATAATGATAACTTTAAAGCAGCGAAAACTGTGACGGAATACCTTCTGCTGCTTGGACACAAGCGGATCGCCTTTGTGGGCGGCAATCTGGACTATGTTCTGACGATCGATCATATGGAAGGCTACCACCGTGCCCTTCAGAATGCCGGTATCGAACCGCGCGAGGAATATGTCGTTTTTCACGAGGAGCTTCAGGAAGGCGGCCAGGAAGCGGTAATTGATTTACTGAGCCTGTCATACCCGCCGACGGCCCTCATCGTGGCAGATGATATTATGACGTTCGGTGTTATGAGAATGTTGAACGAAATGGATGTCCATGTGCCCGATGATATTTCGATTATCAGCTTCAATAACGTGATGATCTCGGAACTGTCTGCACCTCCAATGACAACGGTGGATATTAATATTTACAGCCTCGGCTACGAAGCGGCGAATCTGCTGATTGACCAGATTCTTCATACGGGAATCGAAGCAAGAAAAGTGATCGTCCCGCACAAAATGGTTAAAAGAGAGACGTGCAGACGGTACAGCGGAAAAAATACCGGCACAGCCGGCGGAAAGACTGTGTAGAAACTCTGCACAGTCTTTTTTTTAAGCTACCTTGAAAATAAAGTATTGAATCGATGAACGTGCGCCTTCGTTTCCATGGGGGCGCAGGGAGGGCCTCAGCTAATTCCGTCTTCTGTGCGGTCGAGCGGAGTGGGGACACATCTTATGCACCGATTGTCAGCGTGTATCTAAAACCTGCGCTGCGGAAACATCCATGACTATTTACCAGTTTAAGTCGAATGGATAGGTTCTTAAAAAAGGGTTTTATCACATTCAGAACGTCAACAGCTATCACAGCAGGTTAAAAGGATGGACACAGCGACTTAACGGCCTGGCAACGAAATATTGGAACAATTACCTTAAAGAAATGAAATCACCATTGAAGATACATAAATAAAAGGGAATTAATTCCAGGTGTCGAAACCTATGATACAATGAAATTATCAAAATTCAGGAAATAACATAATTTCTTGTTAGCAGGGGAGGCAGGAGAGTGGATAACGAAACAAGAATCGAAATACTGGAAAAAAAAGTTAAATACCTGGAAGAGAAAATAGAAGTATTAACAGACAAAAAGAAAGAAGAAACTATTTATACAGAAAAAACAGCGGTGATTCAATCAAGAAAACAACTACAGAAAAAAGCAGTACAACAAGACCCGCCAAAAGAAAAGAAAAACTGGGAAGAAACTTTCGGGAAAATCTGGCTGCCGAGAATTTTTATCATCATCATGCTGCTGGGTGTCATGTGGGCTTTTGTTGCAGCAATCGACTATGGGTATGTCACGGAACCTGTGCGGTTAGCCATCGGTGTCATTGTGTCTCTCTTGCTGTATTATGGCGGAGCGAAACAAATCGCCGGTCATAGGGAAAACTTAGGACAAGTGCTGCTGGGCGGAGCTGTCGTCGTTGCGATGTTCACCGTTTTTGCGGGAAACAGCTTGTATGGCGTCATCCCTTCCACCTTCGCCTTCGTCTTTCATGTCATTATTATTGGCACCGCCTGCGCATGGACCATCAAGCACAGAAGTGAAGCGTTAGGGATCATCACGAGTATCGGCGGGGTGCTGGTGCCATTCTTAATTGACAGTGCGAATCCAAACTTTTTCGTATTTTTGACCTATGAATTTGTCTTAGTGACAGCGCTCCTGGCTTTGGCATTCCTCTATAAATACAAAATCATGTTTATTATTGCCTTTGGTTTATATCATTTGGCCATGATTATCTTTACAGGGGCAGCCACTCTCACTGATTATTGGGAAACAATTGCACTCTCTTTGCTGGTTTTGAATCATCTGGTTTTATTAGGGCTGTTTGCGTTCAGCAAAAAAGTAATAACGGAAAAATCTTTTCTGATTGTGCTCCATATCAGTTTTATCTTCACTGCTTTTTGGGTACATACATTCCTTTACGAGGCGGCAGTTGGCTGGTTCCTCATTATTTCTGTATTATTTTACGGCTTCTTAGCCTATTATTTGTTCAACAAAGAGAATTACAAAAATTATTTCACAGTGTCGTTGTCCATTGCCGGTTTTGCATTGGCGTATTATGTACTGCTTACGTTTGATATGAGACATATCGGGGTTTTATTGCTGCTGCAGGGGACAACCTCCCTCTGGTTAAGTGTTCGATTGAAAAATTTGTGGAATATTATTTTTTCCTCTGCGGTTTATTTCACGGGTGGAGTCATTGTATTAACCACCTCGATAAACACGATTTTTTCTCAAGAAACGTTAGGCTGGCTTGTATTAGTCATCACGCTCGGCTATATGATTCATGTAATAAAAATTCCAAAGAATTCACGCAGTAATGTGATTACTTGGAAATTCATATTGAAGTGGCTGCATTTATTCGTGGTTCTGACTTTTCTTTCGCAAGTCATCTCCGTTTTGACAGTCGATATATCCAATGATGTTACCGCAATGAGTATTTCTGTTGTCTGGGTATTATACGCGTTAGGAAATGTGGCGTTTGGTGTTATGCAAGCAGATAAAACGTACCGCTTGATTGGCATTGTACTGCTCATGGCAACATTGCTGAAAATCATTTTTCTGGATTTGCCGGATATGGATCTGCTCATTCGTGCAATATTATTCCTGATTGTCGGTGGTATGGGCATACTAGCTTCCAGGTTCTGGTATACAAAATAAAGAAAAGCGGGGTTTTCTTCCAGTTTAGAGAGCTGATCGTTATTGGATGGGTACAGTGAAGGCTGAATTATTTAGTTATCCTATGATAGCAGCTTATGGAGGTATTACAGCAGCACTTTTAAGAAGTATTCGTGAGGGTGACGGGTTATTAGTTTTTATAGTGTATGGTTTGATTTTGGGAGTGCTGTTTTATGTAGTAACTTATTTCATAGAAAAGTTAATAGTTCGTTATAAAAAGTCAGGGTGAATGGTATGGCTTTTTGTTGTACAAAAGTATAATAAGGCGTTTTATAGTGTTGAATTAAAATTGTTTCTCCTTGTATAAGTATTTAATTCATGCATAAAGTCAAACAGAACTTCCATAAATATTGGAAGTTCTGTTTTTTCTATAAATATCAACATTCAACTTGGTTCTTACGCAAAAAAAAGGGAACTTATCTTTCCGAATTACGATGACAGAAGATAACTTTACTAAAAAAGCTGTCGGACCAGGCTTAAACGATAGAAGCTTTAAGAGTGAAATCAACTTATTTTGTCAGATATAGCTTGTTTTCCCCATACGTGCGTAAGAGCCTTCAATTTTAACAGAGATACTCATGCAAAACCTTGCACGATGAAGGATGAAAATGCCCTTTTACAAGAATGGAATTTCCCACTATAAAGGTGGTATGAATGATTTTCAAGAAAGGATTATTTTGTTGGATGGCAGTTACTTCTCTATCATTTTTACCGGAAGCTGGAGTGGACATGGGGCGACTCCGAGGCGAATAAGGCTGAGCTGAAGATGCATTGCTACCGACCGTGGGGAGGAAGGGATTAGCTGAGGCCGGCCCGCCCGGAAAGCGTCCCCATGGAAACGCATGCGGACGTTTACAAAGGAGAATCGAAAAAGGAAGTTCCTTATATACATTTTTATTTCAGGACAGCTATTCTTAAAAGAGTATGATAGCTTTTTAATCGGTTCTTCTTTTGAAGGTAGTCCCTTGTACTGTGCAGTGAATAACGGAGAAACTACCTCTGGTCAGCAGAAGAAAGTTTGTACAAATCAGGAAACAGCTCTTCGCAGCGTTTTGAAAAGACTGGGCAGTACGTCTGTTCAGTCTTTTTTTGTTTACCTGAGTTTCCTTTATTGACAGAGGATGTCCTGCTTTCTATAATAATACATATACATAAAACAGATAAGTTAACTCGGTTTTATAAACGAAAGGATGGATTTAATTGAAAAAAGCATTAGGATTAGCAGCCTGCGGGTTATTTTTTACCGCGTGCGCTGCAGAACCGGAGAACAACAATACGAGTGAGGAAGAAGGGTCACCCGAGAATGCAGAAGAACAGGAAATGGTAGGGGGAGAAGAATACCTGCAGTTTGGTATCGCCTCTGATCCGGTTTCTCTTGACCCGCACGGAGCAAATGAGAATGTTTCCAACTCGATTAACTCGACGATTTATGACAGGCTCGTTTATTTCAATGAGGATTTGGAAATCGAGCAGGGTCTTGCCGAAGACCTCGAACAGATTGAAGATGACGTGTGGGAAGTAACAGTAAGAGAAGGAGTCACGTTTCACGATGGGGAAGAATTGACGCCGGAAGTCATTCAGCGGAATTTTGAGCGGATACTCGACCCGGACATGGGTTCCCCGGTGGCTTTTATTTTTGACATGATTGAGGATATCACCGTAGTGGACGACAGCACGCTTCATATTACAACAGAGTATCCATTCGCGCCGCTTCCTTCGCACCTCGCTCATCCCGGCGGCAGCATTGTGAGTCCGGCGATTATCGATGCTTCTTACGAAAACCTTGAAAACGGAGAGGATCCGTTTGAGGCTGCTCAGGACGGGCCGGCGGGCACCGGTTATTTTCAATATGAAGAGTATGAACCAGGAAACTACGTAAGGCTCGCAAAAAATGAAGAATACTGGGACGAAGAACAGGCAAAAGTGGAAGGGATATCGTTCCGCGTTATTCCGGAAGGGCTGACACGAATCGGGGAACTGGAAACCGGATCACTCGATATTGCCTATCCTATTAACCCAAGTGACATGGACCGTCTTGAAGAAGCGGACGGCGTCGGTGTTCAGCAGTCGGAAAGTGCACGAATGGCTTACTTAGGCTTTAACACGGAAGCATCTCCGTTTGACGATGCCGACGTGCGCCGCGCTGTGCATATGGCAGTTAATAAAGAGGATATTATCGAAGGAGTACTTGCCGGGACCGGAAGAGAGGCCGACTATCCGATCGCTCCGGAAGTGTTTGGTTATTCCGAAGACGCAGCAACGGTGGAACAGGATCTTGAAGAAGCAGAGCAGCTGCTTTCAGAAGCAGGATATGAAGACGGCTTTGAAACAACGCTGCTTACCAACGACGACCGGGAAAATGAGGACGCCGCTCAGTTGATTCAGGCGCAGCTCTCCCAGATTGGTATAGAGGTTTCGATTGAATCCTACGAACAGGGCACGTATCTGGAAATGGCAGGAGAAGGAAACAGTGAAATGTTTCTTGGAAGCTGGGGCACGGTGACACTGGACGCTGATTACGGTTTGTATCCGGTTTTTCATTCTAATAATAAAGGAGCGGCAGGAAACCGCTCTTTCCTTGATAATGAAGAAATAGACGCACTGCTTACAGAGGCACGACAGGAATCGGATGAAGAGGAGCGCCTCCAGCTTTATGAAGAAGCGCAGAATCTTCTCGTCGAAGAATCGCCGTATGCGTATCTGTATTATCCGGACCTTGTAGCTGGTGTGAGCGAAGACGTAGAGGGCTTCTGGCAGGTTCCGTCGAGCTTTCACTTCCTGCGAGACACGGAAATTAACCGCTGATTTCTTTACAGGCAGGGAACAGGGGCGTTATAGTTAAACTATTAAATAACTACGAGGTGATGACAGGATGAGCCGAGAACTCGACGGTGTGAAACAGGTGGATAAAGAGGAACTGAAAGAGATTCTCTCTAAAAAAGACCCGAAACAGGTCGTCGTGGACGTCAGGGAACCGGAGGAATATACAAATCG
Source organism: Alkalicoccus halolimnae (assembly GCF_008014775.2). Lineage (GTDB taxonomy): Bacteria > Bacillota > Bacilli > Bacillales > Salisediminibacteriaceae > Alkalicoccus > Alkalicoccus halolimnae. The sequence continues at coordinate 2,582,250 of NZ_CP144914.1, read as the reverse complement.
TCATATTCCGGGTGTTCCGCTCGTTCCGATGCGCTCGATTCCGGAGCTGACAGAAGGTATCGATAAGGATAAGGAATATGTGTTCATCTGCCGAAGCGGCAACCGCTCCCAGAAAGTATCACTTTTTCTTAAATCCCACGGCTATGACAACGTCGTGAATTACGAAGGCGGTATGCTGGAATGGGACGGAAGCGAAGCGGACGGGGAAGAAGTTCAGCTTTCTTCCGTCGAAGAACTGAAAAACTGGAATCAGCAGTAAACAGAAAGAGCAGGGCCAAAGAATCGATTTGGCTCTGCTCTTTTTTGGTGATATAATAGGGAAAATTTACCTTATTTATTTTAGTGAGGTATTTCAACTTTTGAATTTTTACTCCTGCTGCCATGCTTTTCTTTACCTGGTCAGCTTTTTACTTTTTCTTTTTCTGATGCTTTTCTTAATCTGTCTTCATATTTGACTAATTTGCCTTTCATTCTCATGATATTCCTTGAAATTCTTCCTTTTGTTATAACAGCGGTCAGTCTTGTTTCATCTCCGCTTTTTATCTGCTTTTTCTTGCTTTGGATTATTTTTTCGGACGAATCGGATTTTATGCCTGCGTTCGCTTTTTTCACCTGCTGCCACGCTTCCATTTCTTTTTCCGTTTCTTCTTCCAGAGCGTTATAAAGCCGGTTTATTTTCTTTTTTGTTCTGTAAATTTTCTTTTCTCTGCTCTGCGCATTTGCCATGATAGACCCTCCTTTATGGATACAATACTTATAAAATAGTATAAGACTAAAATGATAAAAAGTCCTTACTAAATTGATTTATTTTACAATTTCACTTTGTTAATCACGGTTCTTGATAATAAACGATATTTTCAGGATTTTAAGTTTCAGCTGAATGTATTTCCTAATACACATGAGATAGGTTAAATACGAATGTTTGATAAGATCTCCGGTTCAGACGGATGCTTTCCCGAGGGCCGGAAAGCGTCCCTATGGAGACGAAGGCGCACGCTTAGCGCTTAACTACTTTATTTTCAAGGCAGCCTAATAGAAAGGGGATTGACGATGCGATTTGGACTGATTCTGTTATTGATTCTTTTAACAGCATGCGCAGAAGTGCGCGATACAGTTAATAACTGTCCGGACGGAAAAATTTCGTGGGTGGACATGCTTAAAGTCAATGATGTGGAATATGTGCGTCTTTCTGAAGAACAGGAGAGTTTTAACGAAGCAGAACAGGGAGAAGAAGTCGGAGAAATAACTTACCAGATGGCGGACCGGGCCTGTTCGGACCACCAGCTGCGCAATGGCGACGCGGCATATGTGCAGGAAGGGGAAAAAGTTTATGCCGTCGAGGGATACGAAACCACCTTCCGGGTAATGGCAGAAGGAGATATTTTTCAGGTAAGTGATAAAGAGGAAGGAGGCACACTTGCGGATTTTTATGACATCGAAGGACGCGTGGATGCTGTTAGTCTCATCAGCAGGGAGGATGCCTCTTTTATAAGCAGCTTTGAGGAAGAGGATAAGAACGCTTTTCTCGAAGAATTTTTTGAGCAGGAGTATGTCGGCTTTCCAACTATTTATGAAGAGGTGGAGCTGGAAGATCCGATCCTGCTCCGCTTTGAACTGGAAGACGGAACAAGCTTTCGTGTCAGCTACTGGCTGGAAGCAAACGCCGTGACACCAGGGGCTTTTGGCACAGAAGAGATGAAGGAGATCGCAGAGCGGTACGCAGCTGGGAGCGAAGAAGAATGAAAGAGAATGTACGCGGTCAGTCTTCAGGGAAAACGACTGGAAAACGGGGAGTTATAAGTGTACTATTACGGAAATATTCTGCTATTTTATAATAGCAGAATATTTTTCATTTCATAGTAAAATAAAGATTGTGCAAGTATAAGAAAGTATGGTAAATATATATTAGTATATTGTGTTCTCAAGACGGAATATAACGTTTAAAGGAGGTATTCAGGCTATTATGTTTTTTGCAGCAGCCATTCAATTTCACCCACAACTAGGAAATCTCACTGAAAATATACAACGATTAGAAGAAGCGGTTACGCAGGCTGCCTCTGCTGGTGCAAAATTCATCGTCACACCTGAACTGGCCGTATCTGGATATATGTATGAAACGAGGGAAAGCATTTTCCCGAGCACAGATACGATTCCGGGTGCCATTACCGATCGTTTTCATAAGCTCTGTCTTCACTGGAACGTCTATCTTGTCCTCGGTATGCCCGAGCACGATGAGGCAACCGGTCTTTTATATAATGCGGCCGCGCTTATCGGGCCGGAAGGATATATTGGAAAATACCGCAAAACGCATTTATGGGAAGCAGAGGCCCACTGGGCTGTTCCGGGGAATCTCGGATTTCCTGTTTTTCAGACGGAGCTCGGAAATATTGCGGTTAATATCTGCATGGATGCTGTCTACATGGAAAGCTCCCGGGTTCCGGCTTTAAACGGGGCGGACATTCTTGCGTTCCCGACCAATTCCAGTGCGCAGACGATTTCCATGCTGCAGGGATGGGCGACGCTGAACGGCATGTATATCGTCAGTGCCAACCGGGCGGATGAAGAAAAAGGGTTCCAGATGGCCGGAGCAAGTGCCATCTGGTCCCCCTACGGTGAAAAGCTCGTGGAAGCCGGCACGTCCCTGGACGGCGGGGAAGAGGAAATTATCTACGGCATCATCGATCCAAAGCATTATTACAACCCGAACCGGGAACGTCTGTTAAAGCGGAGACCGGAATTATATAAAGATGTCATGCTCCATATCGGCCCGTGGAATTTCCGTAAATCAGCAGAGCCGAAACAAGTCGAGGTTCAGAGTTTCACCGGCATTGATTTGAAAGAAAAAGCGTCGCTTCACGAGTACTACTGCTTCTGGGCGGGAAAAATTTCGCTGATGCAGGATAAGCGCCAGCAGGGCATTCCTGCGCTTGCTGTACTTCCGGCGCTCAGTGCGACGGGACCTGTTTCCGCCATGTCCTATGAAGAGATCGTGCTTCTCGGCCAGACTTTTGCCGTGGAATGGCTTCCGAAGTATCAGCACTTAGCCCTTGCGCTGGAGACGAGTGTAGTCGTCAGTGCTCCGGAGTGTGCGGAGGGGCATATTTATTTGTCTGCCTGGCTGATTGATGACAAAGGGGAAATTGTCCACGTGCACCGAAGCACCCACCTGCAGGAAGACGAAGTGAAATGGGAGCCGGGAAGAAAACCGGCGGTCGCAACGATTGAAAAAATCGGACGGATCGGCATTCTTTTTGAAGAGGAAGCTTATTTCCCGGAAGTAACGACGGGATACGGCATTCAGCGGATCGACGTCCTCGCACTTCTAGCCGAAGCCGATTCCGACGAAGAATATCCGCCGCTTATTGACGAAAGGTTTCATGCAAACACCAATAGTAAAGATACGCTGAAAGCGGTCTGGGAAAACCTTGCTATGAATATCCAGGCTTTCACTGCCTATGCCGCCTGGGAAAAAGAAGACGGATCGGCATTTACTGCTGTCTACGCCGTTGATCCTTATTATGAAAGAGACGTAACTGTTTCTGCAGATGCGCAGGGCATTGCTTCCAAATCGATAACGACGCTCCGGGAAGGCTCCTGGTATAACCAGCAGCACTGGATCGTTTCCAGAAGGGTGGATCACTATTATCCTCTCGTTGCTGAAGCCGCTTCCTATGCGCCGATGATTTCTCCTCAGGAAGAAGACGACATGATGGCGTAAATAAATCATTTCGGGTGGACGACGCCTGCATGGAATAAGGCCTTCATGACAAACACTGTCATGGCGCTCAGTGTGTTGATTAAGTAAAGAAAGAAGTCTATTTATTCTATTCCTTGTAATTTTCTCCTTTGCTTACCGGCGGAAGCCTGCCGTGGGACTTGTCTTCAGCTCTTTCCAGTGCCGGACTGCATTGGAAAGGATCTTCAGACGGCGCTCCCAACCCACTGGCGTCTCCGCTGGATACGGCAGAGAAAATCATCTTTTTTTATAGGAGAAACCTGTCGTACGCTTGTTTTCGCAGCAAAGTCTTTCTTTTTGTTCAAATGCTGGAGCTGTAGAAGGTGACTCCGGAAAGCGGCTCTTCGAAAGTGGAAACAGCCTGAAGGCCCTTCATGACAGATATTGTCATGAAGGGCCTTTTTTAGTGCTATTAAGCACGTTTATACCTGGCGGAGTGTTCAACGATGAGCAACAGCGAACTTAAGCAGAGAATAAAAATTGGATCATAAGGAATGAATAAGACTCAGGAAACGTTTATAAACCCGAGAAAAATGCCGCCGAAAGATAAAGACATAAATAAATATATTATGCCTAAAACCTTATGTTTAGAATAAAAAACGTCTTTCAATCCTGAGTCGAGGCAGATAATGAATAAAGGTAAAGAAACGACTCTTAGCAGCCCCCATTCAAACCCTCCAAAAAGATACAGAAATGCTGGAACAAAAAAAGATATTGCCGAAATGAAAGATAATCTTCTCAGTAAAGCTAAATGAATTTCTCCTTTAAATAGGACTCTTTCCGTATGTTTGTAATTTTTCAGATAAACTGTTTTGTGAAGAAAAGCTTCAGGTTTTTCCGCGGGCTTCTTGCACAAGAGACCTCTTCAGAATTTCAGCCTCTACCCGGCATCGATATATTTCCCTGCAGTCAAATCTCGAAAGCCGGATATGCTGAGAATAATCTTGAAAATCGAAGTCGTCCTGTAAATCAGGGGCGCGGCTTTATATAGAAAAGGCTGACGATTTTTCAAATCGTGGTCCGGATCGGCTGCGGCTTCGATACCTCATTTTAAACCGAAGGGTGGAAGAAATTAGCTGAAGCCGCCCCGCCCGGGAAAGTGTCCCCATGGAAACGAAGGTGGACGTTCATCGTTTATATACTTTATTTTCAAGGCAGCGATTTCTTTAAAAGTTATTCATTTTGAAAGCAGGTTTCATATTCGTCTTTCATTAGTAGGCTTTTACAGGCCAAGCCTTTTTCATGATATAGTTCTTTGCCGATTTCTAATTCAATATTTTGATTTGAATCCGGATAATCAGGTTCGGCATTTTGTATGTACAACGTGTCTTCATCTTTCCAATTCATAGAAAAATCCTTTTTGGCATCACTATAATAGACCGTCTGAATTTTATTATTCTCCTCATGGTCTGTAATTTCAACCCACACGTTAACACCGCCTGCTGCGCCGCCATACGGTTCGTAATAAGCATTAGCTGTATATTCATCACTGGGTGACGTTTCAGGTCCCGGCCCTTTATGGGAGAATTCCCTATCAATTTTGCTGAATGTAAAAAAGTACGTTTCATAAATATAAACGGAAAAAACCAGAACCACTCCAGACAACGCTGCAACCAGCAGTTTTTTAGGGAAAGGTTTGTTTTTAATGAAAGAAATGATGATCTTTACACTTAAAATCAAAAACAATACACCGGTAATAAAAGATAATAAGAGCCCGAATAAAATTAAAATCGTAATCCCCCCGCTTCAAGTTCATGAACAACCACACAAATACTGATCATGTCTGCAGTACCTTTTATGCAGTCACCTGTTTCCCTTTAGTGGATAAGTAACTCGGTTATATCGTGTTTTTGGTATCCTAAGTGTATCATTTGTTTGGACACTTGGAATTGAATCCGCTGTTACAAGCAGGTGGATGATTGATTTAATAGACAGGGACTCCCACCGGGACAGCGCCGGCTTAAAATCCTTTCGCCTTAGGAGGGAGGTATGACCTGAAGATACGCCTTATGAAAAGCAGCCGGCTGTCGTAAAAGTCATTCTGCAGTTTAAAAATGTACATCATTTATTAGAGTGAACGAACGGATTTTACGAACGTTTGTTCTTGTTTCTTTTCGGGAAAAGAGTTATAGTTGAAGTAGATAGAAGCGGGAGATTTTTACATCGTGAGGATGGCAGAAAGGAGAATCAGCATGGAGGAGCAGAAGACGTGTCCCTACTGCGGAACATTTTTAGATAAACAGGGGAAGCACTATTCGTGCTCCTTCTGTGTCATGGCACTGCGTCAGGACGAAGTACAGACCGGCCATCAGCGGCTCCCTGTGCGCCGTTTAACTACCGTGCTGGACGTTCACCTGTCTAAAACGACACCCGAACTTATGAAGCTGTCCACTTTTGAACTGCTCGGTTTATTAAAACTCGCCCGCAAAGAACGGCGGGAGATGTATGAGCTTCTGCAGACGTTCCGGCAGATAAACGCCGCAGATAAAAAAGCCGGAATGAAAGAGGAGGAGCAGTTCAGCGGCAGCTGCTACCAGGCGATTACCCGCAAAGTCTTCGTCCTCGAAAATCTCCTCCGTCAGCGCCTCGGGTACGTCCCGCGCCAGGTGACAGCTGAAGCGCTGGATACCTACCTGGAGCATATAGAAAAAGATAAAACCGGCCCGATGATCATCCGCAGCAGCCACTGTAGGAAGCAGGAAAGCAGCTGACTATGGAAGCCAGGAAGGGAGCGGAAGAATATAGGTCAATTTCCACGAACGTTTTTCAGTCACTTTCGAAACAAATTCGTGCAAATAGTGATATATTATTTTCATCGGCTTCTTTTTATACTATAATAAAGTTAGAAACATACAAATATAAAGGAACAATTCACACGATACATGTATAATCGAAGTGATGGGAAAGGTGGAACAGTTTAATGGAAAAATATCGTTTGAATCCGGACAAAGGTCTGGAATTTGGCATTTATACCCTGGGGGATCACCTGCCGGATCCTGCCACAGGAAAAAGAATATCTGCACAGGAGCGGATTACTGAAATTATTGACTATGCCCGGCTTGCAGAACAGGCGGGCCTGGATTTCTTCAGTGTAGGGGAGAGCCATCAGGAATATTTTGCGACTCAGGCTCATGCGATTGTCCTTTCCGCGATTGCGCAGGCGACGGAAAAAATAAAAATCGCCAGTTCGTCTACGATTGTCAGCACTTCGGACCCTGTCCGGGTTTTTGAAAATTTCGCGACGATTGACCTCATTTCAAAAGGACGTGCGGAAATTGTTGCCGGACGTGCTTCAAGAGTAGGTTTATTTGATCTGCTCGGCTATGATGTCCGTTATTATGAAGAGCTTTACGAAGAAAAATTTGATCTGCTCCGGAAAATAAATGAAGAAGAAATCATAAACTGGAGCGGCAGGTTCCGTGCTCCGTTGAAAGATGCCGAGATTCTGCCGCGTCCGTTTGAGGGATCGATGCCGATCTGGCGCGCTGTAGGCGGTACGCCGGCAAGTGCGATTAAAGCAGGAGCCGCGGGAGTACCGATGTTTATGGCTCATCTCGGCGGACCGGCCTCCAGTTTCAAACATACCGTGGATGCCTACCGCCAGGCAGCAGAGGAAAACGGCCATGACTCCAAAGAGCTGCCGATTGCGACAGCCGGATTTTTTTATGCGGCGGAAACTTCCCAGCAGGCCGTGGACGAGCTTTATCCTCATATTAATGAAGGAATGAAGCGGACGAACGGAAGAGGTTTTCCTAAACAGCAGTTTGCCCACGGCATGGACCCGCACAGCATTATGAATGTCGGAAGTCCTCAGGAAATTATTGAAAAGATTCTCTACCAGCACGAAATGTTCGGTCATCAGCGCTATATTGCGCAGATTGATTTCGGAGGAATGCCGATGGATAAAATCGAAAAGAACCTGGAACTCATCGGAACGGAAATTCTTCCAGCGGTCAAAAAATATACCTCGAAGTAGAATTACCGTCAGCTTTCTCATTCGATTTTCTCGTATTGATTTCACTATGAAATCAATACGGGAAAAGGAAATACTGCTCCTGGACATTTGCGGGGAAAATCCGGTACGTCATGTTTAAAAATATACCGAAATGGAAATAGTGTTTTGTAGCATCCGATTTTGAAATTCAAGTTTTTTTACAGCCTTTTTCCAAACATGGCATACGCACAGGCGGTGGTCTGGCGCTGGAAAAGCACAGTCTGCCTGTACGGGCAATTTTGAGCTTCATTCCGGGTTTCGGAGCAGATGCACTCAGGAGTCTGCCGCAGTCGGGTATTCTATTTTGGATGACGGCTTGAGCGACAGTTTGACACGAATTGAAATAAAAGGTTATTATTTTTGAAGAAAGGTGGTGAGTGTGCAGCATCGACTGAGGTGCTCACAATTCTATGGCTAAATGGTATGTTTCAACTCTCGCAGCTTCTGCTATTGCCGCAGCGGGCTACTATCTCGGCAATGAAAAAAACCGTGAAAAAGTAGGGCACTACATTAACCGTGCAAAGGCAGAAATTAAAGGTGACACGAAAGAAGATAATAAAGAGGACTTTTATGAAAAAGTCGGCCATTCCGATCCCCAGGATCTGGAAGACAACTCCATGGTGGACGAAGGTGCCATGTTCTCAGTTAATTATTATAACCAGAATATTAAAGGTGAAGAACAGGAAAACGACAAAGATAAACAGTAGTCTTTCTTCCACTCCGCCCCGGCTTAAACAGCCGGGGTTTTTTCATGGATAGAAAAGGGTATGCGCATTTCATACATGTTTTTAAATGAGCATGCCCGCGCAGCAGACATTCTTAATAAACAACAATAGAATAAGCTTTTTAAAAACTGTTCTGCAAATAAATCAGCTGAAAGACGCGCCGGAGCTGAAAAAAAGGAGATTTTTCAATGAAAGAAGCAGCACTTGTACTTGATGCGAAAGCAATTTTAGCAGAAGGGCCGAGCTGGGATGAACAGACCCAGCAGCTTATCTGGGTCGATATTAATGGCCATAAAATCAACTTATTTGATCCGGTCACCGGGAAAAATCAAAGTTTCGATACCGGGCAGCATGCCTGTGCAGCCGTACGAAAAGAAAGCGGCGGCATGATGGTCACGCTTCGGGACGGCTTTTATTCCTTTAATCCGAAAACAAAAGAACTGACGAGCATTTATGACCCGGAATCCCACCTTTCCGGAAATCGTTTCAACGACGGAAAGTGCGATCCGCAGGGAAGGTTCTGGGCCGGTACGATGGTACTCGAAGGAGAGGAGGGAGATGCCAGCCTCTACAGGCTAGATCCTGATCTCTCTGTTCATACGATGCTGAAAGGCGCCACCGTTTCCAACGGGATGGCCTGGGACCCTGCTAAAAATGTGATGTACTATATTGATACGCCGACAAAAAAGATCATGGCCTATGATTACCATCCGGACACCGGCTACATTACCAATGGCAGAACCGCCGTTGCCGTAAGTGAGGAGAGAGAAAATCCCGACGGCATGACGATCGACGACGAAGGCATGCTCTGGACTGCATTCTTCGGCGGCTGGGGTGTTGTTCGTTTTAATCCGGAAACAGGGGAAGCCCTCTCCGAAATTTCTGTTCCGGCAGCCCAGGTTACTTCCTGTACGTTCGGCGGCGCGGCGATGGATGAACTGTATATTACGACGGCGAGAGACGGCCTGTCGGACGAGGATCTTAAGGATCAGCCTCATGCAGGGGGTATCTTTATGGTCAAGCCCGGTGTATCAGGCGCTCCGTCCTACCCGTTCCGCGGCTGATCTTAACGTTTCTATACGAAAATCAAAAAAACGTATTCAGCATTATTGATCCAGAAAAGCTCCGGATCCGCTTAAACCATATTCAGGCGTCATGACGAATTATTTCGTCATGGCGCTTTTCGTATGTCCGGTCTGGCTGCAGGTGAACGAATCTGCTTTTGCCAGAGCGTTTCTTTTTTGTTTCAGAGCGTGCCGCCATTTCGCGGCTTCTGCTTTGGCAGCTGTGAGTTCCCCGCCTGAAACAGCTGGAGTGGGGTGCAAAAGGAGTTTCGGCATCTCAGCTTCACGCGGGGCATCCGTTTCCTTAATCGTTTGAAGCGTGACTTTCCCTTTATGGATCCAGCTTTTCAGCATCGCTTCGACGTAGGCAAAGGAACGGGCCTGATACGCTGCCGCCAGTTCAAGTGCGTACGTGAGAACCGCCCGGCTGTCGTCGAAAATATCCGATGTCGTCCATGTCTCCAGTTTTTGCACCGCGGCGGGGCCGGCCTTGCCGAACTGCTTTTCATACGTCTGCAGAAGGGAAGTCTGTCGTATGTTCTGTCCTGTAATTTTTGAAGTGTTTTCTGGTATTGCAGAAGAAACAGCTGCATTCGAAGCGGAATTTTTCTGAATCGAAGCGGGATCTTCCGTCGTTCGAACAGCAGGTGACGGTTTCATCCAGGAATCTTCAAGCGTATAGCCGGCAGTACAGACGTCGTTTTCAATCTTTCTCCAGGAAACCCGGTACTGTCTCGTTTTATCCCATTTGTAGTTCGGGTTGCTTCTTTCTGTAAGCCAGCCCGCTGCGACGAGTTTCTTCAAATATGTGCGCATCGAGCAGCTGGATACGTTCATCATCATCTCCTCGGCAAGTTCCTCTCCGCTTTTATAAATCCATCCTGAAACCTGTGTTTCTCCAAGATGTTCTTCTTTTTTATATGCCGCCGTGTCCTTCGTGCGAAGCGCCCAGTACATCATCTGATTTAAAACCATCGCAAGCTTATAATCTTTCGTAATCGCTGCCAGTTCCTCTTTTAATACTACCCGTTTCATTAAAAATCCCCCCTGAAAGTGTCTTTCCTCTCTTACGTACACAAAAAATTTGAAATCGGAGGAGAGGCTGTTAAATTTTTTTGCATGGGACGCGCGGCAGGCGAAATAAAGGAAACGGGACGCAGCTGTCGAATCTAATTGGTAGGTCAATAGAGAAGGAGACGAAAGCGATGAAGGATGTCGTCATTAAAATAAATAAAAAATACGGCCTTCACATCCGTCTGGCTGCGGCCATGATTTCCACCCTCCAGCATCACGTGAAGTCGTCCGAAGAACTGCGCCACCTCTGGATAGATTATCAGGGAAGGCGGGCCCAGCTCGGCAACCTGCTCTCGATCGTCTCTCTCCGAATACCGGCAAAAGCGGAGTTCCGGCTTTTCTGCGATAAAGAAGAAGCGGCACCTCTTGTGGATGCAGTTGTGAAATTTTTTCAGGAGCAGGCAGAGGAGGAGGAAGCGGATGAAGAGGCGGATCAGCTCCTGATTGAGAGCTCCGTCAGTATGGAAGCTGCCATGTCTTCCATGCGGCACGGCGTCCTCGTCGTCAACGAAGACAACCGCATCACCTATGTGAACGAAGCGGCCTCCCAGCTGATAGGTAAAACCGAAAGCCAGCTCCTTTACCACCGTGCTTCCGAAACCGTACCTGGATCGAAAATGCACGACGTGCTTACGAAAGGAGAAACCCAGTGGAACGTGCGGCAGAAAATCAATAACAGGCAGATAATTACGAACCGTGCCCCGATCTTCTTTGATGAAAAAATCATCGGAGCCGTGGCAACTTTTGAAGACATTTCGAGCATCGAGACGGTTTCAAGCGAACTTGAGTCGGTCAAGCTCCTTCAGGAACAGCTGCAGCTTCTGCTTTCCACCATTAACGATGCGATCGTTTTTATTGATGAATCAAGAGCCCTCGTTTACGGGAACAGGGCCTTTATCCAGTTTGATGCAGAGCCTGAGGATATTTTCAGCAGTGCGGAATGGGAAGCCCTGACCAGGAAGACGCCGCTGAAAAAATCGTTTGAAGACCGGGACGGGAATTTTCACGTACTTAAAGCAGAGCCGGTATATGTCGGCGATAAATTCAAAGGAGCAGTGCTCAGCTTTACCGCCGTAAGAGAAATGAAAGACCTGCTTCAGGAACTGCCTGGCTTTGAGGTGCGCCCGGCCTCGCGGGTGGAGGAAGTAGCTTTTCAGACGCTGACCGGTAAAAGCCGTGCCCTTCAGGAAACGATCAAAAAAGCGGTGAAAGCTTCTGCGACAGATTCCACCATCTTTATAAGCGGTGAAAGCGGAACCGGCAAGGAGCTGCTTGCCAAAGGCATCCACCAGGCGAGCCCGAGGCGCCTTAAGCCTTTTATAGCGCTGAACTGTGCAGCTATTCCTGCGACGCTTCTGGAAAGCGAACTTTTCGGACATGAAAAAGGATCGTTTACGAATGCTCATCGCACGCACATCGGAGCTTTTGAGCAGGCAGAAGGGGGGACGCTGTTTCTAGATGAAATTTCAGAACTGCATCCTGCCGTGCAGAGTAAACTGCTGCGTGTGCTTCAGGAACGCGAAGTCGTCCGTGTCGGAGGGAAGGAAAGAATTCCGGTTAATATCAGAATCATCTCCGCCACAAACCAGCGGCCGGAAACGCTTCTGGAAAGCAGTTCCTTCCGTAAGGATCTGTATTACCGGCTGTACGTCGTTCCTCTTGAAATGAAACCGCTCCGGGAAAGGCCGGAAGATATTCCAACGCTGGCGAAAAATTACCTGACCTATTATGCAGCACTGTTTCAGCGGCCGCTTCACAGCGTATCGCCTGCCTTTTATGAGAAGGTGCAGAATTATACGTGGCCGGGAAACATCCGCGAGCTTAAAAACGGCATGGAGCGGATTATGGCCCTTAATGACAGCGGAGAAATAACAGAAGCAGATCTTCAGTTCACTCCAGGTCAGGGGACTGTCAGGGAAGCGCAGACGCTCCAGGAAATGGAGGAAGCAATGATCCGGCGGACAGCACCTTTCTGCAGAAGCTACAGTCAGCTTGGAAGAAAGCTCGGTGTTTCCCGTAAAACGGCAGCAAGAAAGTTAAAAGAATACGGGCTGGAGGATTACCTTGGACAAAATGTCCAGGAAACCGGCCTTTAGTGGCCTATTTCCCATCCTGCCGGTATTGATAACGCTTTCATTCAACCTTTTATACGTTGGCATGATTATTGCATATTTAACAGTGAACTAAATTAAAGGAGGCAGTCCTGATATGAAAAAACTGATGAATGATGTAGAGCAGATTGTCGATGAGATGCTGAACGGGATGGTGCTTGCCCACCCGAATGACCTGCGGAGACTGGACGGAACGACAGTACTCGTGCGCAAAAACGCGCCGGTACAGGGGAAAGTGGGTATTGTCAGCGGTGGAGGAAGCGGACATGAGCCGGCTCACGGCGGGTTTGTAGGCAAAGGCATGCTCGATGCAGCCGTGGCAGGAGAAGTATTTACATCCCCGACGCCGGACCAGGTATTCGAAGCGATCAAAGCGGTGGATGGAGGTAAAGGGGTTCTGCTCGTCATAAAAAACTACACCGGTGACGTCATGAACTTTGAGATGGCTGGCGAAATGGCGGAAGCAGAAGGCATTTCCGTAAAGCAGGTCGTCGTAAACGATGACGTTGCCGTCGAAGACAGTTCGTTTACGAGCGGACGGCGCGGCATCGCAGGCACGGTGTTTGTCCATAAAATCGCCGGTGCTCTCGCAGAACAGGGAGCGGAGCTGAATGAAGTCCAGGCTGCGGCAGAAAAGGTCATTAAAAACGTCAAATCCATGGGCATGTCGCTCAGTCCCTGTACGGTGCCGGCAGCAGGCAAACCGGGCTTTACACTGGCAGACAATGAAATAGAAATCGGTACCGGCATTCACGGAGAGCCGGGAGTGGAGCGGACCGATGTGAAGCCGGCTGCAGAGATCGCTCAAATCCTTTTCGATAAAATCGATGCGGATATGCACTTAAAGAGCGGGGACGAAGTGGCTGTGCTGATCAACGGGCTCGGATCGACGCCTATGATGGAGCTGTATGTGTTCAACAACAGCGCTGCCGCCATATTAAAGGAGAAAGGCGTACACGTTACGGAAACAATCGTCGGGGAGTGGATGACGTCTCTGGAAATGGCGGGAGTTTCGCTGACCATTTTAAAACTCGATGATCAATTGACCTCCCTGCTGCACGCCCCGGCAGAAACGACCGCATTTAAACGTTAAAACCGGCTGGTTTCCGCTTCGTTTTCATTTTCTAATAGAGAAAGCCCGCTGGTTAAATCAAGTAAGTAACACGGTAAAAACCAGTTCCAGGGCAATACGCCTGCGGAAAAAGAAAACAGGAAGGTTCTCCCGGACGTAAGGGAAGCCGCGTGCCCGGCAGGCGGAAAAGCCTTGCACCATGAGGCATGAAAATGGACTTCTACAGGAATGGAACTTCTCATCTATACAGGTTGGGTCAAAGTTGTTCAAACGGGAGGCATCTTTATTAGAAGACAGTTGCTGCTCTGGCTTTTTACCGTAAGCTGGAGGGCATACGGGGCGACTCCCGGGCGGTGAAGGACGAGCCCCACTCCGCCCGACCGAAGGGAGGACGGAATTAGCTGAGGCCGGCCCGCCCGGAAAGCTTCCCCATGGAAACGAAAGCGTACGTCTATCGCTTATTTCTTTTATTTTCAAGGCAGCCTCATATGAAAGAAACACGCTTTTACTGTTCATTTGTTCAACCTGTATAAATCTCTTTTACTAAATGTTTTTCCAGAAGGACTTACAAATATTTTTAACCTGATGGTCAGCCCCTTGGAAAGTGTCCATCTAAAGTGAAAATCATCCACCTGATTCGAAAATAGACTAACCAATAAGGGAAGAGCTTCTTTAGTACCGCTTCCTGTCTGCAGCATTTACATCCATAAATATTACCAGCCTGCAATCGGCCTTCCGATAGATAAAGCCAAAGTGATGAAGCAGGCGGGGAAAAGGAGAGATCGTATGTCCATTACAGCAGAACACCTCCGTACATGGCTGGAACGGTTTCATGATGAAATCCTTGAACATAAAGACGAACTGACAGACCTCGATCAGGCCATCGGTGACGGCGACCACGGCATCAATATGGCAAGAGGAGTCAAAGAAATGCACAAAATGCTGAACGGCAAATCCTTCGACGCACCGGGAGATCTGCTGAAGGCCGTATCGATGACTTTTATCGGCAAAATCGGCGGCGCATCGGGACCGCTTTACGGATCTGCACTGATGAAAATGGCGTCCCGGGCCTCTTCGGATGAAACACTAACAGAAGAAGAGTGGATCAATGTGCTTGAGGCCGGAAAAGTGGCGATCCAGCAGCGCGGAAAAGCAGAAACAGGCGAGAAAACGATGGTGGACGTCTGGGCTCCGCTGATTGAACGGTTTCAGAAACAAAAAGAAATCGACTGGCAGCTTTTCCAAACGACTGCCGAAGAACTTATGCAGTCAACAAAAGAGATGCATGCGAAAAAAGGACGTGCGGCTTATCTGGGAGCCCGCTCAGTGGGCCATATCGATCCGGGAGCGATGTCTTCCTATCTGTTTTTTAAAACACTCGCTGAAACGCTTCAAGAGAGGAGTTGAAGACGATGGAACGCGTGAGTCTGGTGTTCGTTTCTCACAGTGCTGACATCGTAAAAGGCATTAAATCACTTCTGTTTGAAATGCAGCCGGAAATATCGATTGCCGTGGCAGGAGGAGAGGAAGACGGAGGCATCGGCACAAATGCGATGGACATTCAGCAGGCATTGGAATCGGTTTATACGGATAAAGGTACGGTTGTCCTGTTTGATCTCGGCAGTGCCCTTCTCAATGCAGAGCTTGCGATAGAGATGATCGGGGAAGATCGGCGCATTCTTATCGCAGACGCTCCAATTCTCGAAGGGGGCTATGCGGCAGTTGTGGAAGCCGGGTTTGGCAGCGAAGCGGAAAGAGTCGTTGAAGCAGCGGAGAAAGCCCGAAGCATGCGTAAGATTCCACAGGATTAACCAATCTTGGAAAGGGTGGGAATCATGGCATTTCAAAAACAGGAAATAATCCCTTCCATCCGCCACACAGGGGAATTTCTCGAAGCAGCGGCCCGCGGTGCTTCCTGCGTACTTCTTTCCCAGAGTGACATGGAAGAACTGGTCAAAGTGCAGAAAGTCTGCCGCAGAATGCCCCACGTTCAGCTGATGATTCATGTAGATATTTTAAAAGGACTTTCCGAAACAGCGGAGGCGGTCGCTTTTTTAGCGGCCTATATCCGTCCCGCGGCTATTATTTCCGCCAATCCGTCGGTCATCGCCGCCGCAAAAAAACATGGCATTCCGGCGATCCAGCGCTGTTTTATTTTTGATGAGGAAAGTCTTGGACGCAGCCTGAGAATGGTAGAGCATGGAGCACCTGATTATATCCAGGTCATGCCGGGCCTTATGCCGGAAGTGATCCGGTATATGATAAAGAAAACCGGACGGCCGGTGCTTGCAGGAGGGCTGATCCGGACACAGGAAGAAGCTGAAACAGCCCGCAGAGCAGGGGCCCTGGCAGTAACAACTTCCCATAAAGAGCTGTGGGAGAACATGGCAGATTCCACAGCGGCAGATGAAAAGTAGACGCTTTTCCACCGCGGGCTGAAAAGCGTTTTTTCATGGATGCAACTTTTTCAATTTGAATGGAAAAGGACAATACTGTAACTTCCTTATCATTCCAGCGACTATACATAATAAAGGGGGAGACGCAGATGAGAATCCTGTTAGGGACGCTGCTTCTGCTGCTCGCAGCCTGCGGGCAGGCGGAGGAAACAGAAACGAACAGCAGCCCGGATCAGACAGAGGAAGCAGAAACAAATAACAGCCAGTCCCAGGAAGAAACGGAGCCGGATAACGGCACGGATATAGACGAGGCCGATGAACCGGGAAATATCGCTGAAGAAACAAATAATACTCCTGAAAACAGTGGAGATGAAAATGCAGAGGAGGAAGCTATGCCGGAAGCAATCAATTATCAGGCAGAAGCATCGCTCGACAATGATGTTCTGCACGTGACGATGACAATCACCAATGACTCTGACGTATCCCAGGAACTGACTTTTACGTCAGCCCAAAAATATAACGTCCGTATTTTCGACAGCAGTGGAACGAAAAAATATGATTTTGCTGAAGACATGATGTTTACGCAGGCGATAGAGACCGATACGATTGAAGCAGGAGAATCCATTAATTACGATATGGACTGGCGGATAGAAGGAGAACCCCCGTTTGAAATTGAAACGGAACTGACGGTTTCTGAAATTAACGGGGAGCCGGCAGCCAGTCAAGATTACCGGGAGACGCTTACCGTAGAATAGACGTGTCTTTCCTTTACCCGTGCCCGCGTGCTAGAATAATAGTATATGCTGAAAAAGGAGGACATTTTACATGGCTATTAACGTACAAGCAGAAGGAACACCGAACCCGAATGCAATGAAATTTACTGCGGATAAAGTACTTTTTGAAGGATCGGGAAGTGCATCATTCAAGAAATCAGATGACACCGACCACCCTCTCGCCAAGGAACTGCTGGCGCTCGACGGAGTGGACAACATCTTCGGTTTCCAGGATTTCGTCACAGTAAACAAACTGCCTGACGCTGAATGGGACGAGCTGCTTCCGAAAGTAGAGGAAGTTTTCGATAACGTATACGGAGCATAACAGCATTCAGTGAAAGCTGCTCTGCTATCCGGAATCCGGCCATGACAACTATTGTCATGGTCGTTTTTTCGTTTATTAAGGAAGTTAATAATGTTCTTTAAGTCAGCGGGGAAGGAACCAGCTGAGACTGTCCTCTCCGGAAAGCGTTTGTAAGCAGCAGAAGTCATTTGCTTTATTTAGTTTTCAATATCATACCAATGTCAGAAAACCACACACGAAAATTATAATTTTCTGAAATTAAGGGCTTACACCGATCGAAAAATGTGGTATTGTACTGATTAACGGAAGATAAAGAGAAAATGACCGTTAATATGAACGTTGGAGGGTTACAATGTCTGCTCAAGCTGACAAAGAAAAGAAAGGTATTTTTATGAAACTGCTCGACCAGGTGGAAAGGGTCGGGAACAAGCTGCCGCATCCATTCATGCTGTTCGTGTATCTGGCGGGGATTATCATTTTGCTGTCTTGGCTTCTCAGTGCCATAAATATTTCTGTCACACACCCAATGGACGGGGAAGAAGTTGCGATTGAAAACATGGTCAGCCTCAATGGCCTTGAGTTTATTCTTTCTTCCATGCTGGAGAACTTCACCGGATTTGCACCGCTCGGCCTCGTTCTCGTCATGATGTTTGGTATTGGACTTGCCCAGAAAGTGGGCTTAATTGAAACGTTTATGAAGAAAACGATTTTAAATGCTCCTGCAAAACTGGTTACCTACGTCATTATTGGTACAGGGGTAATTGGAAACCTTGCGTCTGATGCTGCTTTTGTTATTATTCCGCCGCTTGCTGCCATGGTTTTCTATTCACTCGGTCGTCATCCGCTTGCCGGAATGGCCGCAGGGTTTGCCGGCGTCGGCGCCGGTTTTACGGCTAACGTACTTATTACAGGAACGGACGCGCTTTTATCGGGGATCTCGACAGAAGTAGCGCAGTCAGTAGATCCTGATCTCGTTGTTACTCCGGTCGACAACTATTTCTTCATGGCGTTTTCTGTCCTGATGCTGATGATTGTCGGCGCCTGGATTACCGAGAAAGTGGTGGAACCGCGTCTTGGAAAATTTGATACGAAATTTGCTGATCCGGACGCTGTGGAGCAGACAGCAGAACAGCCGTCCGCCCAGGAAATGAAAGGCTTACGCAATGCGGGGATAACTGCTGCGGTTTACCTTACAATCGTAGCGCTCACCATCGTCCCGCCTAACGGAATACTTCGTGGAGAAGAAGGGACGATCGTCCCGTCGATTTTCCTCGACAATATTATTCCAATTATCCTTTTCTTCTTTATTACGGTAGCAGTCGCCTACGGCACGACGACAAAAGTGCTCCAGTCCACAGCTGACGTACCGGAGCTGATGGGTAAGGCGATCAAAGATATGAGCGGATTCATCGTTCTCATTTTTGCTGCCTCCCAGTTTATTGCCTATTTTGAGTGGACAAATATCGGAACGTTTATTGCCGTTTCCAGTGCGACTGGACTGGAAAATATCAACTTTACCGGTATGGGACTGATCGTCGGTTTCATCCTGCTGACTGCTGTACTGAACCTGTTTATTTTCAGCGGTTCTGCCCAGTGGGCACTCATGGCCCCGATTTTTATACCGATGTTTTATTTCTTAAACTATGATCCGGCCTTTATACAGCTGGCTTATCGTATCGCCGACTCTTCAACGAATATTATTACGCCGATGAACCCTTATGTACCAATGGTGCTGGCGTTTATGAAGAGGTACGACAACCGTGCCGGATTTGGTACCCTGTTTTCGATTATGCTGCCTTACGCGATGACGTTTCTGTTTATCTGGATTGCTATTTTCGTCATCTGGAATCTGCTCGGCCTGCCAATCGGACCAGGAATCACACCGGGGCTGTAGCATCCCATCAACATAAAAAGGATGGGGAGCCCCGCTGTTCCCCATCCTTTTTTATTAGTTCTGTTCATGTTCATTGTTGTTATAATAGAGTAACTTCAATGCCTGCTGGATGATGGCTTTTAGAGCACTGCAAATATCCCTTTCTAAAGGCTGTCTTGAATATAAAGTGGATAAGCGATGAACGGGCGCTTTCGTTTCCATGGGGGCGGGATGGATCTTCGGCTCATCCTTCATCGCCCCGGAGTCGCCCCATCTCCACTACAGCTTACGGTAAAAAGATAGAGAAGTATCTGCCATCTAATAAAGAAAATCCCTTCTTGAAAATCATTCATACCACCTTTATAGATGGGAAATTCCATTCCTGTAAAAGGGCATTTTCATCCTTCGTGGGGCAATGTTTTTGCATGAGTGTCTCTGTTAAAGCTCCGTGTTGTTATTGGATTGCCTGCGGCTCTTCCGCCTGCCGCGGAGAAAGCATGCGGCTTCCCTGGCGTCCGGGAGGATCTTCCTGCTTTCTTTTTCCACAGGCGTCTTGAAAAATCGCCTTGTCACTGGTCTTTACCTTGGTACCATCTTGATTCAACCAGCGGGCTTTCTGTATTGGGAAATCAAAACGAAGCGGAAACATGCCCGTGGAAGAAGGAGATTGGAAGATCCCGCAGGGCGCAGCCCACCCGGAGATCTCCTCCACGGCAGAGCTGAAGCTAAGTTTTCTATATTTATCAACAACAGACTTGGTTCTTACGCGAAAAAAAAGAACTTGTCTTTTCGGCTTGCGATGACAGAAGATAAGTCTACTTAAAAAGCTGGTGGCCCAGTCTTAGACGAGAGAAGTTTTAAGGGTGAAATCAGCTTTTTTGTCAGATATATCTTGTTTTTACCAAACGTGCGTAAGAGCCACAGACTTTAACACAGCTTTTTATAAAGCTTTTTATACAGATGGAAACGTTAAATAAGAGAGGAAGTTTTGTTATGTTTATAGGTCATGGAAAAGATGTGGAAGACGAGGTGCGCACGATCCGCCGGGAGCTCCACGAGAATCCGGAGCTTTCCAACGAGGAAGGACGTACCTCGGAACTTATACAGAAAATATTAAAGGAAGAAGGAATTGATTACCGGACCGGCTATGCGGTAAACGGCGTTCTCGGCATTATCGAAGGGGAAAAGCCGGGCAGAACGATCGCTCTCCGTGCTGATATTGATGCGCTGCCGATTGTAGAACAGAACGATCATGCTTTCGTATCCAAAAAGGAAGGGGTTATGCACGCCTGCGGACACGATGCCCATACGGCGATGCTGCTCGGGGCTGCCAAGCTGCTGAACCGCGAAAAAAAAGAGCTGCACGGCACGATTCTTCTCGTTTTTCAGCCGGCGGAAGAAAATGCTCCGGAAGGCGGGTCGGACCGGATGCTGGAAGAAGGAATTTTTTCGGAATGGGTGCCTGACGAAATTTACGCCCAGCACGTCTGGCCGGATCTGCCTGTTGGTACTTTCGGCGTCCGCGAAGGCGCGATGATGGGCAATTCCGACCGCTTCACGATCCGTATTAAAGGATCTTCCGGGCATGCCAGCATGCCGCATCAGACAACGGATGCCATCGTGATCGCTGCCCAGACGATCAACGCGGTGCAGACTCTCGTCAGCCGCAGTACGGATCCGCTCTCTTCTGCCGTCGTTACGATGGGGAAAATTGAGGGAGGATCCCGCTACAACGTCATTGCTGAGGAAGTCGTTCTCGACGGGACGGTAAGAACGTATGAAAACGATGTGAAAGAAATGATTAAGAAAAAGCTGAATCATATCGTCGTTCAGACTGCCGAAATGCTTGGAGGCAGTGCGGAGCTCGACTATCTGGACGGCTATCCGGCTACAGTGAACGAAACGGAGTGTGCCCGTTTTATGAAAGAAGTCATCCGTGGGGCTTACGGAGAAGAAGCCCAGCCGGAAGTGGCGCCGAGCATGGGCGGGGAAGATTTCGGACGCTTTCTACAGCAGTACAAAGGCGTCTATTACTGGCTCGGTACAGCTATCCCTTCCAGAGAAGTGCAGAAGCCGCTTCATGATCCTAAGTTTGACATTGATGAGCGGGCGCTGGCATACGGTACAGAAATGCTGGCGGAGCTTGCTTATCAGGCTGCTAAAAGAGGTGAGAGCGATTGATTAAAACCCTCAGTGATTTTTTACTCCGTAAAGAAGAACACCTGAATCTCGTGAGGCGCGAACTGCACCAGATTCCCGAGCCGGGCTGGTGTGAATATCAGACGACCGCCTACATTTACAACTTTATGCAGGATTTCCCATTTGATCTGTTTATCGGAGTGGAAGCTGTTGATTCCGATGCAAGAATGGGGCTGCCTTCTGAAAAAGAAAATGCTCATTTTTTTAAGCTTGCCGAACAGGCGGGGGTGGATCCGTATCTGCTTGATAAAACAGCAGACGGGCATACCGGCCTTGCCGCTGTCCTCCGAACAGGAAGACCCGGTCCGGATACAGTTCTCCGCTTTGACATCGATGCGCTGCCTATTACCGAGGCAGAAGCGGAACATAAGCCTTATGAGGAAGGGTTTGTTTCTCTTCATCCGGGGACGATGCATGCCTGCGGCCACGACGGCCATGCAGCGATCGGCTTATTCACTGCTGCCTATCTGGCTCAGGTCAAAGAACAGCTGACCGGTACAATTACAATTTTGTTTCAGCCTGCTGAAGAAGGAAGCAGGGGAGCGGAAGCAATGGTAAAGAAAGGCTGGCTTGATCATAAAGATTATTTTTTGAGCGGTCATATCGGCCTGCACGATCTCGCCACAGGAACAATTGTAAGCGGCACGTATCAATTTCTCGCTACGACAAAGATCAACGCTGCCTTTGAAGGGATATCCGCCCACGCAGGCGTCAATCCTTCCGAAGGGAAAAACGCCCTGCTGGCCGCCGCGACTGCTGCCGTGCAGCTGCATACGATTGCTCCGGGACGAGAAGGAATGACGAGGCTGAATGTCGGAACGCTTCATGGCGGGGAAGGGCGCAATATTATTCCTTCATATGCCTCGATGATGATTGAGACAAGAGGAGAAACGAATGAACTGAACAGCTATATGGAAAAAGAAGCTCTGCGGATCCTCAACGCCTCGGCAGCGATGTATGACGTCACGCCTGTGCTGGAAACAGCGGGGAAAGGGGTTACGGCCGAATCAAGCACGAAGATAGGGGAAGCACTGAAGCAGAAACGAGGAGCTTACGTGGAAAATGTGCTGGAACCTCTGCCGCTCGGCGGATCAGAAGACGCGGCGATTATGATGAACCGTGTCCATGAAGCAGGGGGGGAAGCAGCTTATTTCATTTATGGGACGCGCCTCCCCTACGGACATCACCACCCGCAGTTTGACTATGACGAAAAAGTACTGCCGGCAGCGGTGGAGGCACTCTGTATGCTGCTGCACGATTATCATGGAGAGGAGCGTATATAATATGGAAAACTGGCTCAAGGAAAAACTGCTGGAATTAAACGCTGTTTCAACGATGGAGCAGCCGGAAGGATTTAATCGTCTTTCCTTTACAGAAAAAGAACGGGAGGCACAGGAGGCCTTTAAAAAAGTAGCGCTCGAACTTGGTATGAAACTGCGCGCCGACAGCACCGGAAATATTATAGCCCGGCTCGAAACGGAAGATCAGCAGGGAAAACCCGCGATTGCCCTCGGGTCCCACCTCGATACGGTGAAAAATGGGGGAGGATACGACGGGGCAGCCGGTGTTTTGTGTGCTTTAGGGGCTGTGAAAATGATTCGGGATTCAAAGGAAATCCTGCCCTTTCCGGTGGAAGTGATCTGCTTTGCTTCGGAGGAATCATCCCGATTCAGCATGTCGACGGTCGGCAGCAAAGCGATGACAGGCCAGCTGACAGAGGAGCAGCTGAATACGATTAAAGATGAAAACGGCAGCACCCTTGCAGAAGCGATGACAGAGTTTGGTCTTGATCCGGCGAAGTTCAAAGAAGCAGAGCGTGGAGAAGAGGAACTTCTGTCCTTTACAGAGCTGCACATCGAACAGGGGACGAGAATCGAAGACGCCGGGTGTGACTACGGCACCGTTTCTGCAATTGCCTGTCCAATCCGCATGCATCTGCACGTGAATGGAAAAGCAGGACATACAGGCACCACACCGATGGATCAGAGGCAGGATGCGCTCGTTGACGCAGCGGAAATTATCACCTTCGTCCACGAAGCAGCCAACTGTTTAAATGAAAACGATGATTTTCCGATCGTCGCCACAGTGAGTACGATTGAAGCCTCGCCAAATGCGATGAACATTATTCCCGGATTTGTGAAGCTCGGTGTGGATATCCGAAGCGTCTCCGACAAGCAGAAAAATCTTATGGAAAAGGCTGTTGATACGTATCTGAAAAAGTACCGTCCTTCTGTGGAAAAGGAAATTCTCGTACGCAATCCATCCGTTCAATTAGACAGGAAAATGTATGGTAAAATGAAAACATTAGGCCATCAAACAGGGCTTAAATCGTTTGAGATGGAGAGCGGCGCCGGACACGATGTGATGAATATGCAGAAAAAGTGGCCGTCCGGGCTTATTTTTATTCCATGCCGCGACGGGCTCAGCCACCACCCGGAGGAATACGCCTCCCCCCAGGATCTGCTGAAAGGCACCCGTCTGCTCCATGCTCATCTTACTACTTCCAACAGCGGGTGATAGATGGTGAAAATACGACTAGGGCTTGTCGGACCGAAAGACTCCGTCCAGATTATCGAAAAAATGGGGCGTTTCTTTCCCGAATTCGAATTGATCAGCTTTTATTATGAGAGAACCGAAGAAACACATGATATTCTAAACGCTTATAAAAACCGCGTCGACCTCTGGCTTTTTTCCGGCCAGGCACCTTACGCCTACGCAATTCATAACAACCTTTTAACTGAAGAAGAAGCTTTTTTTCCGCCGCTGCACGGATCGAGTCTGCTCGGGACACTCATGGAAATCTTCCATAAGCAGAAACAGGCATCGTTTTTTACGCTCGATACGATTGATACAGAAGAAATTGAAGCCGTTAAGGAAAGCTACACCCTTGACGACGTATCGTTTATCACTTATCCCTACACCGGGTACAAATCGTCCGATGAAATTATTCAGTTTCATATCGAAGAAAGCAGAAAAAATCCAGGGACGATCGCTCTTACATGTATCCGCAACGTC
This sequence comes from Alkalicoccus halolimnae, assembly GCF_008014775.2. GTDB lineage: Bacteria > Bacillota > Bacilli > Bacillales > Salisediminibacteriaceae > Alkalicoccus > Alkalicoccus halolimnae. Next base: position 2,557,914 of record NZ_CP144914.1, on the reverse strand, counting down.
TATAACGAACTGAAAGCACACGGCATTCCCGTTTACCGGATCACGGCATCTGAATTTGATATAAAAGAAACGCTGAAATATCTCCGTGAGCGGACCAACGCGGCATGGTACCGGAATCACCAGCTTGCAATACTCGGTGTGGAAACAGTCGAAGGCAGCGATTCGCGCGAAGAATATTATTCCTACCGGCGTAAATATAAGGAGCTTGAGCTGAAACGGCTTCTCCTCCGCTACGCGGAAGAAGTGAAAGGGGCCTATCTGCAGATGGGGGATGGCATGTTTCTCATCTTCACAACGCGGGGGGAAATGGAGTCGCACGCTGTTCCTTTTTTCCTGATCGAGGAAGCGAAACTCCAGGCGAAGCTGCCGGTCCGCGTCGCGGTCGGATACGGAAAAAGCGTCATGGACGCTGAAGAGCACGTGCATCAGGCGCTTCAGCAGGGGCGCAGGGCAAAGGAGACGGTGATCATTTCTGTCGACGAAAACAACGAAGCGACAGAGCATTTCAGCGAGGCTGCTTCGCTCACCTATTCCGCCCAGCGGCATGACACCGAATGGGCCGCTGAAAAAGTAAAAGGAAAAATATCCCCCGGGGCAGTCTCAAAAATATTTTCCTACGCACAGTATCATCAGCAGCTGGAAGTTACGTCACGTGACATTGCCCGCTGGCTGACGAGTACGGAAAGAAACGCCCGCCGCATTCTGCACGAACTGGAACAGGCCGGCCTTGCAAAAGCCGTAGGGGAAGAGCAGGAAGTGCGCCGCGGAAGGCCGCGGAAAGTTTTTGCACTGCAGTTTTAGCAGTATATTCTTGACAGTCCTTACGCCTTTGAGGATAGAATAGAAAGAGGAGAGGAGAGAGGACTGTTGGAAACAGCTGCTTACATAGAAAAAGATGACTCGCTCCGCCGGGGACTGACGGCGGGGCTTTCGATTGCGTTTGGATACATGCCGGTCGCTATTACATTCGGGCTGCTTGCAGGCTCCACGGGACTGACGGTGTTTGAAGCAGTGCTGATGAGCATGCTCGTATTTGCCGGTGCTGCTCAGTACATGGCGCTCTCGATGATTGCGATAGGTGCAGGCGCCCTTGAAATTGTGCTGGCCACCTTTATCGTCAACTTCCGGCACCTGCTGATGAGTGCCTCCATCAACGAAAGAGCCGAGCCGACGTCGAAAAAATTTCGTTCGCTGTTCGGCTTTTTCCTGACGGATGAAGTGTTTGCCGTATCTTCTGTGAAACAGCCTCCGGTGAGCGGAAGCTACATTCTCGGTGTCGGACTGAGCGCATATTCAAGCTGGGTCGGCTTTACAGCAGCCGGGTATTTCACAGGAGCGCTGCTGCCGGCGGTACTGCAGGAAAGTATGGGCATTGCTCTCTACGCCCTGTTTATCGCCCTGCTCGTTCCTTCGGTAAAAGAGGAGGGACGGCCGGTGATTATTCTGGCGCTTATGGGCGGTGGATTTCACTGGATATACCAGCTGTTTATGGAAACCGGCTGGGCGATCATGAGTGCGACCATCACCGCCGTGATTCTGTACGAGCTGCTTGACGTGAAAAGGAGGAAGGATCATGAATGAAACTATGCTGTGGATGATCGTTGGTATGGCGGTCGTCACCTACGTACCGAGAATTCTTCCTCTGCTCGTTTTATCGACAGAAAACTGGCCTCCCTGGCTGAGGCGCATGCTCTCCCGCGTACCTTATGCCGTACTCGGCGCCCTGATTTTCCCTGGGATCATCTATGCATACGACGCCATATGGTACGGGCTTCTCGGCGGTGCCGCGGCATTTTTCATCGCCTACACCGGCGCGCCGCTGATCGCGGTCGTGGCAGGAACGATTTTTATCTTGACCGGCATCAATCTGCTGATGTAAAAGAAAAACTTCTTTATTAAATTTATTTAAGCGGGTTTATGATTTCTTGATCTAAATAAGTTTTCTTCCACTCACCGGCGGAGGCTTTCCGCGGGGCTCATCTTCAGCTATTTCTGTCGAAGCGCGGCTTCGCCGGAAAGGATCTTCCGATTTCGCTTAATCCCGACGGAGTCCCCACCGTTCGCTTCAGAAAGAACAATTTAACTCAGGGGCCATAACGTACCATTAAGAGAAATCTTCTATTATTTCTATAGACAAGGCTGCCTTGAAAATAAAATAGTTAAGCGTGCGCCTTCGTTCCCATGAGTCCGCAGCCTCCGGAAGGCGGAAGCAGTCACTCTGTATTTCTATGCAGATAACCAGACTTTGCCTGCACAAAAAAAACAAGCAGACCGCATTGGTCTGCTTGTTTTTTTGTGCTTTTTTACGTATTTCCTTTATATGCGTCGCCTACCGTATCTTCATCCAATGTTTTTTTGTGATAATATAACCCGTCTTTCACATTTACGAGCTGCATATCCGGATTCTCATTGAAAAAGTCGAGGTGCTGTTTCGTAAGGATCACCCCGTGACGCGGAGTGGAATTTTCGGACTGATCAAGGTCATCAATACGGGCTTCGAACGCCTGATAACCAAAGATGATCAGCAGCAGCGGATTGAAGTAATACATACTCGTCTGAACGGAAATAACAAACAGGAGAATGAATATGAGAATGAACGTAAGCGTGTCGGTAATTGATGCGAAACTGGTATTCATTATCGGCAGAAAGAAAGAGACGGTGTAAGCAGTGAAAAGAGAATTTTTCAGCGGCCGGGCGTTGGAGACTCTGCTCGTCGCTTCCGGATGGCTTTCGTTGTAATCATGCACAAACAATCCCTTATAGGCATGCCGGAAACAGACTGCCGTGATTACCGTTACTACGGCACAGAGCATACCCAGCGTAGATAGAGCCAGATTATGATCTTCATATAATTGAAAAGCTGCAAGATAAAAAACGGGAGAATAGGAGCTTAAGAAAATAGTGATTTTTAATAATTTTTGGTCCACGGAACATCTGCCCTTCTAAAATAAGCGTACTTGACCAGCATACCCGAAAAGGGGCAGAAGATAACATGTATTTAAAGCGTCCGGCCGTAACGTTTGGACATGATGTCGTAAAAGCCGAGAGAATTATAGAGTCGTTTGGTCGCTTCGTTATTCATGCCGGTTTCGAGCTCAATTCCTTTGAAGTCTTCTTCTTCGGCCCACTGCAGCACGTAAAGCAGCATTTTCCGGGCAATTCCCTGTTTCCGTTCCGCTTTTTTAACATAAAGGTCGTTCAGCCATATGTATCGTCCGCCTTTATCAAGCCCGACCCCTTTATTCATAAAAGCACAGCCGACGAAGTCTCCCTTTTTTTCCGCAATGAAAAACTCGGAAGCTAAGTCCTCTTTCAGAGCGAGCCGGACGGTATCTTCAAGCTCTTTCAGCTCAGGAGGACTGCTCAGCTGCTCCATCTGTTCCATCATTAATTCAGCAATTTTTGTAATTTCCTGACTGGTACCGGGTTTTTCAATCTGATAGATTTTCATAGCAATTCTCCTTTGATTCGTAGTTACATGGTGTTCATGGAATGATCACTTCTACCTGTTCCGAAATGGTGGGATTTGTGCGACAATCGTGGTATAACTAAACTAGGCGTGCAAACTGCCTTAATGCTTCAGAAGAGGAGACATGGTAATGGAACAATTTTTCTCAACGTTCACTTTCAGAACTATATGGACTCCGGAACTAATGGTGGTTCTTGGACTTATCAGTTTTTTATACTTCCTTATCATAACAAAATTCAGTCACCGGTTTCCAGATGCAGCGCCCGTTCCGAAAAAACGGATCGTATATTTCCACCTCGGGCTTTTCGCTGTCTATTTAGGATTCGGCGGACCGCTTTATGTACTCGGACATATTATGCTCAGCATGCATATGATCTCGATGGCGATTGTATACTTAATTGCACCCCCGCTGCTTCTGCTCGGGATCCCTTCCTGGTTCTTCAGCTATTTTCAGAACATCCGCTGGGTGAGGGGAATCTTTTTAGTTGTCGGTTTTCCGATTCTCGGCCTGCTCCTCTTTAACGCCGCTTTTTCGATCTACCATCTGCCCGGCGTTTTCGACTTTCTGCTGACGAATGAAGGAGCACATAACATTTACCAGCTCGGCATGCTCGTACTGGCGACGCTCATGTGGTGGCATATTCTGCCGAGAATTCAGACGCGTTACCACCTGTCAGAATTAAAGCGGATCGGTTTCATGTTTGTCAGCGGCATTCTTTTTACTCCGGCCTGCGCCTTAATTATTTTTGCAGGAACGACGCTTTATGCTACGTACACCGACCCGGCAACATGGGCGATGGCGATTTCCTACTGCCTGCCTCCGGGTGCGGATATACCTTACGAAATGCTCTCCGGCCAGCAGTCGATAACCTTTTTATCTCCTCTAAATGATCAGCAGTTCGGCGGAGCGATGATGAAAATCATTCAGGAGCTCGTTTATGGTATAGCGATCGGCTACTCCTTCCGGCTCTGGATGAAGCGGGATAAGGATGAAACGCCTAAAATGGAATTCAAAGAATATGAAATGTACGAACCAAACGTGCAATAAAGGACGGATACTATGAAAAAACTGGCAGGTCTTGGCGGATTTGCCCTTCTGCTCAGCGGGTGCAGCTTCCTGTATGAAGATGCTTCCGAATCAGCGCAGGGCGATTCGATAATTGATACGACAGTTTCCGAGGACCAGTGGGAAGTGAGCGGGATAGAAGCGGTCAACCAGCATGAAGAAGAGGTTTCTGTCGAGGACCTGGAAGGAGGCTGGTGGATTGCCAACACGATATTCACACGCTGCCCCACAGTCTGTACGGTCATGACACCAAACATGGCGGATCTGCAGACAGCGCTTCAGGATGAGGAAATTGATGATGTAAGGCTGATCTCTTTTACCGTCGATCCCGAGTTTGATACTCCGGAGCGTCTCGAGAGCTACGGCGAATCCTACAGCGCTGATTTTGAAAGCTGGGATTTCCTGACCGGCTATGAAGAAGAAGAGCTTCAGACTTTCGTACAGGAGTCCTTCAAAGCTCAGATTCAGGAAGTGCCTGAACAGGAAGACATCATGCACCCGACCCGTTTTTTCCTCGTCGGTCCGGATGGATCCGTGCACCGGATGTACGCCGGAGAAGATAACTTTGACGCCGAATCCACCGTCGAAGATCTCCAGCAGGTTATTAATGAATAAAGGAAGAAGCCGCTTTCCCTTTTGAAGGGAGCGGTTCTTTTTTTTAGCTCTGTTGTTGATATATATAAGAAACTTCGCTTCAACTCGGCAGGCTTGCCGTGGAGGAGATTTCCAGCTTCCTCAGGCTGACGCCCTGCGGGATCTTCCAATCTCCTTCTTCCACAGGCGTCCGCCGGTTTCCGCTTCGTTTTGATTTCCCAATACAGAAAGCCCGCTGGTTGAATCAAGAAGGTACAAAAGTAGAAACCAATACCAACACGGAGCTTGGCTCTTACGCAAAGAAAGGGGACTTGGCTTTCCGGCTTACGATGACAGAACATAACTTTACTTTAAAAGCTTGTGAGCCTGGCTTAAACGCAAGAAGTTTTAAGGGTGAAATTAGCTTTTTTGTCAGATATAGTTTATTTTCACCAAACGTGCGTAAGAACCCGGAGCTTTAACAGAGCCTTCTTTTAGGGATTTCGATTATTAAAACAATGGAAGTCAGGGGTGGGGCAGCGTAAGTACTGTTAATTGCAGCATCAGCTCTCTTAAATTACCTCGAATTCTGCTGAAGGACCTCCACGGTTTTTCCACCAATGGAACTTTATATTTTCCCAAAAGAAAGCTTTCAAACCTTCACGCAAGAAAATAAACATGGAAAAGTAAATTTTTTTCAATTAATTTTAAAATATTAATGAAATATCTACCAATTACCTATATGATAGAAAGAAGAAAGTTCTTCACAGTGAAAAAACATTGGAAGAGCAGTCATTGATGCTGAATACTTGGACGTACGTGTTGAAGAAAGCAATACATAGAAGTCAGGGTTGGGGCAGAATAAGGGTAATTCTTAAAAAAGCAAAGGAGAGGGAACGTGAATATCAGAGGGGTATTATTAGTGTTGTTCGTCGGTGTCGGCCTTGTCGCGGGATTTTCACTAAATAATTTTTTAGTCTGGATGGTAGTTGGTGCAGGGGCAGGATGGCTTCTCGATAACTTTCTGTCGAGTCTGCGTACAGAAGAAGAACAGGTTCCTTCTGAACTGGAAAAAAGACTGGCAGCTTACGAAGAAGAACAACAGGCGGCTGCAGAGCGAAAAGAAAAAGCAATGTAAGAAAAACCTGCAGGGGATCATTTAACAGGTTCAGTTTTGGGGGATGAAATTAAAAGTATAATGCCAATTAACAAGGAGCTGTGCATAAGGATAGGGGCACGGCTTCGCACAGACAAAAGCCTGTTGGACCAATCCTGGTCTAACAGGCTATTTAACATCTTGTCTGCTCCGTGCGTGTTTTCAGGCTGTCTCGATACACCTATTGAGACAGCCTTTTGTTTTCTTTTATCCATATATTCATGTTTATTATGTTTTAATAGCGAAATTACCATAAGTAATCACTTAGTACATGACAAGGGGCTGCTGAATTATAGCCGCTTGTTAAAGTTTCTTTTAAAACAAATGCTGTGAATCTTGTTTTAATGGGTCGTTTGTTATGGGATTACATCCAGGAAGAGGGTGGAATGAATGGATTTTATTGAATCCAAAATAACAATGACAGTTACTTTTTAATGAAAAACACCGCTGAGAGAGGGGTCAGTCCTCCGTGGTTAATGTTAAATTTTCTGTTTGTCCATTCCAAGTAACTTCTACTTCAATTTCCTCGTCCTCCCGCGTGACGGCACAGCCTTCACAACCTGTACGTCCAGTGTCCGCAACTCCATCGTTTAAAGCTCTTCCCGTTCCTTCTGTACTTCCTATTCTATAGTATTCTAATGTTTCAGGAGCGTTCCCTTCACCAATATATTCAATAGTTCCAGTAGACTCCTCCTCATTTCCGTTAGAAATATCTACTTCATAAACAACCTCCCAGTTTTCACTGCTTCCTAAAAAGTGATATTCAGCCCCGTCTTCTCCGTTCCCTGAAGACACATCACCATCTCCGTTTCCACAACCATTCAGGATAAATGCAAATGCGAGTAATCCTATCATTTTCTTCACAACTACTCCTCCATTCATAGTAATGTCGTTCACTAAAGATAAAAATAGGGGAACTTAACGGTATTCTAAGTACAGCAAAACCAGTATTTCCGCTGCCATTTGTTAAAGCTTCCGGTGCTTTTTTCAATATTGTAAAAGGACTTTGAGTCATACTGCCGAGTTTTGGTTTGGAATCAATTTCATAATACAAACGAAAGTTGGAAATCACAAATTGTGGAAGAGATCTCCGTTTCAGATGGCTGCTTTCCCGAGGGCTTGTCTTCAGCTAACTTTTGCGAAAAAATGACTTCGCAAAAGTGGATCTTCAGACTGCGCTGATCCTCCGGGAGTCGCCATCCTTCTCTGCGATAACTTTTAGAATATGAAAGTTCGTTTCTGAAAAAAACTAATGATGTTCGTATATTTTTTAAATAAATGAAATTATGAATTGGTTTATTGGAATACAAAATCAAAAAGATAAGTTCAATTTACGAGCTGAACCACTATTGAGTTACGATTCGTTCTCTCGTTCCAGTGAGTCAATGTCAAGCCATTCCACATGCTCTTCCGTCCCATCTTCCATAACAAACTTCACATCTAAATCTTCTTGATTCTGAACACTGAACCAAAACCTTTTTTCATCTTCAACCTTGATAATTTCGGCTTTTTCGTCTCCTACATGTATTTCGGAAATCATCTCATCCAAGGTGCCCCCGGCATAAACGTATGGGAAATCTGATGCCACTGACCAATTCACGGGGTCTCCCCATTCCGCTCCCGTCGTATGCCGCCAGTTCCAAAAACCGTTCTCCTTTTCAAAGTATGCGAGAAATATTTGTTCCCCGTTAGGGTTCGTTTCTTCAAATATTGCAAGAGCATCATGTTCGTAAACGATATCCAATTCATGATATACGAGTGAATAAGGACGATCATCTCTGTCCTCATGACTTTCCATTTCGTTGTGAAAAAACGCTTCAAATGATTGATCCTGGGAACAACCAGCTACAAAAGAAACTGAGGCAAAAAGGATACAGAAAAACTTAATTGAACTCATCATTAACCCCCTTGATTTTTCTGCTTTTCCTATCAAATTCATTTATAAAGTATGCTGCATTCTCTTCGGTTTCTCCGCCCAATAGACGGTAATTAATCTTGTAACCGAAACTGTTAATATTTATTGCAGGTGAAAAGTATCGAAACGCTGCCTTTATAACCAGTCAGCTCAATGTATCAGTAACATCATTCACTTTGGCTGTGCGGTGTTTTGTTTTTACCGGCAAGAAATGCAGCAAGCAGTAAAAAGACTATCCCTAAACCGAAACCTATAGCAGTTGAATATTCAACTGCACCGTTCAGAGCGAACCCTCCAAGAATAGAGGCTGCAAACAACAATAGGAACGCTGCTGTATAATTATTTTTCAAATTTTTTCTTCCCTTATAAGAAAGTGCATTATTTCCTGAATTTTGATAATCTTATTGTATCATAGGTTTTGACATTTGGAATTAAATTCCCTTTTGTAGTGATTTCATTTCTATGAACACTCTTTAACACTTGAAATCAAGCGGGGGTTTCGTTCACATAGTCTGCTGGCACCCCTTTAAACCGTTGTGTTCATGCTTCACCCTGCGAAGGTAATAGTTCACGTTCTGATTGTGATAAATTGCTTTTGTGCAGAATTTACCGTCCGTGATCGTAAACCGGAAAGTGTCTCCATGGAAACGAAAGCGTCCATTTATCACTTATCACCTTTATTTTCAAGACAGCCTTTAATTTTGCACTACAGAACTGGACGCGTAAGAATCTTTCCGGCAGTTTATTTACTGCGCTTTTTTACACAAAAATAGAGAAAGTTAACAGCTGAATTATGCTGAGAAGGGGAAAAGGGATAAAGAGTACAAAATAGTGTATTTCCCATCCTGAAAAGAATGCTCAGAAGCTTCCGGCAGGAGGAGACTGGACCCCTCCGATATCCTGCGGAAGACTTTCTGCTTCGGTATTTTCAGGTGGAGGTACAAAATGCTGGACAGGCACAGCGTCAGTGTAAAACAGAAAAGGCATTATTCTGTATGTCTTTCAAAAGGGAGGAATGGGCTATGACAGGACTTGTCAATCATCTTCAAAAATTGGGCCTCGAATTAAAAGCAGGGTGGGAGATCCGGGAAAGCCTGGATGAACCTTACTGGATTGAACTTCACAACCGGAACGGACTGGTGCGTACCCATCTTCTGATGAGTTCCGCACTGGAAGATCTTGCTATGCTGGAAGCAATTGATAAAACGGACATTCCTGAAGAAAAAGCACTGTAAATGACACGAAGAAACCGGAGCTTCGCATCAGGCGGAGCTTCTTTGACGTCTTATGCACGCAAATGCCGGATACTTTGCTAAAATAGAAGAAGAGGAGGCCGATAACTATGGTAGAAAAAAGGAAGCCGATTCACGTATTAGAAGCAGTGAACCGTGTGATGACACGGCTACATACATCAGGCATAGAAAAAATTCCGCTTGAGGAAGCGGGCGGACGCTGGCTGGCAGAACCGGTAATCGCAGACGAAGCGGTTCCTCCGTTTGACCGCTCTCCGTTCGACGGATTTGCGGTCCGCTCGTCGGACACGACAGATGCTTCGCGGGAGCATCCGGTCACGCTGCGCGTCATTGAGACTGTCGGGGCAGGCCACATTGCCGGTAAAGTACCTGGTCCGGGAGAAGCTGTCCGCGTCATGACCGGAACGATTATGCCGGAGGGGACAGATGCTATCGTCATGTTTGAGCTGACAAAGGAAGCTGAAGATGGATCGTCGATGACGATCAGCCGCTCCTTTGCGTCAGACGATAATGTTGTGAAAAAGGGAGAAGAAATGCTAAAAGGAGACGAAGTCCTTGCATCCGGACAGCGGATTCATGCAGGCATTACAGCGGCACTTGCTACTTTCGGCTATGCGAAGGTGACCGTGGCGAAAAAGCCGCGCGTGGGGGTCTTTGCGACCGGCACAGAGCTGCTTGAACCAGGCGATAAGCTCGAACCGGGAAAAATCCGCAACAGCAATGCTCCAATGGTCGTCGAGCAGCTGAAGGAAGCAGGGGCCGAGCCGAAATATTTCGGACAGCTCCCCGACGATTTTGACCACTGCTACGAACAGGTAACGGATGTTCTCGGGGAAGTGGATGCGCTGATTACGACAGGAGGGGTTTCCGTCGGGGACTTCGACTTTCTGCCGGCCATCTATGAAAAGCTCGGAGCCGAAGTCTTATTTAACAAAGTCGCGATGCGCCCGGGAAGCGTGACGACAGTGGCCTTTAAAGACGAAAAACCGCTTTTCGGACTGTCCGGCAATCCGTCTGCGTGCTTTGTCGGATTTGAACTGTTTGCGGCACCTTGGGTGAAAAAGGCAATGGGGGCCGGGAAGCCTTATTTAAAACAGACGAAAGCCGTACTCGGGAAAAGCTTCCCGAAACCGAATCCTTTTACCCGCTTTGTCCGGGGGCATGCCTCTTTTGAAAACGGAAGCCACACCGTCATTCCAGCGGGTCTCGACAAATCACAGGTCGTCACGTCGCTAGCCTTATCGAATGCGCTTATCGTCCTTCCAGGAGGAACCCGCGGCTTTGAAGCAGGCGATGAAGTCGATGTCTTTTTACTGCGCGGGGACGGCGGTTCCGCTTTCTACGAACCGGTAAAGGAACGCAGAACGTGAGAGTAATGCAGATTGTCGGCTGGTCTGATTCCGGGAAAACGGTGCTTACAGAAAAGCTGCTCACTTATTTTCAGAAAAAAGGAGTCGTCTGCGGAACGATCAAGCATCACGGCAAACAGGAAAAGCTCGGACTCGATCAGGGAAATACCGATACAGCGAAGCACCGCCGCGCCGGAGCCCGGTCTTCGCTTCTTACCGGAGCAGGAGAGTCTCAGCTGAACGTTGATGACAGTCTTTCGATGGTTAAAATGCTCCGGCTTCACCTCGTTCTGGAAACAGAGCTGCTGCTGATCGAAGGATTCAAGCAGGAAAAATTTCCGAAAATTATCGTGTTCGATAAAAATAAACAAATCAGTGGATTGAATAACGTCTGTGCTGCCGTCGGCCCGTCCGCCACCGGGGCAGACTTTTCGTGGGAGACACTGGAGAAAGAAATGGACACGTTAGGAGAGATAGTATGGAAAAAAAGCGAAATTATATCGTGACGACAGACGTGCTTGATCCGGCAGAATGGATTGAGCACGTGATCCGTCCGGAAGCTGGTGCCATAAATACGTTTATCGGAACCGTCCGTGAATTAACGAAGGGAAAACGCACGCTTTCATTAACCTATGAAGCGTATGTGCCGATGGCGGAAAAAAAGCTTGCTCAGATAGGCGCGGAAATCGAAGAGCATTATGAAGGCTCCCGGGTCGCGATTGCCCATCGGATCGGCCGGCTGGACATTTCCGATATTGCAGTCGTTATTGCCGTTTCTTCCCCGCACCGCGATGAATCTTATCAGGGCAGCCGCTGCGCGATTGAAAGAATAAAAGAGATCGTGCCGATATGGAAAAAAGAACACTGGGACGATGGTTCCGAGTGGATAGGAGATCAGCTGGAGAAGGTTTCCTATGCAGATAAAGTAAAAAAGGAGGAAGAGCAGTGATTAAAGTATTATTTTTCGCAGGCATGCAGGAAGCAGCCGGAACGTCAGAAATGACATGGGACAGAGAGACTGTTACGGTAGAAGAAGTCCGGAAGCATGTACAGGAAGTCTATCCGCAGCTTGTTCAGGCGGGAGTGGTTCCTGTAGCGGTGAACGAAGAATTTGCAGGAGAAGAGGATCCGGTCCAGGCTGGAGATACGGTCGCGTTTATTCCGCCTGTGTCCGGAGGTTAGAAAGGCAGGCGACAGCAATGAAACTTCACATAGAAACAGAAGCAGGCCGCTGGTTTGAAGAGGAAATGAATCTCAGCGGAGGTGAGGAAATCCAGTTTTTCGTCCGCTACGGAGGCTGTGGTAATTTTCAGTCGGGATTTTCTCTCGGTATCGCTCAGAAAGAAGCGGAAGAACCGGTATGCGAAACGAAGGAAAACGGAGTCCGTTTTTATATAGAAGAAAAGGATGCCTGGTATTTAGATGGAGCTGATATGCACGTCGTGTATGATGAGGAGAAAGAAGAAATAACTTATGTCCACGGCAGCCGCGGGTAAAAGGGAGTGAATCGATGAAACTGGCAATTGGAGTGGCCATCTTTTCCATTACCGCTTTAATTCTGTATTTTCTCCTGGATATAGGGACGGATGTCCCGACTGAAGTAGCTGTGATAGCTGCTCTCGGAGGCGGAGCACTTCTTGAATGGAGCTATTTTGAAATGCAGAAACGAAGTTCGTCATAAAAATGTAATGTAACAGAAGTAGGGAATTTCACCTGAGCGTCGAAAGGTAGAAGAGGACCTATTTAGGAAAGAAGGAGATGGCGGGAGTGACCAGGAGAGTGTGGAAATATGCTCTAATTCCTTTCCTCGCATTAATAAACGGATGCTCAGGCCAGCAGGAGGAAGAGCCGGCGGTCGGCATGCTGATGACTTATGGAGTCGAAGATCAGGAATGGAATCAGCAGGGCTATAATGGGGTAATGCAGCTGCAGGAGCAATTAAATGCAGACGTGCATGTGAAAGAACATATCGATTCGTTTTCAGAAGCAGAAGAGGCGGTGGAAACACTGGAAGAGGAGGGAGTGACGCTTCTCTTTGGCCATGGCGCCGTCTACGCAGATATATTTATGAACATAAAGGATGATTATGAGCACATCCATTTTGTTGCCTTTAACGAGCATGTTTCAGGATCCAATATTACGAGCGTTCAGTTTGACGGCTATGCGATGGGCTACTTCGCAGGAATGATTGCCGCAGAGCAGTCGGAAACCGGCAGCGTTGCGTCCATCGCTGCCTATCCATACCAGCCTGAAGTGAGAGGGTTTGCCGAAGGTGCGGCTGCTCACGGAGCGGAAGCGGCACTTCGTTTTACGGGAAGCTGGGTGGACGATGAAGAGGCGCAGCTCTTGTTCGATGAAGTAACAGCCGGTGGAAGTGATATCGTCTATCCGGCAGGGGACGGGTTCCACGAGGGTATTATTGAAAAAGCCCGGGAGCAGAATATTTTTACGGTCGGTTATTTAAACGAAGACTTTAAAGAGGAAAGCACAGTGCTCACGAGTACGATTCAGCACGTAGAGGAGCTTTACATTCAGGTTGCAGAAGCCTACGTTCAGGGTGATCTTGAGTCGGGCAATCACGTCTATGATTTTGAGGACGAACTGATTTCCCTTGCTCCATTCAGTCCGGAAATGGACGAAGAAGCCGTCCGGCGTGTCACAGAAGCAGTGGAATACTACAAAGAGACCGGTCTTCTGCCATTTGAGCAGGAGCAGGAGGAGGGCGTATCATGAAATATACACTGGCACCTGTATCAGCAAGAGAATCCATGCATTTATTAGGCGGCGTGATTCAGACGAGGGAAAAACTGCTTGAGCTTATTGCCGAACTGGATGAAGAGGATTTTCACCATAAGGTACATGATTTCCCTACGATAGCCGGCTATGCCCTGCACCTTGCTCAGATTGAATGGTGGTGGAACAATATGGTCCTCCGCTCGAACGGGATGAGTAAAGAGGACCGGGATCGGTTTTATTTTCAGGAAAAGCAGGTTATTACCTGCCCGGATCATTTGGAAAAAAGCTATCTCCTCTCGCGTCTCGGAGAAGCCCGTATGCAGACCCGGGAGTTCTTTTATGCTCTGTCAGATCAGGAATTCCGCCGTGCGGACCTGACGATAGTCGGTTCTGACGGTGAAGAAATGTATTCTCCGGAATGGGTGCTCTATCACCTGCTGCATCATGAAAGCTACCATCTCGGCCAGATGAATATGCTGAGAACGTGGATAAACGGCCAGCGTGAGAAATGGGATCATTTTAATACTCCTTATCTCTCTTTGTAATTTTGGAAAGGAAGTGGAAGTTTGTCACAAAATAAGGAAGCAATGAATAAAATGGCACAGCGGGTCCTCAATGGATACGAAGCTGTTCATAATAAAGATTACGCCAAAGCAAAACAACTTCTGGAGCCTCTTGTTCCAATGCTCCATTCGGAAACGAAGCCGAACATTAAACTGCTCTCCTATACGGCCATTGCCCAGATTGGAACAAAAGATATCGAAACGTTCCTGGAGACGTGTGAAGAATTAAAGAAATTCGAGCCTGCCGATACTCAGGAAGCCGCGCTCGTTCAGCGCGTGGACGAGATGTTCGTTGTTCTTATGGATACGCTGAACGAAGACGATCAGCAGTAGGTGAAAAGAAGGGCCTTCATGACGTAAGTCGTGAAGGCCTTTTTCGTAAGGAGAACGTTTTCATCAATGTTCCACAGGAGGAGGAAGCGCAATAGGATTTTTTCATGACTCCTGCGGGAAACTCTGTTAAAATGACAAACAGTATCAGGGTCCGTTTGAATGGATGCTCGTCGTTGATTGAAAACATCGTTTTCTTTTTTCGTATGAGTATATATGGATTTGAAGGAGATTAATTTTCTTCCGCTTACCGGCGGTCGGAAGGTATCCGAGGGGCTCGTTTTCAGCAGAGAAAACTGGCATCATCCTTACAATAAACACTGTTCCGCAAAACGGAAATTGTTAAGAAAATAGGTGAAGAAATGGCAGCACTCTCCACACCGCACACCCAGAACCAAACCAACTTAAAAGCTATCTATTCGATTGTCTTCGGCATTCTCTCGATTGTTCTCTTCCTGCTGCCAGTCGTAGGACTGGGTCTTGCACTTGCAGGGATCTTTACCGGCATAGTGGGTAAAAGAGAGATAAAAGAGAGCCGGGAAAAAGGACGCGGCCTGATTTTGGCAGGCATGATCTGCAGCGGAATCGGAGTACTCCTGCCAATTGTTTTTGGTATACTGGCGATCATGGTTTTCTTTTAAGATAGCTGCGTTAAAGCATTCCTGTAGAGTGTTAATTTCCACTTTGAAAAAACAGGGGCCCCTCGCTAAGATAAGAATAGAGACACGACTCTACTATTCCAAACCTTGAGGAGGGACCTTACTATGAAGTTTAAAATGCAGGACCAACAAAATCAACGGATTGCCCGTATTTCTTCCAGCCACCTGATTATCGGGGTGGATATTGCCCAGCATCACCACGTGGCACGTGCTGTCAATTACCGGGGCATCGCCTTTGGTAAGCCGTTGGCTTTTGAAAACAACGAGGAAGGGTTTACCCGGCTTCTCGACAGGATCGCTGCGTGGAAGGAAGCGAGCGGCTGTACGACCGAAATCGTCGGGATGGAGCCGACCGGCCATTACTGGCTGAACCTGACCGCCTGGCTGAAGGGCCGGCAGATCGATGTTGTCACCGTTAATCCCCACCTGGTCAAAAAGAATAAAGAAAACCGGGATCATACCCAGTCCAAAAGCGATGCCAAAGACGCCCTCGTGATTGCCGACATGGTTAAAAACGGCTATTACAGCCAGATCCATCCCACGTCGGAAACGTTCGACTCGCTCCGGGTGCTCATGGCCAACCGGGAGGTGCTCGTGAAACGGCGCGTTGCGACCATCAATCAGCTGCACCGCTGGGTCGATATTGTCTTCCCGGAACTCCGGGAGGTCTTTCAGGATCTCCAAAGCAAAGGGGCCATCGCTACCCTGCGGCTGTTCCCCATGCCGAAACAACTGCGGGAGCTGGACGTGGCGGACGTGATCCACGGATGGAAAACAGGGATGAAACGTCACGCCGGCCACCGGAAAGCGGAAACGCTGCTTGCGGTGGCGAAACGGTCCGTGGGAAGCACGCAGGCGCCGGAGGCGTATCTCCTGCACCTGGACCAGCTGCTCGAAGAATGGGACCTGGTCACGGCCCAGCTGGAACGGGTGGAACACGAGGTGGCTGCCACCCTGGAGCACGTGACCTACCGCCACTCCTTCCTTGCCATCGATGGGATCAGCGATCTCTCCCTGGCGGGGATTCTGGGGGAAGCCGGTGATATTCGTGGTTTTGCCCATGGTAATGCGCTCTTACGTCATGCCGGCCTGCACCTGGCCGAAGCGAGCTCCGGCAAATGGAAAGGACAAGTGGTCCTCTCCAAACGCGGAAGGTCCCGGCTGAGGCGCTGTTTATACCTGGCCACGCTGAGCCTGATCAAAAACAACGCGGATTTCCGGCACCTCCACCACGTCAATGTGCAGGGCAAAAAGATGAAAAAGATGAAGTCGGTCATGAAACTGATGGGCAAGCTGGCACGAATCCTCGTGGCCCTCGCCAGAGGGGGAGAACCCTACTGTTCAGAGAAAGTCCGACCGCTTCCGTCTGCTGTCTAGGGGGTGATCGTCCCGTCGGCTCATCGAATCATGGCTTATTCGCAGGATGAAAAAGAAAGCACGGAGGACCGGATACCACAAACCAAAGGGCCCGGACCCGTCGTTAAAGCAAAACCGGCCTCCACCCCCTGGCCAGGCATGACAAAGGAATGAGAGGGCATGGACCCGTTGAGACATGGGAGGAAAAGCCTCCAGGGACCGCGTGGAGAAGACGTGCAGGATATGGTAAAAAATGGAGTTTTCGCGACCTCCTTTCTTTCCGCCTGTCTTGGAGCGCCTCCTCTTCCGTTTCTTTCGTTGATCTATCCGTCAGGTGCGATCGAAAAGGGGGAACATCCTGCGAATGAGCGAGTATTTGAGAGATAAACCTATCTTACCGAGGGAGTCTGTGGCTCTAACACACGTTTGGTGAAAATAAGTTATATCTGACAAAAAAGCTAATTTGACCCTTAAAACTTCTATCGTTCAAGCCTGGGCCACCAGCTTTTTTAGTTAAGTTACCTTATGTAGTCGTAAGCCGGAAAGCCAAGTTCCCTTTTTTTTGCGTAAGAACCCGGAGCTTTTACAGAAACACTCATGCAAAAGCCTTGCGCCATGAGGCATGAAAATGGCCTTCTATAGGAAAGGAACTTACCATTTATACAAGGTGCAATGAAGGATTTTCAAAAGGGCATTTTGGTTAGAAGGAAGATTCAGCTCTGTCTTTTTACCGTAAGCTGGAGTGGATATGGGGCGACTCCTGGGCGAATAAGGACGAGCCGAAGATCCATTCCGCCCGACCGAAGGGGAGGACGGAATTAGCTGAGGCCGGCCCGCCCGGAAAGCGTCCCCATGGAAACGAAAGCGCACGTTCATCGCTTTTCTACTTTATTATCAAGGCAGCCTTCAAGATAAGCCTTAACTTATTGGGAAGAACTGAAAAAGGGAGAGCCTGACTGTCCGCTGATCCCAATGTAATACCAAACGTAAACAGAGCTGTTCAAATAGTTTTATGTAAGAAGGAGTCGACTTTATTTATGCCCTCTACTAATAAAATTCAGCTGAATCTCGCCGGCCTGCTTACTGCAGCGGTTATCGTCATGCTGCTGTGCGTACACGTATTCAGCATCTACCCGGGAGCTTCTTCCTATGAAGAAACGGAAACAACCATTACGATAGAAAACGGCGCGTTCAATGCAGACGTCTATGAAATAAATAAAGAAGAATTCAGTCAGATCGAAGTACTCACTCTGGCCAACGTAGAGGAACAGGCCGAGCAAATGGAAGCGGTGGCTGGCTGGGCCGTCCTTTTGTTTGCTGTAACCGGTGCTGCAGCGCTGATCATGACCGGGACGAATTTTGCAGGAACCGGTCTGGATAGAAATACGATTCTCGGTGCTGCGTATGTGCTTACAGTGCTTATCTTTATTTTCATCATCATCCGCTACATCCAGGCCTACGAAACAATGCAGAGCACGATCGATCTGGTTACAAATACGTTGTAAAGAATTCTCTAAATGGCTTAGGCAGCTTTCATTTACTACCAGGGGGAACCTTGGATTCAACTCTGCCGTAAAGGAGCCCTGCAGCTCGGCAACACGTCGTGCAGGAATTCGAGGCTCCTTCTCTACAGGCTGGTCTCCCTTCGTTTTTAAGATAGTACGACAATTATATCTGTATAGATTGCACTTATTATTTATACATTTCTCTACTGTCAGCCGCCTTTGTTTCACTGGAGAGGCTTTCCGGGAGGTCTGCCTGTCCAACCCATTCACGAAAAGTGGACAGGCTTTTTCATGTCTGAGCCTTTAGCCTTGGCTTAAAATCAGCTTAAAACGGGAAAGGACCAGTAAAGACGAAAGCGTGAGGAGGCTTGAATATGAAAAAACGCGATATATTCAATGATTTGAAAAGACTGATCACCGATCTGGAGAAACAGGAGGAATCCACTGTAGCGAGAGTGGAAGAAAAAGAAGTAAACATCGGCGGTAAAAAGGAAATTCTTAAAACAGAAACGGTCTTTCGTGCCCGTACCGGTCTTCCCGGATCGTCAGAAAAACAGGGAAAGAGAGTAGAAACAAATGAAAATCCCCGGAACCGGCTGAAAGATTAGCGGGATCGTAATAAAAGTAAACATGCCGCAGAAAAAAGCGTTCTGACGAAATTTTCGTCAGGACGCTTTTTTGATTTCATGTCTGGATAAACTATCAGCGCTGGAAGGCCCAGCCGCCGTTTTCCGTATTTGTAATATCTGTAAGATCTCCCAGCGTTGTCTTGCCACGGTCTTCCACATAGCGCAGCAGCTCCACGAGCAGGTGCGCAGTCGTCAGAGCGTCACCGAGAGCACTGTGCCTCTCGAATATTTTTGTCCCGAAATTAAGCGCATAGTGCTGCAGATCCCGCATATCCCAGGATGGAGCAAGATAGCCGATAAGGTCGAGTGTATCGACATATATTGGCTCATCAAACGTATATTTGTGCCGCTGGAGCTCCTTTTTCAGCACCATTACATCAAATGCCAGATAATGCCCGACCCAGCCGTCACTTCCGTTCTGCTCAATGTACTCATAAAATTTTTCGATGGCTGTGAACGAATCAGGAGCGTCAACGACATGATCATTTGTAATGCCGGTCAGTTCCGTTATCCGCTCCGGAATGTTTCTCTGGGGATTGACATAGGTTTGAAAGGTGCGGTCTGTAACGTGAAGGCCTTTTACCTGCACAGCACCGATTTCGATAAGCCGGTCCTGGCCGCCTACTGCAAAACCTGTTGCTTCTGTATCAAAAACAGTAAAGCAGAGGTCGCGGATCGGCGTATTGAGAGGCTGCTCCTGAGTCAGCTGGTAATGCATCTTTTTCTTTTTCCAAAACATCATAGCCGGAACGCTCCTTTAGTTTGAGCCATTAAAGCTGTGTTAAAGTAAAGCTGATTTTGATAAATGTAAAAAACTCCGCTTTGACCTGCCGTGGAGAAAATTTCCGGGTGGGCTGCGCCACTGCAGGATCTTCCAATCGCCTTCTTCCACGGGCTGTTTCCGGTTCGTTTTGATTTTTAAATATAGAAAGCCTGCTTTTCGAATCAAGAAGGTACCAAGGTAGAAATCAGTGCCAGGGCAGAAACGCCTGCGGAAAAAGAAAGCAGTCATTCCAAAAACAACACGAAGCTTTAACAGAGGCAATCATGCAAAAACCTTGCACCATGAGGCATGAAAATGTCCTTCTATAGGAATGGAATGCCCTCTCTATACAGGTCGAATGAAGGATAGGCAGAAGGGGGCTTCTTTATTAGAAGGCCGATCCTGCTCCGTATTTTTTACTGTAAGCTGGAGGGCACATGGGGCGGCTCCTGGGCGATAAAGGACGAGTCCCATTCCGCACGACCGGTAAGCATCCCTATGGAAACGAAAGCGCACATTCACCGATTTTCTACTCTATTTTCAAGGTATCTAAAAGAAAAGGTCAGAAAATTCAATTAATATCATTATAAGGGAAAGTTAACCTTCTGTCACAGGAGAATCCGCTTTTTTACATTATCCCAAAAGCTGTGAGTGTTTTATTCTGCAGAGAGCGGATCGTTTTTAAAGCAATCATCAGCTCTTCTTTCTCCCGGGTTTTCATGTGCGCAAAATGTATTTCACTCGATTTTTCTTCCCCGCGCTGATAACGGTCCCAGGACTGATGAACCCGGATGGAGACAACCACTTCGTAAGCAAAGTACAGCTCATCTGCGAAATCAACAGTGAATACTTTCTGATCCCGGAGACGGGAAATCTTTTCTTTCGGAGTTCCTTCCACAACACCGTGATGGGCGCCTAAAAGCTGCAGGCCGTGGTAAAGAGGAAAAAGCGCCTGCTTTTTAATATCAATTTTATCCCTTTTCATCTTGAAGAGGGCTCGTATAGGATGATCGAGCGTCGGTACAGGAGTCTGTTTCTCCAGTTCGGCTGCCCGGTAAAGGAAAATGCGTGATTTCTTAAGCTGATCCTGGACCATTACCGTAAATTCGTCGTGGAGCACCTCATCTCCGCACATGTAACGGAAGGCGAGAAAGTTATTGCCGAGAAGAATGTTATCGTTTGTTGCCCGCAGACCCCACGTTCTCAAGCGTTCCTCCCAGCGGCTGATTGTGCCGCGCCACTGTTTGAAACTTGCCATCATATCCCCGTCGCAGCGTTTGTATCCCGCCATCTCCATAAAGTTGACGATTTGAATACCGAGCTGTTCGAAATACGCTTCCACCGCTTCCTTCTCTTCTTTTTGCGGATCTTCGTAGACGAGGAAGTGATCCTGGTCGGTGAGCATAAACTGCTCTCCGCGTCCGCCGCTTCCCATTACATAAAATCCGAAGTGGACCGGCGGTTTCCCGTAGTTGTCCTGTTCCATTTTCTCCAGTGCCAGATCCACGCAGTGCCGGATGAGACGGTCGTAAAGATTTGTAATTACATCAAGGACGTGGAGGATTGGTATTTCATCTTCCAGCAGTTTGCCGAGAACACCGTAGATGGCATGTTTGACTTCATGAATATTTTCTTCTGAAGAAACTTCAATTTCCTGCAGAATATCAAATGTGCCCCGGTTTTTTTTGCGCAGAAGGTCCGAAAGGGTAATCATACCGATCGGACGCCCGCTTTGTGTGACAGGCATATGTTTGACGCCTTTGATTAAAAAAGTGGACAGAGCTTCATAGTAATAGGCATCTCTGCGGATGGTAAATGGATCAGCAGTCATTATATCCTCTGCGGTTGTCTTATTGGAAGCGCCGCCCGCGACAACTCGGGAGACGATATCCTTTTCTGTAATGATGCCGCTGAGTTTCTCGTGATCATCAACGACGAGCAGGGAAGTGACGTTATCCTCCATCATTTTCTGCGCCGCTTCCTGGGCGGAAGCCTGTTCGGCGATAACTACAGGCGGTTCATTCATCAAATCCTGAACTCTCCGGATAAAAGGGTCACTTTCTCCCCATTGGCGTGCCAGTTTAACCTGCTCGGCAAGAGAGGCATAAATCTCCCGCAGCCGGGTAGCGACCTGGCGCATCACATAGTCACGGACAGCTTCATCATGCCAGCGGGCTTCGAGTACTTCGTAGGGAATGTGCAGGCAGACAGCATCTTCGGCGGCTCTTACTTCCACGGTATAGTTTTCATCATGGGGGTTCGGTTCTCCCAAAAAGTCGGCAAGACTGGAAAACCCCATCATCTCGCCTACTTCGAGTACTTCGAGTACTTCTTTCTGGTCACTGCTGCTGTCGGATGCGATGCAGACTTCCGTGACACCTTCAAGAATTAAGAGGAGACCCTCACGCGCAGATTTCGCGTAGAGGATCTTCCCGCCTTTCTTATAGCTGTTTAAATCACATTGTTCAAGCAGTTCCTTCGCTTCGGCAGCGGAAGCACCGCTGAAAATCGGATGCTTCCATGCCTGATCTGTGTAATCTTTATTTGTCGGAGTTGTCATTCATCCAAACCTGCCCATCTTTATAAGTCATCTGTTCCGGATAGCGAAGATCAGTTACTTCATCCTGAAGGCGCTGCTCCGGAGGCGGAGTCATAAGAGAAACGACGATAACTAAAATCAGGTTCGCGGTAACACCGAATACCCCGGCTCCGGTATCCTGAATACCAAAGAACGTAATACCGGCCATTGATAGGAAGATATAGCCGAGCGTAACGGAAAGTCCGCCGAGCATACCGGCCATAGCTCCCTGTTTATTCATCCGCTTCCACCATACACCGAGGAAGAGGACAGGGAAGAAGGTACCTCCGGCAAGAGCAAACGCCCAGGCAATGATCTGGGTAATAACTCCCGGCGGGTCAAGTGCAACAAGTCCTGCAGCAATCGTAGAGAGCACGATGGCAATACGGCCTGCCTGCAGTCTTCGTCCGTCCGTAGCATCCGGTCTCATCAGCCGGTAGTAAATATCATGGGCGAACGAGGAAGAAATGGTAATTAACAGACCGCCGGCAGTGGAAAGGGCAGCAGCCATGGCACCAGCAGCAACAAGGCCGACGACAAACATTCCGAGGTTGGCAATTTCAGGTGTCGCCATAACTACGATGTCCTGATGAATAACAAGCTCTTCCCATTGGAGGACGCCGTCACCATTTGAATCGGCAATTTCAAGAAGACCGGTATTCAGCCAGGCTTCCGTCCATCCAGGCAGGTTATCGATAGGAGAGCCGACGACTTCTGTCATAATTACAAAGCGTGAGAATGCGGCATAGGCCGGTGCTGACAAATAAAGCAGGGCGATGAATAAAAGGGCCCATGCACCGCTCCAGCGTGCCGCTTTCATCGTTGTAACGGTATAAAAACGGACGATGACGTGCGGTAGGGCAGCTGTACCGACCATTAATGTAAACAGAAGGGCCAGAAACTGAGCTTTATTCCCTTCTTCAAACGGAGCGAAATATTCGGAAAGGCCAAGCTCCCGGTCAAGTGCTCCAAGCTCATTTACCACATTTCCGTATGTAAGCCAAGGCAGCGGATTTCCGGAAATCTGCAGTGATAGAAATACGATAGGAATAATATAAGCGGTAATAAGTATCATGTACTGGGCGACCTGCGTCCAAGTTACACCTTTCATCCCCCCGAGAGAGGCATAGATCGCGATAACGACTACCCCGATCATTACCCCGGTTGAAGCTGGGAGATTGAGGAGCCTTCCAATAACAACACCGGAGCCCGAAAGCTGTCCGATAATATAAGTGAAACTGATAATGATTGTAGCGATCGCAGCGATCAGGCGGGCCGGGTTACTGTCGAAGCGGTCCCCGATAAATTCCGGAACCGTAAAGCGCCCGTACTTCCTGAGCTGCGGAGCAAGCAGGAAGGTTAACAGAAGATACCCTCCGGTCCAGCCCATAATATAAGCAAGTCCGTCGTATCCAAGTACCATGACGGTTCCTGCCATACCAATGAAGGAAGCAGCGCTCATCCAGTCGCCGCCGATGGCCATCCCGTTCCAGAACGGTGGAATACCGCGGCTTGCTACGTAAAAGTCAGAAGTAACTTTGGCACGGTTATAAACCGAAATGCCGATATAAAGAGCAAAAGTTATTAAAATAAGTATTAGTGAAACGAGTGATTGCTGATCCACAAATGATCCCTCCCAAAAGATGGTTGCTTTCCGTTTTTAGTGACCGGAACCGCTCCCGCTGATTTGTTCGTTCTGTTTATCATCGATACCGAACTTTTTATCAACGCGGTCACTAATGATGGCATTCAGGAACAACAGGATTACAAATGTTACAACAGCACCCTGAGCTCCCATATAATAGTGCGCCGGCATCCCCATGATCGTTGCTCCTGTCTCATGAATAACATCAGCAAAAGCAGCGACTCCAAAGGAAACGGAAAAACCAATAGCCAGAAAGATAATGATCATTGTCGTTCGGATTTTAAAATATTGGTCTGCTACTTTTTTATCTACTTTTTTCATCGAAGCCTTCCTCCTTCTATGTGCTCAAGTTTTCACAGTGTTTAACAAAGTCACCCCCTTTAAATAATGTATGCAAAGCTTCTCCTTACCAGATACAGGGCGCACCTGGACAAGACGCAGACTAGAAAGAATCCTGAAATTGTCATGCAATCGCTTTCAAAAAATGAGGTTACTTTTCAGCCCCTGCAGGTAAAGAGTACTTATTCTCTACATGTCTGCAGCTTCGGCAGATCACCATAGGAGCTTTTCTTTTGGCGAGAATATAATTTGTTACTATAACAGCTGGGATAAACAAGAAAAAAAGCGGTTCGAAAAATAGTCCGATAGCCAGCACGACAAGCACCGGCAGTATCGATGTCATAAAAAGATACCGTCCCATAGTAACGATGACGATTTCTGAGCTCCCGCACGAGTGACAGACAGGACTCTGGATCTGTTTATTATTTTTACTCACTTTAGTCTGCCTCCCCGGATTCTAGCGTAAACTGAAAACAAACCGGACCGTATCCCAGAAAGGCATCGGTACCATAGCGACTTGTACAAAAAGAAACCCAATCATTGCGAAGAAGGGTACGGTTAATAGCATCGGTTTTCGATATTTAATCGTAGCGGCTACGGTAAGAAGCGCAACGATCCAGAAGCTGATAAGTATCCACATAATTCCACCTGCTTTCCTAATGACGTATACCGGCTTTAATGTGAGGATTTTGACAGGGTAAAGGAAAGCTGCCGAAACTATTATAACCCACACGAAGCTCTCCTCTTTCTGACCTATAACAGGAAACTCAAAAGAACCCGGCATGCTGCCAAACCTGATTATTATAGTGCCGGGTTTATCTGCTGGAAATCCGGTAACAAAAAAGCGCCGGTATTATTTCTGAAATACTAATATGTAAAAGGTTCCCTTTGATTATTTCAAATTTTCAGATATAAAGTCAACGTTTTTAATGGAAATTCCCAAAATATTTTCAAGAAACAAGATGATTATAATTTAAAGCAGGAATATTATGACTATAATTTGGAAAGGGAAATACAGATAGAAAAATCTTTAGAGAATCTATAAATATAAAAGACACAGACAGTATTGCTTTATATTTATTGAATCAATTTAATAATATACTTTTCAAGTTATTTTAACGAACATTTTATTAATTTATAGTTTGAATATTTGTATATAAAATCGGATGATTGAAACGGCAGACTGCGGTTCCAGCGGGATTGAGCGAAGTCTGAAAATCCATTCATCCAGAGTAAAGCACTGGAAGAATGAGTTGAAGACGAGCCCTGCGAAAAGCACCCGTCTGAAGTGGAAATCATTTATTTTGTTCGAAAATCCCTCTCTTACAGGGACTTATGAAATTGATTCTATTATTAAAAAATAGTTGAATAAGCAGTAGTAAATTACAAAAACAGGAGTATAATATAAGATGTAATATACATATTTTATCAATTTAATAATACTTTTTAATATACATATGCCAGACTTTCAGGGCATAAATAATTTAAGAGGTGAAAGAGATGGGTGCCAAATTAGTTAAGGCTGCTGTTGCCTTTCTGCTGATTTTTGTCACTGTTTTTACCTTTAGTCCTGCTGATATTGAAGCTGCCAGCTCCAAACTCGTGTCGAAAGGAAACACAAATGAAAAAGTAGTCGCACTTACATTTGATGACGGCGCTGATGGAACAAACGTCAATAAAATTTTAAACACGCTGGAAACCCATAAAGTAAAAGCAACTTTCTTTTTAACCGGCACCGGTATGAACCATCATCCTCAGCGCATTAAAAATATTACGGCCAAAGGACATCAGATTGGCAACCATTCCTATACTCATAAGGATTTTACGAAGCTTACAGCTGCTCAAATTAAAAGTGAGCTGAATAAAACGGAGGCGCTTGCCAAAAGTATAACCGGGAAAACGACAAAACCAATTTTCCGGGCCCCGTTCGGTTACACTAACGCTGCAGTTCTCTCGGCCGTCGGTAATGCAGGCTACACCCATACCCTTCATTGGAACATTGATACCATCGACTGGAGAGGTCTCTCTAAAACAGAAGTCACAAACAAGGTTGTTAACAATATCGTCCCTGGTTCCATCGTCCTGATGCATACCGGAGCAGGAGCACCGGGTACACCTGCAGCACTTCCGGACATTATTAAGAAACTGAAAGCAAAAGGATACAAATTCGTTACCGTTTCCGAAATGTTGAAACTTCAGCCTTCCCAGTCTTCAGGAAAAACGTATACAGTTAAAGCAGGGGATACGCTGTCCAGCATTGCTGCTAAGAATAAAACGACGGTCGCCAAGCTTGCCGCTTTAAACAACATTAAAAATGTGAATGTCCTGAAAGTGGGTCAGAAGCTGAAACTTTCCGGAACTGCAGCTGCCCCATCCGCTCCATCTGCAGGTACCACTTACACGGTGAAAGCGGGAGACACGCTTTACAGTATTGCCGCCAAGTACAAAACGACAGTCTCCAGACTTGTCAGTGTCAACAAACTTTCCAATCCTAATAAAATCAGCGTCGGTCAAAAGCTCAAAATGTCGTAAAAGTCATCTTTAAAAACTCTAAAAAGCGCCGCAGCGGAAGTCCACTGTGACGCTTTTTTGTCGCTTAAATAAAAATCTTTAGACGAAAATCCCTATCCATAGGGCAGTTGCCATTGCTGCAAGCAGAAGCAGTTTTTCGTAAGCGGAAACCTGCTCGGGATCAGTTACATCCATTTTCAGGACAAGAACTACGGCAAAGGCAGAGGCAGCCAAAACCCCGCCCGCAGCCCAAATGCGTTCCGGGGCAAACCAGAAAGCCGTTAATGCCATCATTAAAAAGTAGAGGAGAGCCGGAAAACGTGCGTAATACATACCGAAAGTATCGGCAAACCAGACGACGCTCGTCCGTTTAACCGGGACAGCCTTTCTGTCCGCTTCCAAATCCGGAATATGGTGCACCATCACCCATGCCACACAAAACAGAGCATTTACGAGAGCATTTTGAAAACCCCATACCGGAAGTTCACCGAGAGCGATCCACGGGGCGGCCAGACCGAGAAAAAAGATGGAAGGAAACAAACTGAGCCACTCCCCGAGAAACGGCCGGTAGCTTAACCGAAGCGGGGAAAGAGAATAGGAGGCAGCTGCCCATACTCCGACAACGAGTAATAAAGCCGGCTCGTGCCTGCCGAGCAGTGCTGATACAGCTGCGATCAGCAGCAGGACGAAGCTGATTCCGAACCCGAGCTGCTTCATTCTATGTAAGGAAATCATTCCCTTTTGAATAACCCGGCTGCCGCCGGAAAGAAGAGCGGGGCTGTAAGCGTCCGTCCCTGACTTATAATCGGCATAATCGTTGAAAATGTGTGTTAATATACCATGGATCGTAAAGGCACCGATTGTCAGCAGAAAGAGCAGCACGACTAAGTAACCGGTCGATAAAAACGGGTAAAAAAACAAGGGGAGCGTAGTGGACACGACGGCAGCCAGACTCGAGGAGACTACCGCTATCGCACGCATCAGCGTCCAGCATGTCTTCAGCAGAGAATGAGCTTGTTCAGTCATGAATGGACACCTCCTTTCTTTAATCAGGATTGGCGGCAGATACATGAACAGCAGTTTCAGCACGGCGCTGGACAATCTGCAGACGAACATAAAAGCCTGCGGCGGCAAACGTCAGCCCGAGAGTAATGCCGACCCAGAGGCCGAAAGGGCCCAGCGCAGTGGCGGAAGCGAGCAGATAACCGGCAGGGATACCGATGAGCCAGTAGGAAATCAGGGCAATCAGGAACGGTACCTGTACATCCTTATATCCCCGCAGCACGCCCTGAAGACCCGATTGGGCCGCATCGGACAGCTGATACACAATAGCAATCAGGAAAAACTGTTTAGCCAGCAGCACAACGCCCCGGTCCGCCGTATAAAAATAAGCAATCTGCTCCCGGGAGAAATAGAGAAAGACAGCACATACCGCAAGAAAGCCGATTCCTCCCCACACGCCGAGCCTTCCATACTGCCGGGCTGCCTGAAACTTGCCGCCGCCAACAGAAAAACCGACAACAATCGTCAGCGCCATGGAAATACTTAACGGGATCATGAAAATGAGGGAAGTAAAACTGAGCGCAATTTGATGAGCAGCAACGGTCAGCGTCGTAAACATAGCGCCCATCATAAGAGTTACAGCTGAAAATATACTCGATTCAAAAAAGATGGATAATCCAATAGGGATGCCGATCCCGAGCTGTTCTTTCCATATTTTCCAGGAGGGACGGGCCCATGAAAGGAAAATACGGTAGTGTTTAAGAGCAGAAACACGGAACGTCATCCAGACGCTGAAAACAAACATTATCCAGAACGTCACAGCCGTCGCATATCCGGCCCCGATACCTCCAAGTGCCGGCAGGCCAAAGTTGCCAAATATAAATCCGTAGTTGAGCAGGACGTTAAATGGCACTGCGGCAACGGTGATAATCATTGTCAGCCGGGTCAGTCCCTGTCCGTCAAAGAAATTGCGGAGCACGTTAGCCAGAAACAGAGGAACGATCCCGAAAGAAAGACCGATTAAATAATGAAAGGAAATATGCTCCACCGATTGTTCCAGACTCATAAGAGACAAAACCGGCTCTAAAAGTAAAGCGCCCCCGGCAAGGACAGCGAGGGCAAGTGCTATTGAAAGATAGAGCGACTGATTGATTGTATTCGTAATATGCTCTTTTCGTCCGCTGCCGACAAGCTGGGCCACGATGGTGGTGACCGCCAGCAGAATACCGTTAATACCGGTAAAGACCGGCATCCAGATACTGGTTCCGATAGCGACCCCTGCCAGGTCATCCGTCCCGACTCTCCCGGACATAATCGTATCAACCAGGTTCATCGCAAATAAACTCAGCTGCGTCACCATGATCGGCCATAATATTCTTGAGAAAAGCTGGATTTTATCTTTACGTGATTCTACATGTTTCATATACGGGGCTCCTGATTGTGAAAATTATAAAACGGCTTCGTTTTGTCGATATTATTATTCTAACAAAAAAGGAGCACGAAGCCAGTTAATTACGTAAAAAACAGGAAAACTGTTTTTTTTTGAATGAAAGTGTTCGCGTTCGCTGTGGCTATTCATAGCTGCGAACATGAGTGTATAATTTTCTATAAGTATTCGTATAGTTAACTGAGACGAGCACTGATGAAATTCCCTTAATTGTACAATTTATCCGTATTGGTAAATGAACAGGGGAGGGGAGGTTCCGGTTAAACGGCTGGTTTTTTGCGCGGAATGAAAAGCATACCGGCAGCAGCTGTCAGAAGCCCTATAAAGAGAAGCGCAGGGTAACCGGAAGCAGTCGCCGGCAGGTCATCACCAAAATCAGGTGTTTCACCTAGCGTAATTGGAATATCAATAGCATCGACACGGCTGCCGTCATCGGCACTTTCTTCAAAAACAGTAACCGTTAATTCTCTCATTTCTTCTCCAGTGTCCACGACTTCTATAGACAGGTGAAATTCACCCCATTCCGGCCCGCCTGCCGTTGCTGTCGTAAAGCCTTCGTCAATTTCTTCACCTTCTTCCGTAACGACATAGGCGACTGTTCCTTCAAAAACCCTTGCTTCACCGAAAATATCAATCATTTGTCCATCTGATTCTACATTATGAATTCGGAAAGAGTCGTTTTCGAAAGCGATATGATGATCTGCGCTGACAGGGGTAATAAATACTAGACTTAGCAACAGGGCAGCTGCAATAAGAAGAAGTTTCTGTTGTTTCTTCATCGTCTGTGTCCTCCTGTAAAAACATAGTCCCTCCCAATCCCCTTTGTATATTTTTCCCGCAATTTCTAATATGAAAACAATAATATTTTGAATAATCAGATATTTTTTCGGGGGGTCTCACTATCTTTACATTTTACTCTCTGTCAGCGATCATTTTTGTCATATAGAAAACTCCAATGCAGCATA
This sequence comes from Alkalicoccus halolimnae, assembly GCF_008014775.2. GTDB lineage: Bacteria > Bacillota > Bacilli > Bacillales > Salisediminibacteriaceae > Alkalicoccus > Alkalicoccus halolimnae. Next base: position 2,528,105 of record NZ_CP144914.1, on the reverse strand, counting down.
CAATCAGAGTTTCAGAGAAGTTTCCTCAACGTTCATTTAAAGCAGCTGCCCGGCTTTCATACCCAGCCTCTTTGCCGTTTTTCAGCAGAGCTGATTTCTTACGGATTCAGAATGAAAGAAAGCGGATTTAACTGCATATTAAGAAGCGGCTGTCTCAAAAAGGTATATCGGGACAGTCTGGAAAGCTCGCGCGCATCCGGACAAGGTGTTAAAAAGCCTGTTAGACGGGGGGGCTAACAGGCTTTTGGCCGTTCAAATTTGCTTCAAAAAACGATCTTCCATTTCTTTATAATCTTCTATATTATCCGTTGTAATGGCAAGCTGTTCAAAGGATTGGAGCAGAAATTTACGGTCCAGCCTGTAAATCTCCTCACTGCGCATGAAAAGAGACGTATCATAAGCAAAATCCCACAGCGTCTGACGCTTTTCTTCATCGATACTTTCAGCAAGCATACTGAAGGATTTAACCATCTCGCCGATAATTAAATGGTCCCGGGCGGCATAGTAGCGGATATATCCAAACCCTTTGTGGACGTAGGATTCAAACGTTTCTTTTAAAAGAATCAGACGTACTTCCCTACTTTCATCAACAAGATAGGGCGTAAAAGTGACGTGGCTTACGACATCGAGCATGAGTTCACTCATCTGGTGGATCGCGTTAATTACTGTTTTAGGGTCGTTATTTCCTATGGATTTGATTGCGATCTCACTCAGCTTATGCATCCCGACATGGATATCCTGAAGCTCCAGCTCCTTATGGCCGATCCGGATCATTCCGGAATATTTATCATCCTTTACATGAGCGATATCTTCTCCCCAGTAGGTGAGCAGTTTGTTTCCTTCAAGAATATAATCGCCCATACGAAAGTGGAACTGAACAATGATATTGTCTTTTCGGGCGCATTCGATCATCTGCCTGTAATCAACAAGCTGAATATAGCCGTTACGCGGCGCATGGAGTGTAACACCACGGCTTAATTTTTTTTCGTCAATATTACCCGGATCCTTAGTCCGGTAAATCTCCAGCTCCCGGCTTAAGGTATGCTTCACAATTTTCTGAGAATTTTTTTTCATCGTATCGGTTATGTTATGGACCTGCATCCACGTTGTCGCGTGATTAATAAAGTAAATAAACGTAACGGCGGCGAAAAAAGCGAGAAAGATTGTCATCAATGGAACAGCAACAAAAACTTCCCTTTCGGTACTGCCGATAAACAGGAAGACGAGCAGAACGTACACAAAACTTCCATTAAATATACCGAGTGCGTGCTGCGTCTGCTTTTCGGCAACAAAATTCAGCAGCATCCGCGGAGAAAACTGTCCGCTGAATGTCGTAAGGAAAACAAGCAGAGAGTTTAAGGTGAAGGCGCTGAGTGTTAAGATACCGCCGATCAGTGTACTGACGAGAATCTGGGTCGTTTCCGTATCGATTCGGAGCATTTCAAATGCATACTGGTCGATATCTGTTGCAAGGTCAAGAAAAAGTGTACCTATAACTAAAATAATAGCTAATGAAATATAGAAGAAAGGCATATACCAGAGCGTCGAGGACATCTCGTATTTTCTTTCCCGTCTGGACATTTGAAAATACTTTCTTAACGATTCGGGCAGCCAGGCAAGCAATAATCTTCCCCCTTTCTGTATAAGAGTAATACCGTGACTACATTCCCTTCAAAAGCGGGTAAATAAACCTTATTTCGTTACGGTATGGTTTTTTGTTTTTTAAACATTCACAATCGGTTTCCCTGAACCCCGGTTGGAAAGAGAACAGGGGCCAAACAATACCAAGTAATACTATAAAAGTACCCATACTTTGTATGTGGTCTTATAGAACCGGATATATTCCATCGAGATCCCTATTTCCATAGCGCTGTCTTTCAGCAGGCTGCAGTTCTGCGACGGATAACGTTTAGCAGATGGGTAAGCGCTGCAAGAACCGGGAGCTCCAAAAGAGGACCGATGACGAGCGTTAAAGCAATAAGCGGCTGATCTGGGAAAGCACTCACTGCCACAGCAAGGGCAAGCGGCGAATTGCGGGCAATCGTTGTCATATGAAAGCTTACTCTATCTGGAAAGGAAAACTGCATGATGGAACTGATGTTAGAACCGACCAGAAAGTTAACCGCAAAAAACACCATTATCGGAAAAAGAAGCAGAAGAGCGTATTCTGCATTTTCTGTAAGCGCCCGGGCCTGGGAAGCAAACATCGATGCGATTGCCAGAGCGAGTAAATAAACGGGAAGCGGTTCCAGAACAGTAAACAGCTTTTTTCGCCTTTCAGGGTGATTTTTTAATAATCCTTTCGCAGCAATGGCTGTGAGGAGTGGAAGAAACAGAACAGTTATCACACTTTCCAGAAGCAGTCCTGCTTCAATTTCAGTCTGAGTACCGGCAAACAGGTAAAGATAAACCGGCAGCAAGATCATCTGCAGGAGAAGATTTACCGGAAGAATGGCACTGGAAATGGCTGTATTTCCTTTCGCCAGTCCTGTAAAGATGACATACCAGTCCGTACACGACGTGACCATAAGCATAATAAAGCCTGTCCACAGGGCAGGGTGCCCCTGAAGAAAAAGAGAAGCAAGCATCCATGCGAGAAGCGGCGTCCATAAAAAATTCATAACCAGACTGGAGATCGTAAAGCGTAAATTTAAAAAGGAAGAGAAAAAGCGGTTCAGAGGAATGGGGAGAAAAGTCAGAAACAGCATGAGAATCAATAATGGGAGTACGAGAGCCGCGCCAGTCTCCCGCACTGCGTCGTACTGCCCGGCTCCCGGACCGGCAAGTACTGCCGCCGCTATTAAAAAAGGATAATTTTTTTGATGAAATTTCATCTGTTTCAACACCTGCCGTCGTTTTACTGCCAGATTCGTACGGATGGAACAACATAACGAGGGGTTCACTTCAGGCACAAAGCTCTTTTCACAAAAGGAACTATATATAATAGAAGAAACTAATCCGTTTGCATTAGTGATTAATTGCAAAATAAGTAGAAGAACCTATACCCCCCTTTCCCGAAACAGAAGAGAAACATTCCAAACAGCTCTTCTTTTCCTACATTATACATTCCGGATTCATTAAAAAAGCCGCAATAAGTCACTATAAATCATTAATTTCTCAATAAAGAACAAAAATTGTACAGTGAATTCTTTATTAAGAAGGTATTTGAAGCAAAATGAAGGAAAACGAAGCATTAATATGCTTTATAACGAACCAAACCCGATTCTAACAGAATTTGAGCTTTGCGTTCTCTATGTTATGGTGATAAATTCGTTATTACGAACAATTTTTCTTATTTTTGGAAATTCAAGGAGGGGGAACAAGCGTGGGTCGGCATAAGAAATTTTTGAAGCAGAGTGTTTTGGTACCAATGGTTTTTCTTCTAGCTTTTAGTCTTTTTACAAACGGGGCGGGGGCAGCGGCAGATCTGCGGAATTCAGGATCAGCAGCATCCGTACTTGTAATTTACTCAGCTGAAAATGCAGAGATCAGCCCCGATCAGCGGCTGATGGATATGCATCTGGGACATTTCACAGAGTATATTACTTTTAAAAGTGTTTTGGAAGTAACGGAAGGAGATCTGGGGGAAAAAACCCACCTGATCTACTATGGCGAAACAAATGATGCCATTTCCGGTAAAGTCGTCGATATCCTGGATGCTTTTGACGGGCCAACGATGGCGATTGGCAATAACGTAGAGAAACTCGGCGAAAAGTTCGACTACCTCGAAACCGGAGGCGAGGAAGTTGTTACTAAACTGGACATGCCGGGTCAGGAAGATAAAGAAAGAGAAATCGAGCCGAACCTTCTGTTTGCCACTGAGGTGGAAGAAGATACGAGTACGATCGTTGAAGCAGAAGGTGATAACGGAACGTTCCCTCTTATCTCTGAAAATGACGGGAATTACTACGTAGCATCGGATAAGCTTGTTCCTCCCTATTCCGTATATTTCACGCAGGCGCTGCATAACTTTTTTGATACAGAACCGGTGGATACGACTCCGGGATATCTTCGTCTGGAAGACGTGCACCCGCTCGCAGATGCGGACAGGTTGATGGACATAGCAGAACTTTTAAAAGAAAGGGAAATTCCATACATGATTGCTGTCGTACCGGTTTACACGAATCCAGAAACAGGACGCAGGTATCATTTCAATGATGCACCGGAAGTGCTGGAAGCTTTAAAGTATATGCAGGATAACGGCGGCAGCGTCGTCCTGCACGGCTATACACACCAGTTCAGAACGACCGAAACAGGGGAAGGATTTGAATTCTGGGATGTAGAAAACGACATGCCTGTCTATCATGGTCCGGATGATGAACCGAGGAATAAATCGGCTTCTTCCTTCGCTACAAATGAAGATTACCAGGCGTATATGATTGAAAATAAAAGGTTCGAATCGGACTATGTAAGACAGCGGTTAACGCGGGGGGTGCAGGAGCTGTCGAACTTCGGGCTTTATCCTTTAGCCTTCGAGGCACCTCACTACACGATGTCCCAGAACGGCTACCGCGTAGCATCAGAACACTTTTCCACCTATGTCGGCCAGGTACAGCTGAGCGATGAATACTGGGAAGCGATGGATACGACTCCTAACGTGTCCAAACCAACTCTCCTTAACGGCATGACACTGCTGCCGGAAACGATCGGCTATGTGCAGCCGGGGGACAATCAGGCCGTGGAGAAAATGATGGCCAGAGCAGAAGAATATCAGATCAGCGATGGGGGAATGATCGGCGGGTTTTATCACCCTTACCTCGGTGTAGAGGGTCTGGAAGATCTGCTTGACGAGATGGAAACCATACCGGATCTGGAATGGCTGGATATGAAAGAAATGAGAAACACGGTAGAAGTGGAAAACATCACAATTAAAAGCGGCAACGGAAGAATTGAAACAGATATTGATACTGCAGGGCTCATGACTTCTTCCATCGATTTCCCGGTGTACCATATCAAAAACTTTATCGATAAAGTTACCTGGGTAGTTGCAGGGATCGGAGTTACCGCAGTAATCATGTTTATTTTCTACACTGTTTTCCGCAGACCGCGCAGGGAGCATGAGAAAGGGGAAAAGAAAATTGGCTGAATTATTTCTTTATATCTCACTGTTTTTAATCTGGTTTATGCTGTTCTACCACATGTTTTTAATGCAGGGAGGATACCTGCATTATCTTAAACACCCGGATCAGAAGAAAGAATGGGATAAAAATCCGGGTCCGATGCCGACGTTCAGTGTACTCATTCCTGCTCATAACGAGGAAATGGTCATTGAAAAAACACTGGATTCGATGGTTGCTATGAAATATCCAAAAGATAAATTCGAAGTTATCGTTATTAATGATAACTCCAGTGACAATACAGGCGCCATTTGTGACAGCTACGCCGAAAAGTATCCTTATATTAAAGTGCTTCACACGAAGCCGCCGAATGGAGGGAAAGGAAAGTCCGGAGCGCTGAACCAGGGATTAAAAGTATCTACAGGGGAAGTTATTGCTGTTTATGACGCGGATAATACTCCGGAACCCGAAGCGGCATACAACCTTGCGATCGGCTTAAACAATGATGAAAAAGCAGGAGCGGTCGTCGGTAAATTCCGAGTACTGAATGCGAACAAAAACCTGCTTACCCGTCTGATCAACGTAGAAACACTGACTTTTCAGTGGCTTGCCCAGGCAGGACGGTGGTTCTGGTTTAAAATGACGACAATTCCAGGTACAAACTTTGCGATCCGCCGCTCTATCCTTGAAGAACTCGGCGGCTGGGATGAAAAAGCCCTGTCGGAAGATACCGAACTGAGCTTCCGTGTTTATAACCTCGGATACCATATCCGCTTTTTTCCGGCAGCGATCACCTGGGAGCAGGAGCCGGAGAACCTGAAAGTATGGTGGAAGCAGCGGACACGCTGGGCACGGGGGAATGAGTACGTCATCGGAAAATATTTAATGGAGTTTTCAAAGCTTGAAAACAAAAAGATTGGGCTCGATCTCTTTTACTTTATGTTTACGTATATTTTGTTCTTCGGCGGTATTCTTATCTCACATACTATTTTTGTGACGAATCTGTTCGTCGATTTGAACCTGACGATAGGGATCGTTTCCTATGTCCTGCTGCTGACAGGCTTCCTGTTATTCGTCACGGAAGTCCTGCTCGCCCTGAGTATGGAGAAAGGTCAGCTGACCGTTAAAAACTTTTTCGTTGTCCTGCTGATGTATTTCACCTATTCCCAGCTCTGGGTAATTCTCGTCGTATACGCAACATTCCTGGAGACAAAGCGTGTATTGTTCAAGCAGGAAGTCAAATGGTACAAAACCCAGCGCTTCAAACAGGGAGAAACCAAAGAAGCTGTCAAAGCTGCACTTACTGCCGAAGAACGCCGGCGTGAAGGGAGAGTCAATAAATGAAGGTTATGACAATATTCGGTACAAGGCCGGAAGGAATCAAAATGGCGCCTGTCGTTCAGGCGCTTCAGCTTGATGAAAGTCTGGAAAGCGTCTGTGTAAATACCGGGCAGCATAAAGAAATGCTTGATCAGGTTCTGGACCTGTTTGAGCTTGTCCCGGACTACAATCTCGAAATTATGAAAGCCGGACAGACGGTGGAAGAATTAACTGCGAGAGTGCTTGCAGAGCTTTCTCCTATTATAAGCAGAGAACAGCCGGATCTCGTACTCGTCCACGGGGATACGACAACGACATTTATCGGAGCCTATGCTGCTTTTCTACAGCAGATTCCAGTCGGTCATGTGGAAGCGGGGCTTCGGACAAATAACATTCACTCCCCATTCCCGGAAGAAATGAACCGTCAGATGGTCGGGCGGCTCGCGACGTATCATTTTGCAGCGACGAAAAAAAATAAAATGAATCTGATTCTGGAAAATGTGGAAGCCTGCCGCATTACCATCACGGGAAACACGGTGATTGATGCACTTCTGCAGATTACGGAGAAACCGCATGATTTTCCGGAGAATCTGAAACAGATTTTCCAAAACGGAAAACGAACCATTCTGATGACAACCCACAGGCGCGAAAACCTGGAAGAACTGCAGCATGTTTACCGTGCTGTAAACCGCTTAGTCAGAGAAAACGAAGATGTTCAATTTGTATTTCCGGTTCATAAAAATCCAATTATCCGCCAGAAAGTATTGAAAGAAATTGAAGACACAGAAAATGTTCACGTCATTGAACCACTTGATTACCAGGATTTTGTTCACGTCATGAAGGAGTCCCACATCGTCATCACGGATTCGGGTGGTATTCAGGAAGAAGCTCCAGGACTCGGGAAGCCGGTACTTGTAGCGCGCAATACGACCGAGCGGCCGGAAGGTGTGGAGGCGGGAACGCTGAAACTCGTCGGCACGTCGGAAGGTAAAATTTATAAAGAATGCCAGGAGCTGTTAAGCGATGAGGCAGCTTATCAGAAAATGGCAGCGATCAGCAACCCATTTGGCACAGGGGACGCAGCAGAGCAAATTTTAAATTTTATTAAAGAAGAATTCAAGGTCAAAGCTCCAAGCGGAGTCCGGGTTTAAAGCAGTGAAACGATATAAGAAAGGACGCAGGAAAATGGGTGTACTAATCGTATCACTTGTCGTGTTGTCTGCGCTTCTCATCGCAGCGTTTAATTATGCAACGCAGGAGCAGGAACCGGCACCGCTCTCTGCAACGGAAAAATTCATAGAAACCTGGCTCGTTAACGAAAACGGAACTTTTGCCACTTATATTAAACGCGGCGATGAAGTAGATGAAGATCTCGTTAAAGGAAGAGAATCGCTCTCAGAAACGCTGGGACTATGGATGGAACATGCTCTTGAGTTAGAGGATCAGGAGAAATTCGAGGAAACTTACGTCCAGCTTCAGGAATATTATCTGGAGGAAGACGGCTTCGTTAATTGGAAGCTGACAGAAGATGGGGAAAGCGAAGTGAACGCCAACGCCTTTATCGATGACATCCGTATCTCTGCAGCGCTGAGGCGTGCAGACAACCTCTGGGAAGAAGAAAAATATACGGAAGCTTCTGCTCTTATCAACAGATACTTGAACACAAATAACGTACGCAACGGTATTTTTACCGACTTCTACGAAACGAATGATCAGTATGCAAGTGAGTTGATCACCTTATCTTATATTGAACCCCCTTCCCTGGAACTGCTTTCAGAAGAAGCGAATCTCGATGCAGAAGCAGCGGAAAGCACGATTGATGTACTGAGAAATGCGCCGATGGATGATGTTTTTTATCCTAAAGCTTACAATGTGGATGATCAGGAGTATCTTTATGACGATGAGATCAATATCGTGGATCAGGCGATCACTGCTTATCATCAAGGTCAGCGGGGGGAGCGTTCTGAACCGTTTTTGTCCTTTATTGAGGAACAGATGACAGGACGGGGTGTCGTCAACGGCATCTACAGCAGAGAAACAAAAGAACCGCTCGTTGATTATGAGTCACCGGCTGTTTACAGTTTCCTCATTCTCTACTGTACGGAAATTGGCGAGGACAGTCTTGCACAGGATATTTTCCAGAGAATGAAGGAATTCCAGGTGAAAAACAAAAACAGTGATTATTATGGAGGGTTCGGCGTCACAGACGGAGACACGCATATTTTCGATAATCTTCTGCCGATTATCGCGGAAGAAAGAATGAACTCACAGTAAGCGGTTGGATTACACTTGCTGGAACAAGAGCAAAGTCCCGATTCGATGAAGAACAGCTCCTGCCTCTTCCTTTGAGGTGAGGAGCTGTTCTGTTAGAAAGGGGCAGGTGTTTCGTGAAATAAGGATCATAGCAGTATTGTGTGCGCAGCGGTTCTGTGAGAAGGAATTTCCTGTATAATATAATGATCAAGTATACTGGAAAGAAGGGGTCGTTTGGAAACCGTTATCGAGCTTAAGACAGAGGAACAGATAAAAGAGGCCTATCCGGTCATGAAACAGCTGAGGACACATCTCACGGAAGAAGCGTATACCGATCTCGTAAAGGACGCCCGTGAAAAGGACAGGTACCAGCTGTATGCTATGAAAGAAGAAGGAGAAATAAAGGCCGTTATCGGTTTCAAACCGATGATTACGCTCTACTACGGGCACTTCGTATGGGTATGCGATCTCGTAACGGATGGATCGTCGCGCTCATCCGGATATGGAGAAAAGCTGCTGGACTTTGTGCATCAGTGGACCGAAAAGAACGAATACACCTGCGTCGCTTTATCGTCCGGCCTGAACCGCTCCGCCGCTCATCGTTTTTACGAAGAAAAAATGGCGTACGACAAGGTGAGTTATGTGTTTAAAAAAGATTTCAGTTAACTTATAAAGAGGCGTAATTCCCGACAAAAAGGTCTTTCTCTGTCTATTCATCAGAACGAGTGGGACATAGGAAGGTATTAAAAAAAGCCTGTCTTGAAAATAAAGTAGATAAGCAATAAACGTGCGCTTTCGTTTCCATGGGGCGTAGAACCCGCCTCAGCTAAATCCGTCCTCCACAGCAGAGCTGAAGCGGAGTTTTCTAAGTGTATCAACAACAATGCTTGAACACAGCTAAATAGAATATAAATGATCGCCGAAGACGATAGAAAGAGAGGAGGAGCAGATGGTTGCTTTTCTTATGACGCTTGGCAGGATTATACGGGCTGTAGTCCGAGGGCTGAAAGAGCCGGAATTCCAGGTTTTATTCTTCCTTACGTGCATGACTCTCCTTTCAGGCACGGTGTTCTACGCTACAGTCGAAGGTCTGAGAATTCTGGACGCTCTCTATTTCAGCGTGATCACGCTCTCAACTGTCGGTTACGGTGATTTTACCCCACAGACCGACTTCGGAAAAATATTTACAATTCTTTATATTTTTACGGGGATCGGTCTGATCATGGGTTTTGCAACGAAAATTTTTCATTACATTCAACTTGAACGGGAAGAAAAGAAAAAAACGGACGCTGGTAAAAAACCCTAAAAATTGGATGAAGGATAGTTGATCAGAAACGCTTTTTCAGATATGATGAAATTAACAATAGAAACAGCAGAAGCGGCCTTGCACCGCGGATTTCTTTCTCCTGACAGGTTCACTTTTTCTTCAGAAAATTGTAGAAAAATAAGACCGGCCGGGAGTTTTTCTTTTATCGCAGGACGAAGCTGTTGAAAATCAGCAGAGCTTTCTTAAAGGAGGGATGCCGGGAAAGAAACCTGCGGAAAGAAGTTGCTGAAACCATGACCTGTGGAGATGTCATATTTAATCATTTTTAAAGGGCGGTGGACAATATGACAGTAGTCGACTTCAGAGGCAGCCGCAGACGTCCATTTTATGAAAGAAGAATTGCCAGGTTTGAAGTGAAGGATAAATGTCCGGACTGCAGAGGCCGCGGACGAAGCAGAGCATATATTAATGAATTTTATTATGAAGAGCCTGAAGAATGCCAGGGGTGCCGAGGAAGTGGGAAGTATAAGGAATGGAAAAAAACCAGGGCAGAGCAACAAGGTAGAAAATAAGTATTATAAAGAGGCTGTCTCGAAAGGGATATCAGGACAGCCTGGAAAGCTTACGCGGAGCCGGACTGGATGTTGAAAAGCCTGTTAGACGTGGATTTGTCTGACAGGCTTTTGTCCGTGTGAAGCTGTGCTCCTATCCTTATGGGAAGGCCTTTTTACCTTTCTCTATCTAAAAGGGTGCCTTGAAAATAAACGTTGATCAAAAGGGAGGACTTCTTCGGCAGGTGAAGGAGCCGCAGGTGCTCATTGACAGCAGCATTAAGCACTGACAGAGACATCCATGCAGGACTGCTGCACTATAATGGACGAAAAGACCTTTCAAAACAAAAGCGGAAGCTTACAAAAGTGCAGCCAAAAGGATATGCCGCTGAATGTTTTATTTTCAACGTAGATTTTCGATAAGCGTATAGAAGAAATTAATTAAGCTGTTGGAAGAGAGGAAAAACAGATGAGAAAACCTTGGAGGTCCTTTTTGTTATTTATTCTTGCAGGGCTGGGAGGAACTTTACTACTGATTCCGTTAAACCTGGAAGTGATCACGGCCGCGCTTCGGGAAATGGGCACCGAACCGGAGAATCTCCCGTCAACGCCTGTACTTGCACTTCTCTCACTGATTAATCCAATGATTATTATACTACTTGCCGTAACTGCTGGACATTTGCTGGCTCGATCTACCGGCCTAACTTCTTTGATTTACATAAAAGACCGTGATGGAAAGCCGGCATCAGGGAAATGGCGTAAAGCGGGAACATGGGGGGGCAGTCAGCGGATTTCTCACTGGAGTGGTACTGCTGCTTTTTGACTTCTTTTTTCATCCGTTTGTACCCGACGTACTGAGCTTGTGGCACCAGGAGTTCGATTTTTACACGCTTCTGCTCAGTGTCGTTTACGGAGGTATTATAGAAGAAATCATGATGCGCTGGGGCATGATGACACTTCTCGTATGGCTTTTTTGGAAAGTAGCCGCCAGGAAAAAGCAGGTACCACCGTACGCTGTATTCTGGACAGCGATCCTCGTATCTTCGCTCGTGTTTGCTGTCGGGCACTATTCTGTAACCGCTCTGGAAACGGAAATCACAACCCCGGTGCTTGTGAGGATGGTCATTCTTAATGGATTTGGCGGCGTCGTATTCGGCTGGCTTTACTGGAAGAAAAACCTGGAGACGGCGATGGCAGCCCACATCTGTACTCATCTGACAATGCAGGCTGTTCTGGTTATATCCACGATACTCTCTTAATGCAGCGGACGGATCCTTTCTTGATAGCTGTGTTAAAGTCTGTTGCTAATAAATATAGAAAAATTCGCTTCAGCTCTGCCGTGAAGGAGACTTTCGGGTGGGCTGCGCCCCTGCGGGATCTTTCAATCTCCTTCTTACACGGGCACGTTTCCGCTTCGTTTTTTGGCCTTAAAAGAGACCTACTTCTGCTTTTTAACGAACCATATTTCTCATTCCGTCAAACCGGGGCCAGGGCAGAAATGCCTGCAGAAAAAGAAAGCAGGAAGGTCCTCCCGCACGCCGCAGACATTCCAAAAACAACACGGAGCTATAATAAAGCCTCATAAAAAGAAACGGATAATTGGAACATAAGGCGGTGACTCCTCTGGGATCAGCGCAGTCTGAAAATCCATTCTTCCGGAGCAATGCTGAGGAAGAATTAGTTGAAGACGAGCCCCACGGAAAGCGTCCGTCTGGAGTGGAAATCATTAACTATGTTTGAAAATAATAAAATAGTGACCTTTAAAATCCCTTCATCAAAAATAGGGAACTAGTTCTAATATTAATTTTCACTTTTTCCTAAGCATGCTAAGAATCTTCGGCTTTAACAGAGACCCTCTTGCAGGATCGCTGAACCATGAAGGATGAAAATGACTTTTATAGGAATGGAACTTCTTCTCTATACAGATGAAAGGATGGTCAGAAGGGGGCTTCTTTATTTAGAAGGCGGCTCCTGCTCTGTCTTTTTACCGTAAGCTGAAGAGGACATGAGGCGACTCCGGGGCGATAAAGGACGAGCCCCGCTCCGCCCGACGGAAGGGAGGATGGAATTAGCTGAGGCAGCCCCGCCCGGAAAGCGTCTCCTTGGAAACAAAGGCGCACGCTTATCTACTTTATTTTCAAGACAGTCTTCTTGATAAACATCTGCTTTAAAAATCATATTAATGAGAGTTTACTATCCTGGACTCGTTCTCCATAAAAAGGAAGGGATTTTGTCTGTAACAGCGAAGGTAGTTAAAGAGACACCATAAACTCGTAAAGTGAAGGAGATAAACGATGAATCCAATTGAAATGATTCTCCATAAACGGCCGCTGCTCATTTTGGACGGAGCACTGGCTACAGAACTTGAAAAGTACGGCTGCGATTTAGATGACAGTCTCTGGTCGGCTAAAGTTCTAATAGAGCAGCCGGAACTCGTTAAACAGGTGCATCACGATTATTTTAAAGCCGGAGCGGACTGTGCTATTACCGCAAGCTATCAGGCTTCTTTCGAACGGTTTCAGGAGCGGGGGTTATCTGAAGAAAAAGCGGCAGCGCTTATGCGCACTTCTGTGGAGCTGGCCAAAGAAGCACGTAATGAATTCTGGCAGGACCTTGAAAACCGAACAGGTCGTCCGGAACCTCTAGTTGCAGCTTCCGTCGGACCTTACGGGGCTTACCTGGCAGACGGTTCTGAATACCGCGGGAATTACGGCGTGAATAAAGAAGAGCTGAAGAATTTTCACCGGCCCCGCATGAAAGAACTGCTGGAAGCGGGAGCGGACATCCTCGCGATTGAAACGATTCCCTGCCTGCTTGAAGCGGAAGCAGCTGCAGAGGTGCTCGGCGAATTTCCGGAAGCATGGGCTTGGATCAGCTTCAGTGCGAAAGATGAGAAACATATAAGCGACGGGGAGAGCATCGCAGCATGTGCTGCCTGGGCAGACAAACAGCACCAAATCGCCGCTTTCGGAGTGAACTGTACTCCGCTGCAGTACATTTCCTCGCTGATCGAAGAGATAAACCAGGAAACGACTAAACCTCTTATCGTCTATCCTAATTCAGGTGAAACCTATGACGCTGCAACGAATACGTGGCAGGGGGATTCCCACGCCGCAGATTTTGATAAAAACGCCCGCCACTGGTACGAGCAGGGCGCGAAAATTATCGGCGGCTGCTGCCGCACCGGTCCGGAAGATATCCGCCGCCTCGCATCCTGGGGAAGGACAGGCTTCAGCGTGGAAGAAGATAATCAGTGAAGAAAATTGGAATACTGATCCTGCTTTCCCACGCTTTATTTCTTTCTGCCTGCCTGAATGGAGAGCAGGGCGTACCCTTGTCAGACGACATAAAAGAAATTTCTATTTCCGAATCGGAAGGATTCAGCGGAATTAACGCTGATTTCTTTCTGGTCATGAGGGAAACATCAAAAGTGGAAGAGATTATGAAAAATGCAGAAGAGGTGGAAACGGACGTTGCGGAAAACGGAGCAGAAGAAAACCGGTACGATTTTGTTATTAAGTATGAATCGGAAGGCGCGCGTCTCCTTCACCTTTTCCTCGGAGACAAAGGGGAAAAAAGTCTGTTTACTTTCACCGGTTATGACCAGGAAGGGTATGAAACGACCCCGGAAGAAACAGCAGCCCTGAGAAGGCTGCTGGAGTAGGGGAGATTAACCGTTATCTTTTGCCACCTGCTTTTTCATCAGCAGCGGCTTTTTAACTTCCTCGATATTGTTCCAGCCGAGCTCCCCGCATAGCACACCGAAAGTCGAATGGAAAAACTGTTGTACGAGGGAGCTTCGGTTTTCTTTTTGCACAAGAGTTTCCAGAGAAAGAAAGTATTCACTAAGATCCTTGTCATAATAAGCTTCCGGAGGGGAAATATCAGGACTGTTTAAATCTTTATTCTGAAATGGGTAGGGGAGAACAAATAAGGTAGGAATGTCCACGTTGTCATCTCCGAGCCAGAATCCGTATTCGATAAACTGCTCATCGAAAGCAGCTTTTTCAATCACTTTGTCTTCCGGGAATGGCTCCGGACGATTGGAAACGATGAGACAGGAAACATCAAACGTCCCCCAGAACAAACCGGGTTTTACTTTCCGGGAGCGGAGCGGTCCGATGAATTTCATTTGTTCGGCAAATGCCCACTGAAAAAGATGGAAGCCCCGCCGCGCAAGGGAAGCATCATATGTGCGGTGCTCGGTATCCTCATTCAGAGGCGTGCGCAGACTCATTTCCTGAGGCACAGGGAAAATCGAAATCATTACCCCGCCTTCCTCCAGCGTCTGAAAGATGAACTCAAAATAATCTTTGACAGCAACTCCATCGGCCAGCTTCTTCGTTTTTACCCGGCTGTCCACGGTGACTTCTAAAGTGCTGTGGGTCAAATCGACCGATACTTCAAACCAGTGATCCTTAAAATCGAGCAGGCCGGTTGTGAAGCCGTGCGGTGTGAGAGCAAGCATGACATGAGCCCACTGAGGTTCCTGGTAAGCAGCCTCCAGACGGATTTTACCGAGAATCTGGGAAATGAGGTGGATGGTCAACTTCGTATCTTTCCATTCTGAATGGCGGATAAGATCCATCATTTTCCACTCCTTTTAATGTTCGCCTGTATTTATTTACATAAAGTATAGCGGGGCCCAGGGAAAAGAGCAACTTTTTATTTGCGGAAGGAGAAAGCCATGCTGCAGAGCGCTGATGAAGTTAAACAGGCAATAAGAGATGATCCGTCGATGATGATTATTCTGTCCACAGCTGCGGAGCTGGAACTTCCGGACTGGTGGATATGTGCCGGGTTTATCCGTTCGAAAATCTGGGATATTCAGCACGGCCTTAAGACCCCTCCGGCAGATATAGATGTTATTTATTTCGATCCGTTAAACCCGGATGAAAGAGAGGAAAAGAAGCTGGAAAAAACACTGAATGAAAAGCAGCCCTCTTATCCCTGGTCGGTAAAAAATCAGGCACGGATGCACCTCGTTAATGGGACTGCTCCTTATACTTCCTCGGAAGATGCCATTTCCCGATTTCCGGAGACGGCTGCGGCATTGGGAGTAAAACTGGATAAAAATAAGAATCTCGTTCTTACCGCTCCGCACGGATTGGAAGATGCACTGCTTATGAAAGTCAGGCCGACGCCATTTTTTCTGGAAACCCCGGCGCTTCATGACGTTTATAATAAACGGATACGTAAGAAAAACTGGCAGAAAAGATGGGAGAAGATAAAAATAGAGGACGCTCCTTCACTTTTATGACGGTATTAAAAATAGAAAGGGGAGAGGAACTTTGGCGAAAATAGATCCTGCCGCGTATATGTCGAGTCAGCGCGAAAAATTCCAGGTGCGGACCGCTGTGCCGATGGATGCAGAACGAATACTGTCGTTTACGAGACAGATTTTTGTTGAAGCTCCTTACCTGCTGACCACACCGGATGAATTTCATACGACCTATGAAGAAGAGCGGGAGCAGCTGGAACAGTCCTTAAAAGAGGAAGCGTACCTCTGTCTTCTCGCCGAATATAAAGGAGAGATGATCGGGCTGCTCGATTTTCAAAACGGGAACAGGCGGCGGACCCGGCACCATGGAACCTTTGGAATGAGCGTCGGGAAAGAGTTCCGCAATAAAGGAGTCGGCAGGGCGCTGTTAACCTCCCTTCTGCAGTGGGTGGATGAGCATCCATTCATTGAAAAAGTTTCGCTCGAAGTGTTCGAAGAGAACGAAAGCGCGGTTGCCCTCTACGAAAAGTTCCACTTCCAGACAGAAGGCCGGCACCTCAAAGCTGTAAAAACAGAGGAGAATATATATCATCATCTGCTTACGATGGCTTACTTTAAAAGATCAGACTGAATTTAAAAAGAAGCATGTTCAATGTGAGGATATATTTCTTTATGTACAAGCAGTGTTAAAGCATTCCTGTAGAGTGTTAATTTCCACTTTGAAAAAACAGGGGCCCCTCGCTAAGATAAGAATAGAGACACGACTCTACTATTCCAAACCTTGAGGAGGGACCTTACTATGAAGTTTAAAATGCAGGACCAACAAAATCAACGGATTGCCCGTATTTCTTCCAGCCACCTGATTATCGGGGTGGATATTGCCCAGCATCACCACGTGGCACGTGCTGTCAATTACCGGGGCATCGCCTTTGGTAAGCCGTTGGCTTTTGAAAACAACGAGGAAGGGTTTACCCGGCTTCTCGACAGGATCGCTGCGTGGAAGGAAGCGAGCGGCTGTACGACCGAAATCGTCGGGATGGAGCCGACCGGCCATTACTGGCTGAACCTGACCGCCTGGCTGAAGGGCCGGCAGATCGATGTTGTCACCGTTAATCCCCACCTGGTCAAAAAGAATAAAGAAAACCGGGATCATACCCAGTCCAAAAGCGATGCCAAAGACGCCCTCGTGATTGCCGACATGGTTAAAAACGGCTATTACAGCCAGATCCATCCCACGTCGGAAACGTTCGACTCGCTCCGGGTGCTCATGGCCAACCGGGAGGTGCTCGTGAAACGGCGCGTTGCGACCATCAATCAGCTGCACCGCTGGGTCGATATTGTCTTCCCGGAACTCCGGGAGGTCTTTCAGGATCTCCAAAGCAAAGGGGCCATCGCTACCCTGCGGCTGTTCCCCATGCCGAAACAACTGCGGGAGCTGGACGTGGCGGACGTGATCCACGGATGGAAAACAGGGATGAAACGTCACGCCGGCCACCGGAAAGCGGAAACGCTGCTTGCGGTGGCGAAACGGTCCGTGGGAAGCACGCAGGCGCCGGAGGCGTATCTCCTGCACCTGGACCAGCTGCTCGAAGAATGGGACCTGGTCACGGCCCAGCTGGAACGGGTGGAACACGAGGTGGCTGCCACCCTGGAGCACGTGACCTACCGCCACTCCTTCCTTGCCATCGATGGGATCAGCGATCTCTCCCTGGCGGGGATTCTGGGGGAAGCCGGTGATATTCGTGGTTTTGCCCATGGTAATGCGCTCTTACGTCATGCCGGCCTGCACCTGGCCGAAGCGAGCTCCGGCAAATGGAAAGGACAAGTGGTCCTCTCCAAACGCGGAAGGTCCCGGCTGAGGCGCTGTTTATACCTGGCCACGCTGAGCCTGATCAAAAACAACGCGGATTTCCGGCACCTCCACCACGTCAATGTGCAGGGCAAAAAGATGAAAAAGATGAAGTCGGTCATGAAACTGATGGGCAAGCTGGCACGAATCCTCGTGGCCCTCGCCAGAGGGGGAGAACCCTACTGTTCAGAGAAAGTCCGACCGCTTCCGTCTGCTGTCTAGGGGGTGATCGTCCCGTCGGCTCATCGAATCATGGCTTATTCGCAGGATGAAAAAGAAAGCACGGAGGACCGGATACCACAAACCAAAGGGCCCGGACCCGTCGTTAAAGCAAAACCGGCCTCCACCCCCTGGCCAGGCATGACAAAGGAATGAGAGGGCATGGACCCGTTGAGACATGGGAGGAAAAGCCTCCAGGGACCGCGTGGAGAAGACGTGCAGGATATGGTAAAAAATGGAGTTTTCGCGACCTCCTTTCTTTCCGCCTGTCTTGGAGCGCCTCCTCTTCCGTTTCTTTCGTTGATCTATCCGTCAGGTGCGATCGAAAAGGGGGAACATCCTGCGAATGAGCGAGTATTTGAGAGATAAACCTATCTTACCGAGGGAGTCTGTGGCTCTTAAGCAAACTTGGTGGTATGAAGCTATATATACCAATAAATCTAAAATGAACTAATTACCTCAAACCGCTTATGCCTGTAACTACGGCTTTTAAAAGGAAGAAGCAGCCTATGCATGAAGAAAACCTTGCTAACAGAATTTGTACTTTGTTATTCGGGAAGAGTCTGAATCATTTCCACCCGGTTTCCGAAAGGATCCCGGAATTCAAACCGCTCGACACCAGGGATCGGTACAGCTTCTAAGAGGAGAACCTTGTTTTCTGTAAGATGCGTTTTCCACTGGTCAATATTGTCGACCTGGTAAGCGAGATGCGATTTTGTAGAGAGACGGTCCACATCATCCTCGGTGCCGACGTGAACTTCAAGGCTGCCTGCCTGGAGCCAGAAACCGCCCCTTCCCTTAAGCGAATCTGGTTTTTCGATTTCTTTGAGACCGAGAAGTTCACAGTAAAACTGCTTTCCTTCCTCTTCACAATTTTTCGGAATAGTAATCTGAGCGTGATGCAGTCCAACGATCATCTATAAAACCTCCTTCAATTCATTCGCTTCCAGTTTAGCGCAATTGGGAGAAAAAGTATATTAGCAAACCGACTCCCCAAGACCCGGAATCCTATGAAAAGGCTGCCCTGAAGATAGAACATCTATATACGGAGAACACCATTTTCGGTTACTGTAAAGCGCCGCTTTCAGCTGATATATTTCGAAAACCGCTTTAAGAGTACGCATTCAAAAAAGAAACGTGTCAGCTGGCCCGGGTGTCAAATTAATACATAGAGTAAATAGTTCAGAGAATGGGGGATTGATCAATGATTGAGGTGAAAGAACTTCATCCGATTCATGCGGAAGAACTGCTTGAGCTCCGGCTTCTCGGATTGCAGGAAGCTCCAGAAGCTTTTTCTTCCAGTTTTAAAGAGGAAAAAGATAAAACAGCTGAACAAACGGCAGAAAGACTGTTATCATCTCATGCCAAAACGTTAGGTGCTTTTTCCAATAGTGTGCTTACCGGGACAGTGACAGTAGTGAAAGGGTCCAAAATAAAGACGAAACATAAAGCGGAGATTGTGGCTGTGTATGTGTGCAAAAATAAAAGGAATCAGGGGATCGGCAGAAAGCTTTTGGAAGAAGCGGTCCAATTTGCAGCAGATGATCCAGATATCGAAAAATTATACTTAACGGTTACCTCAAGAAACCGCGCAGCTCAAAACCTGTATCAGACACTAGGATTTTCTGATTACGGTAAAGATGAAAAAGGACTTAAAATAGACGGGAACTATATCGAAGAACTTTTTATGGCACTGGATTTATAACACAAGCTTTATTGAAAAGAGTGAAGCCTGTTAAGCGGGAAACCAATACTCTTATAGCGATGGAATTCCTTAGTTGGACTAAGGTTTCTAACAGCGGACAGATGAAATTTCTAATTGAACCGGTGTTGAGTCTTTTATCAATAAGGTTATTAATCACGCAAATAAATAATAACGCGGAGGAGATGACGTACGGAACAAAAAGTTTCGTACCTCCAGTGTTTTGAGAAAGCATCAATAGCTTATTTGAAAAAAGAAGACTTTTTCTGCAAATCGAATCTTCTGAAAGAAAATATTATTTCCTAAACACGATAGCGAAATAAAGATTGACAATACAGAAAAATATTTATACGGTTTTATATCCGGTTGTTTATTGTGCCTACAGGTATCACTGCTGTTATTGAGCCGTATTTATATCGGATACGCAGCGGTTCCTTTACTCCCTGCTTGTGCATTTCATTACACTATTAATAAAGCCTCTATCCGATAAAAAGAGGACTGTCCATCGATAATTTGGATTATCGAAATGGAACAGTCCTCTTTTTTACTATCCAGCCTGACGCGATTTTTTAACGTTTTTCTCTTCTGGCAGGCTTGTTTTATTACTAAAAGCAAGCAGGAACGTCATGCCGATAATGCAGACGGTGCCGAACCACTGCAGTCCTCCGAACGGCTCTCCCAGCCAGAGCACCATAGTAAAGACGGCTGAAAGCGGCTCCAGACTGCCGAGCAGGCTCGTTTCCTGAGGAGCGAGGCTCTGCAGGCTTTCAATATAAAACCAGAAAGCGATCATCGTACCAAAGATGACGATGAAAAACAGGTAGGCATACATTTCAGGTGTAAATGCTGCAATGTCGATCTGCCAGGGAGGGTGGATAAAGCTGAGTGCTCCGCCGCCGATGATCATAGCCCACCCGACAACAACGAGAGAATTAAACTGCTTCAGGAGCGGAACTGCGTAAAGGGTATAAAAGGCAAGAGCTGCTCCGGACAATACGCCCCAGATTACTGCTGGAGCAGGAACCGCGAGTGCAGAGAGAGAGCCGTTTGTCAGCAGAAAAAAACAGCCGGTTAAAGCGAGCACTGCTGTGATCGTATCTTTCCCTGTCAGCACTGTTAACCGCCTCACAAGAAGGTAGATAATAATCATTACCGGGGCCAGGTATTGGAGCAGAGTTGCTACGGCCGCGTTTCCATGATGAATGGAAGCCATGTATGTATACTGAACAGCGAGCATGCCGAGCAGGCCGAAAATCACAAGCTGCGTGCCTGCCTTTTTATTTTTCCATACTGCAAAAACTTCAGCAGACCCTTTTTTGAGGGACTGGACGAGGAGAAGCAGCAGGCCCGCAATCAGCAGGCGGACGGTGACAAGCCAGTCGACTTCGACTGCATGCTCCTGAAACAGCCGCTGTGATACCGTGCCTCCCACACCCCAGCAGGTGGCACCGATGATAACAAGCAGAAAACCAGTCGTCTTTGTTGGTTTGTTCAGCAAGCTCTGTCCACCTCCTTCAAATGTTATTATTCTATCTTAAGGCAAAGCGTAGTGTGGAGCTACCCTGAAATCTGAAATGAATAATTTTTCATTTCAGCAGCTTCTGAGGCTGGAGTATCCACTAGACTGAAAATGTCTGACGTGAGCTAAAAATCAGGCTGAAGGGCAGAAAACGGCCGCTGACAGTGGTACAGAGGATTTTTCATGTAAGTAGTCCACCTGTAATTTTATTTTTGTTTGCTAATATACAAACGTAATTGTATAATGTTTATACATTAATAAACAAAGGGGTTTTTATGATGAGGGAATTGTTCTGGAATGCTTCAATTGAGGAAATGGCCCAGGGATACACGTACGAGGAAGAAAAAGAAAGCTACGTTTGTCTCGTATGCCACAGTCAATTTGCAAAAGGAGAAATATTCACGATCGGGAATCGGCAATTTGAAGCGGAGAAGGCCGCGGAAAAACATACTGCGGCTGAGCACGGATCGATGCTGCCTCATCTGCTTGAAATGGATAAAAAATTTACCGGTCTTTCCGATCTCCAGAAAGAACTTCTTTATTTTTTGGGAGAGGGGAAGAACGACAAGGAAATCGTGAATGAGATGGGGGCAGGGAGTACTTCGACGATCCGCAACCACCGTTTCAAATTCAGGGAAAAAGAAAAGCAGGCAAAAGTTTTTCTGGCAGCTATGTACCTCATCCATGCCAGGAAGGATGAAGAGAATGATTTTGTAGATTTTCATCAAGGAGCAACGATGGTCGACGAGCGGTACCAGGTCACTTCCAAGGAGAAAGAAAAAGTTCTGGCTGCTTATTTCGAGGAAGAAAGACTAAAAAGTTTTCCGAGCAAAGAAAAGCGGAAAATCATCGTCCTGCAGCATCTTCTCAACCATTTCACCCCCGGTAAAATATATTCCGAAAAAGAAGTGAATGCAGTTTTACAAGGCGTGTACGACGACTTTGCTACGCTGAGAAGATATTTTATTGAATACGGATTTATGGAAAGAAGCAGAGACTGCGAAGAGTACTGGATAAAAAGCAGCTGAATTCATTTATAGCTGATCCGCTCATAAAAAGGGACCAGGACGATTTATTTTCGTCCTGGTCCCCTTTAAATTTCCCTTCTATGTAAAGACAGCAGTCACCCCTGACTCATTTTCCATCTGCTGAACTCCAGAAAATTGCTGAATTCTTCTTTGGAAATGCCTGAATTCATAGCTTCTCCTACTAATTCCTTCCACTCTTCGTCTAACTCTTCTCCGCTGCTGCCATTAGAAGCAGAAATACCCAGTAAACTGTAAATATCAGTATCCAGAACCGGTGCTACCTTTTCCAGAAACTGCACTGAAGGATTTTTTTGAATATCCCGCTCAATCGTGCTTAAATAGGATTTTGCGACTCCGGCACGTTCTGCCAGCTCGCTCATATTCATACCTTTCTCCAGACGGTACATTTTAATTTTTTCCCCAACCATCACTTGTTGATCGCCTCCTTACACACTTTTTCTTATTTTAACCTAAAAAATACCTTAATGGAGAAATAAATTTGTTATTTTGAAAAAATCGTTCGATATAATGATAAAAAGCATAAAAGACAAGAATTCTTAATGATAAGAAGATTATATATTTTATATATTTTACCATTTTTGAGAGTGTTAATGTTTATAAAGTGCAGAATGTATAAAACACCTTTGAACGGAATGTTTACAGTTTCGAGAAATATCGGGAGTCAACTATACTGAAAAACAAAAAGAAAAGTATCATATACTTTTTATTCATAACTAGTAAAATGAACAGGAATGCGCACTATAATTTTAAATAAACAGGGAGTGGATGAATAACGAATGTTACATAATCGAATACTATTAATGCTGATTTTCCTGATTTTCATGTTTTTGCTGGCAGCACCACAGGTTTCTGCAGGGAATCCTTTTCCGGATGCAGACGAAGAAGAAGTACAGACTTTGTATGAAGACGGGATTATTACCGGGTACGAAGATGACACATTCCGGCCAAACAGGGAAGTAACCAGAGCCGAAGCAGCCGTGATGATGGTGCGGGCTCTGAATTTGGAGACCGGTAATACGTGGACCTCGTTCCCGGATATTACCCGTGAGCACTATGCTGCTGGACACATACATGCGGCGGTGGAAGAAAGCATTATTCAAGGTAAAACAGACGGGACATACGGTGCTGGTGAGTCGCTTACACGGGCTCAAATGGCGGCTGTCGTCTCGCGTGGGTTTGATTTGAACAGTACATACGACGTATCTTTTGTGGATGTCGAATCTGACGGCTATTTCTATAACTATATTTTAAATCTCGCACGATCCGGCATTACAGACGGCTACCCGGATGGCACTTTCCGCCCCGACCGTTCCATTACGCGTCTAGAATTTTCACTGATGGTAGCACGCGCACTGTATCCGGAATACCGGCCTGTAACAGGAGGTGGACCAGAAACGGATCCATCCGAAAGTGCGCCTGACGAAGAATCAGCGATCGGCACCGGAGTGGTAGTAAACAGCGCCACGTTAAATGTGCGGCCGTCTCCGTCAACGAATCAGAGTGCCATCGGCCGGCTTGTGGAAGGTGAAGATGTTGACGTTTATGAACGTACAGGGAACTGGGCCAAAGTAGCAACGGACGACATCGAAGGATACGTGTCCCAGAGCTACCTTGCTGTTGACTATTTTGAACAAAGCAGTCCGCTGCTGGACAAAACGATTGTTGTCGATCCGGGCCACGGAGGAAGAGATCCCGGAGCCGTAGCGAATGGCCTTTACGAAAAAGAAGTTGTCCTTGATGTGAGTCTGCGGCTGGAAGAGGAACTGCGTAAAGCAGGAGCGAATGTGATCATGACCCGCCGCTCCGACTGGTATCCTTCCCTTTCCGGACGAGTTACCCAGGCAAATAATGCGAGGGCAGACATTTTTGTCAGCGTGCACACAAACGCAGCGGTGCCAACACAGGCTTCCGGATCGGAAACCTTTTATGATCTAAGGACTTGGGGCGGAGACAGCTACAAGCTTGCCGATGACCTGCAGACAGAGATGATCGACAAGCTCGACACAGTTGACCGCGGCGTTAAAGAAAATGGATTTTATGTCATCCGCAACACGAACATGCCAAGTGCTCTCGTTGAACTCGGTTTTAAAACAAACGCTCAGGAAGCTGAGAGAATGAAAACGGATCAGTTCCGGGAAGATTCAGCCGATGCGCTGTACGAAGGAATTGAAACTTTTTTTAATGAAAGATAGCTGATAGAAACGATGCATCCCTTGGCTGACAGGGGATGCATCTTTTTTTATGAAAAGTAGGGATCAGCTTGGACCAGGCCGGAGCCCTCATTAAAATGAAAGCAGTTGTTTACAGAAGTGGAAATTAAATATGGTGTCAAACATATAATAGATGTTTTTTTCAAGGCAGTTCCATAATAAAAAAGCAGACAAGAGAAAGAATCTATTGTTATTGGATTGCCTGCGGCCCCTTTTTCTTCGCCTGCCGCGGAGAAAGCATGCGGCTTCCCTTGCGTCCGGGAGGATCTTCCGGCTTTCTTTTTCCGCAGGCCTCTTGAAAAATCGCCCTGGCACTGGCTTCTACCTTAGTACCTTCTTGATTCAACGAGGGGGCTTTCCGTATTAGAAAATGAAAACGAAGCGGAAACATGCCCGTGGAAGAAGGAGATTGGAAGATCCCGCAGGGCGTAAGCCCGAGGAAGCTGGAAATCTCCTCCAAGGCAGGCCTGCCGGGTTGAAGCGATGTTTCTTATATATATAAACAACAGGCTTTAACAGAGCTAAGTAAAAAAATACTCGTTTATTTTTAATTTCGGTGAAGGTTAATAGAAATATAGGGATAATTAAGAAAATAAAAGGGTCAATTAACAGAACAACGGGGAATAAGTAGAAAAAGAAGAAATAACAGAGTCAGGAATTAATAGAACCGAGCTCAAGATAAGCAGAAAATGAACTGTAAATTAACAGAACCTATATCTCCCAAAGGATCTGTAATTTATCCATGCGGGAAATCGACTGATGAAATAAAAAAATTTGTACTAAGAAAATTTGAAAAGGAGCGAGAGATGAAAAAAATTCTATTATCAGCCGGCACACTGATACTTCTGGCCGCATGTAACGGGGAAGATACGCTGGAAACGAACGTGGATGTTTCACCGGTGAGTGAAGTGAGAGAGAGGATGGAGGCAGACTGGGACAGCGGATTGTTTGAAGAAAAAGTTTTTGACTACGAGAGCACTTTTTCCGCAGCTGATTACGAAGGGCAGATAGAAGGAAATGTGCTTTATGACTATCAGAAGGGAGAGGAGGCATCGACCGTGCTGATCACGGCCCCGCATACCGTTACCCAGATGACAAATGAAGAAACACGGCCGGCGCAGATCTATACCGGGGCGCTGATTCAGCTGCTTCATGACTATACCGGAGCTCACGTATTATATACAATCCAATCATCAGCAGACCCTGCGTTTTACGAAGGGGCACCGATAAAAGAAGAGATGCGTGTACTCGCAGAAGAGGAGGAATTTGAGCTGGTTATCGATCTGCACGGAGCTGCGGAATCACGTAATTTCCACGTTCATATTGCGACGGGGGAAGAAGAGTATATATCTCCACTCGAAGCAGAAACGCTGGCGGCTTATCTCTACCAAAATGATATCGGCCGCGTCGTCAAAGATGAAACGGTGCCTTTGGATTACTCCCGTACTCTCGCAGAATTTGCTAGCAGTGAACTGAGCATCGAAGCGCTGCAGCTGGAGATACACGCGGACTACCGAAATCCGCGTGAAGATTTAGAATCAATGTATGTGATAACCCGGGCATTGAGTGAATATATTTTTGAGGCGGACCGTTTACGCAGATAACGTTAAAAAGGCACTCCCGCATCAGCAGACAGCTGGCGGGAGTGCCTTTTAGATGTTTGTGTCACAAAGGACGATTCGAAGTGCACAACATATTTAATTTTTTTTCTGATTTAGCATATTTTTTTCTCAGTTTATCAAGGCGCAGCTGAAGTTTTTTAATTTCGACCGTCTTCTTTTTTCTCGTATACAGGCTGCGGAACCTCGTAAGGAGCCGTTCCTGTTCCTGAATTTTCTTCTCGGTTTTTTCTATGAGCACTGCTGTTTGTATAAGCTCTTCATTTAAAGCCTTGATCCGATTCTGGCTCACATTATTCCAACTTTCTTTATTGAAAAATTAAGTACGATCCCGGCCCGGCTTAACTACAGGACGACGATTTCGTAGTGCTCACTTCCTCCATGCCTCGTCAGCTTTTTACTTAAATCATCAGCCTGTTTTTTACTGGGGAGAACCATTGCTTCTTCAATCAGACTGGTCTGCACGATTTCACTGCTGCTTACAAAAGTTTGCACGAACAAGTCGGATTGGGAGT
This sequence comes from Alkalicoccus halolimnae, assembly GCF_008014775.2. Lineage (GTDB taxonomy): Bacteria > Bacillota > Bacilli > Bacillales > Salisediminibacteriaceae > Alkalicoccus > Alkalicoccus halolimnae. The sequence continues at coordinate 2,501,754 of NZ_CP144914.1, read as the reverse complement.
TTTTGATGACATACTTTTCCATCGGTTATCAGTCTCCTTATAACTTGTTATGACAAGCGTTCTGAATTATTTTTACCCCCCTTTTTTCCTATGCACTTTATAGAACGCAAAAAAAGCTGCAAAGGAAGAAATTCCTTTACAGCTTATCTGGGAGCACTATCGTCTCCGGATTACCACTGATTCTGTAAACTCTCTATTTAACTGTCTTCATTCCTGTAATAAAATTCAATCAACGAATGTGACTTATTTCCAGCTCTTTGTCAGGAAATTACGGTCACGAAAAAATGCTCCTTATATATACATACGAAGCTCCTATTAATATACTAGGAAATTGGATTATAAGCAAGTTTTTTCAGCTGGAAGAAAGCCGGTGCGATCTAATCAGGGTAATCTTCTGTAATAATAACAATAGTACTAAGGTCTTTTTTGAAATTCCAGTCTACAAATATTTCGTCAATCTGAACTCCTAAAATGCTGCTCAGGTTGTCGCTCTCGTTCAGAAGCTCTTTTTCCACATAGCGTTTGGCCACTTTTAAAGAGTTTTCTATGCCCATCTCGATCATTTTTTTCTCAATAGCGACGAGAATGCCTTCCCTTACGACCAGAAACGTCCTTTTGTCTATTTTGACGGACGTACAGGAATCAGGTCTGCGCTCGGCAAGAGAGCTTAAATAAGCAATTTTTTCCTCCAGTGCATCCTTATGAGGAAAATCTTTGACGAGAGAATACGAATATTCGCCGGCATCTTCATAAGCGTAAGGTTTTAAACCGATGAGGATGCCGGTTTTTTTATCGATATTCCAGTCAAAAAAGAAATCGTTGAACGTATATCCCGTAACTTTCTCCACTTCATGACGGATATCTGTTGTGATTTCCTCCATCATCATCTCCCGTATGGAATGAAGCGCATCAGGACCTTTCTCATCCACGATAACTTTTTCCATCGGAGAGAGGAAGCCTTTCAGGAGAATGAGCACATAGTTGTCTGCTAATTTTGTGTGAGCAGCTTCCGGCCCGCGTCCGAAGGAATCTCTTAAAAGGCGGCCGACACCACTGGCTACTTTTTTTTCCTGAGCTGCAGTCGATACTTCCGGTTTCTCTGTGAATTTACTCATGACTTCTCCTTTCGCTGCTTTCAAGCTGAATGAAGGCTAAGTTAAGAATAGACCCAATTGGTTACTATCAATTTTAGCATAGTCTTCCGGTTGGAAAGAAGGAGAGATTTTTTTGAAAAGGGAAAAGTAAGCGGATAATGGCATTGCATATTTCGCTTTCAATAGAAATAACCAGTACTCTTTTCAAGAAAATGCCAGGAGAGGAACGTTTAATCTATCCAATATTGTTTATGATCCTGCGCAAACGTATAAAAAGACCGGGGAGGCCGGCCGAGAAGACGACCGATATCGGACGTTACAGTGCGGGCGCTTCCCATACGAGTTAAAAAATAAAGCATCGTCATCACGTTCGCAAAAGCACGGGAGGATCCGTAGGAAATCTGCTCTTTTCTGAAGCGTAGAAAAGAAGGGGACCGGTACGAAATCGGCCGCTCCAGCACTTCGGAAAGAATGGAAGCCGCTTCTTCGTAAGTGAGCGCTTTGTCGCCTGTCAACGTGTAGACCTTATTGGCATGCTTTTCCGGATGCAGCAAACAATTAGCAGCTGCTTCTCCGATATCCCGAGTGTCTATAAAACTCGTTTTTGCCTTTCCGACAGGCACGGCAATTTCATTCCGGAGGCGGATGTCGTCCCGATGGGCAGTGGTCAGGTTCTGCATAAAGAAACTGGGCCGGAGCATCGTGAACGGCAGCGCCTTTTTCCGAATATACTTTTCTATTTTTCCGTGAGGGGCGATAGGATTTTTTTCGACTCCGAGTAAAGATACAAAAACGACATGAAGTGAAGGGTTGGCTGAAGCAGCGGCATCCATAAATGGAAACATGTCCCTTTTCGGATTAGCCAGCTGCGGAGGACGGATGAGTAAAACCCTGTCAACTCCTTTAAGCGCCTCATTGAACGTATCGGCGTCTGTGAGATCAAACGGCACTTCCTCGTGAAGGGAAGAGATACTCCGTCGATTCTTAACGGACCTTGAACCTGTCACTACAGGGCTGTCTGAACGCAGACAATGATCCAATGCGGCACTGCCGATATTCCCAGAAGCACCGCTGATTAAAATTTTTCCCATCTTTATTCCTCATTTCCTGTGGAATCTATCATGCCGTAAGAATCTTTCAGAACATCTGCTGGCAGGTGTATACAGTTTATTTTCGGCCTTCTTCCTTCCTTTTCCTGCAGGGAAGCGGCTGCATTCCCGGAAATTCGGGAAAGAAGAGGGATAAAATGGAAAAAAGATCATTCAGAAGATAATAATTCACATCTATTGGAGATGACTGGGTTACAGTTGGGAAAGTAGGGTATAATAAAAATATAAGGAAAATATAATAAATGCACAATGTGGCATTTCCATAAAAAATCAGACTGCATTCTTTTTTTAGAAAGGGAAAACGATGAACTATTCCAATACGATGTTTTATCAGCTTGCCGACATCCGCAGACTTCTTCCGGCCGTCTGGCTGGCATTTCTGCTATATACCATTTTTTTCTTAACTTTTGAAAGCTGGTTTTTAGCAGCTTTCAGCGGGACAGCTGCAGCTTTTCTTCTGCTTATACAGTTTAAGTCAGTAATCTCACGCGTCTATACTCTTATTATCGTCATTTTTTTGTTGACGCTGAGTAATGCATTACTAACTTCCTGGGTGCTCGGAAGCGGAAGCGGATTTTACTTTTATCTGTTTATTTTCCCTATATTCGGATGGATCGCTTTCCCGCGTACTCACATGCGCTGGATTATAGGAACTTCCGTGATAGCTTTTTTTCTATCCTACTTTATTCCACCTGCCTCGACGCAGGCCCTGTCCTCCATGACGCTGAACAGTTTGTTTGGAATAAACGCAATTATATTTGTCCTGGTTGTCTCCTATGTCTTTTATCTTTATTTCAACAAAAACAGAGATCTTTTTAATCAGCTGGAATGGCTTGCTGCACATGATCCTTTAACAGGTCTGCTGAATCGGCGGAAAATGACGCAGCTGCTTGAGCATCAGCTGAAGGCAGATAAAACCGGGAGCATACTGCTGATGGATCTGGACGATTTTAAATCGATAAATGATACGTATGGACATGACTCCGGTGACGAAGTATTAACACAGCTCTCAGAAATCATAAAATCGCATGTGCCAGAAGAAGGATTCGCTTCACGTTGGGGTGGGGAAGAATTTCTTGTTTATTTCCCTTTGGAAGATCCGGGAAAAGTGAAAGGTTATTTTGAGCATATGCTGGCTGACTATCAGGCGCACGTTTTTCACTTCAGTGAAAAACCGGTGACAAATTTATCGTTCACCGCCGGAGCGGCCAATCTTCAACATTCGTTGACCTCATCCGTTCTGGAAGCCGATAACGCGCTGTACACAGGAAAATATGAAGGGAAAGGGAGGCTGCAGCATGCCGCTTCGCAGTAGTATCCGTTTTTCCCACTGAAAAAATATAAGCAGGGAATAGGAATCGGCAGTTCCTACTCCTGTTTTTTTTGAAGTTTAAACTTGAAATCACAGACGCCTTCTTTCAGCACATACTGATCGTGATCGACCTCAAAGTCGCTGTTGAATCCCTTCGCAATGGATGGGTCTATCATCTGGCAGTACAAAATGCCATACTCCCCTGTACCGTCGTCAGCCCACTGCTGACCGAACGGGCACCTCGTAAATGTCTGTTCGATAACTTCGGGATAGTGGTTCGTTTCCATTTCAAATAATTCACTGCGTGCCATGTCATAGTTCGATAGATAATTCTCAATGCTGTTATCCTGTCCCAGATGGGCAGCCCGTTCAGCAATGCCTTTTCCTCTTGCTTCCCCGAACGTTCTTACACCTTCACGGATCGCGTCTTCTCCCTGGCTTCCGTATTCATCTACGACTGCTTTTGCCACCTGGGCAAACAGTTTGGCCATTTGTCCGTAAACAAAAGCTTCACTCTGATCCAGCTTTTTGTTTTTGACTGGTTCAGGTATATAGCTTCCGAGTGTATGGGTTTCTCCCTCCTCCGTGGCTCTTACCGCGATATTTTTGGCAAGGTCAAACCCAAAACGCTCGATCCCTTTTTCTGCAAGTGCCTGACCATGTTCTCCAAAAGAATTATATACGGACTTCTCTACGTGAGTAAAAAGCCTCGCGGTTATACGGTACATCGACAATGGCGGTAAAGGCTGTTTTTCAGTCATCGATCCCAAGTCCTTTCTTTTTACAAGTTTTAGATAGCGTCATTGTATCATGAAGCGGGCAGCTTCTCTTCCTTTGCTTCTGACTTATATAGCTTCCGCCTAAGACCAGTAGATATTAATATTTACTTATATTTTTTCTTCAGCTGCCTTGAAAATAAAGTAGATAATCGATGAACGTGCGCTTTCGTTTCCATGGGGGCGCGCCGGCCTCAGCTAATCCTGTCCTCTCTGTAGTCGGGCGGAGTGGGGCTCGTCCTTCATCGCCCTGGAGTCGCCCGATGTGCCTTTCGGCTTACGGTAAAAAAATACAGAACAGCATCTGCGTGCTGATAAAGAAAACCCCTGCGTGAAAATCAGTCATCCATCTGTATAAAGGGGGAGCTCCATTCCTATAGAAGGCTATTTTCATGTCTCATGTTACAGCGATCCTGCGTGAGTGGCTCTGTTAATGGTTCGTGTCATAATTTTAAAATACCTGCGGTTCCTCTAAGGCAAGTCTGCGAATGGAAGACAACAAAAGCGGCCACTCCAGAGCCTTTCCTTTAATTTTTTCACCCGGATTGCATGGTTTACAGTCCGCACGTATTTGATTTGAGTTAGTTTAAATTTCGCTTTAAGTGGAAAGAGATTACTATAAGAGATTTATGCCGTAATTATAAGAGGAGGTAATTATAGTATGGCAAAACGAGTAATTGGAGCATATGAACAGGAATCCGAAATTATAGAAGCAGTGGAACAATTGGAAAAGCAGGGCTATAAGCCGCATGAGGTTTTACTTCTAGCTAATGAAAGCGATAAGATAAGCTGGCTGCGAAAAGAAACAGACAACCCTGTGGATTCTGCGGGAGGTCATACGATGTCAGATGAGGGAGAAGGACTTTCCTTCTGGGACAAAGTCAAAGAATCATTTAAAGGAAACATTTCTTTTCATGGTAAAGATCTGGACAACAGTGGTAAATCATTGGTTGAATATGGATTGAGTTCCGAACAGGCTAATACGCATGAAAAGGAAATACAGGAAGGAAAAGTGCTGGTTCTTGTAGATGCAGATGTTGATGCATAATGCAGAGCTTTAGCATTTTCTGATTAATGACTGTTCAGGATCCCAAAAAAGGTCTGAGCGATAAAAATGGAGCTGCCCCCGTTAGTCTGAAAACAGACGCGGGGCAGCTCTTTTTATACACTGACGCTAATGTTACCACTGGAGCAGAATGATTATTACCGTAGTATAATAAAGTATCGTAAAAAAGACCGGAGGATTTCTGAACTTCGGACCAAGGATAAAAATCACTCGCGATAGTAAAACGTACTTAAGCCTTTTTAGCATTGTTAAAGCCGATTTCCGTATGGATTACGGGAAGACTTAAAAAAGTTATTTTTTATGAAATCTCGCAACGTTTGCAGTGGTTTCAACATTTTTTTTCATCTGGTAAGCGTTTGCTTCCAACCAGCCGTTCTCAGGCACTTTTCGTTACCGGCAGTTTTGCTTTATATTAGGAATGGACGACGGTGGCTGTTTTTGCTAACCTTGCTTCTGCGCTGCATTTTTACGGATGGCCGAATGCAGGACTGGCATTCAGCTGTAATGCTTGCTGCAACAGGAACAGCATTGTACTGTTAAAAAAGACGCGCTACAGCCGATTTTGTGATCGGAGTACTGGCAGCCGGTTGGATATCACTGCCGCTCGTTATCCTGGAGCGGGTTCCACTGCTTTTATTATGATCCAGGGCTGGAAGGCGCACAGTTTGCTGCAGCTATAAACCGAGTAGGAATAACACGCCGTAAACGTTTTGGAAAGCAGAGGAAGCTTTCCGGAAAAACGATATCATAAAATTGAGGGCAAGCAGCTTTTTGACTATTGACTGCACAAAGAGAAAGGGGAAAAGGAATTGACTTCTGAAACGAGGAAAGCCACCATTCATGAGCTGGATTATAAAGGAGCCGGCCGGGCAGAGGTGTGGCGTGAAAACGAAAAAGGAAACTTGAAAAAAATGAAGCTTACCATTCCGCAGACGCTGCCGGGAGAAGAGGTGCTTGTAACGGTGCCGACACGGAAACTGAAGCGGTGGCGGACCTATGCCGATGAGATTGTTACGACTCATGAAGAGCGGATAGTCCCGCCGTGTCCCCATTTTGTTAAATGCGGCGGATGTGTCTGGCAGCACTGGCAGTATAAAGGACAGCTTCGTGAAAAAACGAGCTATGTAAAACAGGCATTGAAAAGCGAGGACTTTGATCCCGCTCTCGTACGGGATACGATCGGCATGGAGGAACCTTGGCAGTACCGGAATAAAATGGAGTTCACGTTTTCTCCCGATGGCCATATGGGTCTGATGGAACAGGGTAACTTCCGCAATGTGATTCCTCTGGAAACGTGCCTGATTGCAGGAGAAGAGATGGTAGATGCAGCGATGGAAGTTGCTGCATGGACGAAGGAACACGGTCTCGAAGGGTATAATAAAGAGGAGCACACAGGGCTGCTCCGTCACCTGATGGTCCGCCAGTCTTTTGCGACAGGTGAGATCATGCTCGGCGTGTTTGCGACAGAATCACCGCAAGGGCCGCTCGCGGACGCTGTCGATCAGCTCGTAAAACGAATTGAAAACAAGTTTCCGCAGGTCAAGAGCATTATGTGGCTTGAAAACCGGGACTGGGCGGACCGGACGCAGTCTGAAAAAACGCACCTGCTCTCCGGACGCGATTTTATTTACGATGAGATGGCCGGCTACCGGTTCCGCCTCTGGTTCGATACCTTTTTCCAGACGAATCCGACCCAGGCACAGAAGCTCGTTGATATCGCACTGGAGATGGCCGAGCCGAAGAAAACGGAAAAAATGATGGATCTTTTCTGCGGTGTCGGAACGTTTTCGCTTCCGTTTGCCGACAGAGTCGGCGAACTTGCCGGAATTGAACTGGTTGAAAGCTCGATTGCTTCTGCAAGAAGAAATGCGCAAGAAAACGGGGTAAACAATACGACGTTTCTTGCCAACAGTGCAAGAGAAGGAATCGAAGAGATGCTGGAATCGTTCGGACGTCCGGAGCTGCTGCTTCTGGATCCACCGCGTTCCGGAGCAGGCGGCAAAGTGATGCGCAAAATCGGGCGTGCCCAGCCGGAGCGGATCGTCTACGTTTCCTGTAATCCGGACACGTTTGCCACGGACATCAAACAGCTCGAAGTCTTCGGCTACGAACTAAAAGTCGTGCAGCCGGTCGATCTGTTTCCGCAGACCGTGCACGTCGAGTGCGTGGCCAGGCTGGAGAAGAAGGAAAATTAAAATAGGCGTAAGGGACATGGTGTAAAATCATGTCCCTAAATAATGCAGACTTTTTATTCAGCTGCTCCTCCATTAAATTTTACCACTTTCATTTACCTGTTTTTAATGTTCGTGCAAGTTAAAGAGTCAGCGATTTTCTTTATTATCCTATGTTTAAAATGATATATCGATGGGAACGCTACAAAAGCAGTTCATTTTGAAGGGATGATTTCACATGAAAAAAACACTACTATCGAAAGCTGCAGCTGCGCTTGCATTAACACTTGCTGCCTGCGGGGCAGAAGACAACGGCAATAACGGTGGAAACACAAATGCGGACACAGGAAACAACACCGCTGCAGAAGAAAATAACATGAGTGCAGAAGAAAACAACGCAACGGAAAATGACGGTGCGGATGAAGAAGAAACCGATAACGCAGAAATGAATGAAACAGAAAACAACTCGAATGAAAATGCGGGTAATAATACCGCGGATAACTCCGGAAATGAAGAAGCATCCGGAGGAGAATGGTACGAAGATCTTAACTTTGCCCAATTCGAATTGGATGCAGAATACAGTGAAGGCCAGTACGAAGCTGAATACGAATATAACGGTGGCAGCCCGGAAGGTCAAATTGAAGATTCCCGCGGCGGAGAAGAAGTTGAAATGGAAGGTCAGGAAGCTCTGGATGAAATGGAGACTCCTTTAACAGAGCTTGATCTGACAGAAGACAGCTCAGAAGAAGAAACGATGGATCAAGTGATTGCTGCTTTTGATTTGGAAGAAGATTATGATGAAATGGATATAGAAATTGAATTCATGGACGATGAAGAAATCGAAGCAGAAGATGAGTAATTAGATTAAATCAGCCGTTTTTATACGGCTGATTTTTTTATTGTCAGATTAGCCTTTTGTCCTGCTGTATTTATTTGGTAAGCTGCCGTTTTGTATTTCGATCATCCGGATTTGTATAAGAAACATGAGTGGGAGGGGGTGAATAAATAGAACTTGTGCTTCTGTCAAAAAAGTGGACAAAACACGGTCACCTTTTTTCTGCTTTTGTTCCTGTTTTTCCCACTCTGTCCACGTTTCCCGCTTTTATCCAGATGGAAAGCTGATCGATGAAAGTGTCTGTCTTTTTTTCTCTCGTTCAAAGGCGGCCGGGGTCTCGTACCCGAGCGTGGAATGCAGCCGTTCCTCGTTATAAAAGTGCACATAGTCCGCGATCAGCTCCCGGGCTTCTCGTTTGCTCGGCAGGTCCCAGAGGTAGAGGAATTCCTGCTTGAATCCCGAAAAAAAGGACTCCAGACAGGCATTGTCATACGGGTCGCCTCTGGCACTCATACTGATGGTCGCTTTCACTTCCTGCAGGACGTTCACGTAATCCTTGGCGGTGTACTGCGAACCCTGGTCCGAGTGATGAATCAGTCCCTTCTCCGGCCGGCGACGCCCGAGGGCCTCTTCCAGGGCCTGTTTTGACAGCTCCGTTTTCATATGATCCTCCAGGCTGTAGGCCAGGATCCGTTTGGAGCACAGGTCCAGCACCGGGTTGAAATACAGCGCCCCTTCGAGGGTTGGGATGTAGGTGATATCCACAGCCCAGGCCTGATCCAGCTCTTTCGGGCGAAAAGCACGTCCCAGTTCATTGGGATATACCTGTCCGTGAGCGGAAGCTTTCGTGGTGCCCACCCGTTTCCAGCAGCGGCGGGACGCAAGCCCGAGCTCCTTCATCCGGTTGGCCACGGTCTTTTGGGAGACGATCCATCCTTCCTGGATCAGGCGGGCATGGATCCGCGGGCTGCCGTAGGTTTCGCGGCTCTCCAGAAAGAGCCGACGGATCGCCTGCTCCAGTTTCCGCCGCCCGCTTTCCCTCGAAGAGGGACCTTCCTTCTTTCGTTTGATGTAGTCATAATACCCGGAACGGGAGACCCCGAGAACCTGGCACATCTTCGTCACGCGGTGTTCCTCCGCGTGCTCCTCGATAAACGTAAACCATGCTACTTTTCCGGGTCCTCCGCGAAGATGTGCAGCGCTTTTTTTAAGATATCATTTTCCTCTTCCAGCTCCCGCCGCGCTTTCTCGGAAGCTTCCAGCTGACTGCGGTATTCCGTGGCGGTGAGGAGGCGCTCCTGGTCCGTCTTTTTTGCTTTTTCTTGTTCTTCCTTATACGTTTTAATCCATCGCATGAGGGAACTATAGGAAATGCCAAGCTCCCGCTCCAGATCCGCCGGCTTCCGTCCATCCTGCACGACCAGTTTGGCAACATACCGGCGGAAGCCTTTGTCGTAATGATTCTCTCCTTTCGGCATCCGTGATCCCTCCCTGCTTTCTGTTTAGTAGCTGTTATTCTATCATGAACACGTGTCCACTTTTTATACTAACTTCAAAACTTCGGCCTGAATTAACAGAACTGAGTCAGCAATTAACAGAACCACCATTCCTCCGCTCCTGCCACACCTTAGAAACTGTGCAATTTTAACCGTTCAGCTTGAATAAAGCCGGCACCCGGATTTTTGCCTCAATAAAGCGAAGCGGATATGGCCCGATACTTCCAGCCAGTCCCGTTGATATAAAAAAAGCTGAAGATTTTCTCCACAGCAGGATGTTCCGGTGATTATCTTCATATTAAAAATAGATGCATACTGAAAGTCATTTCAGACAGTTGATGCAACCATATAAAGACACAGCGTTCATGAATACGTCGGTATAAATCATAAAAAAAGGCTGTCTCACGTCTATTACATAGACTTGCGAGACAGCCTTATTCATTTCTGCTTACTCCACAGAGGAAGCAATTTTTTCTATAGACGCTTTGACAGTCGCTTTATCTCCGCCGCAGTAGAACGCGGCCAGCAGTTCATAGGAAGTGCGCAGATCGATTAAATAACAGTCGTGCGTTTCTGTGTTGTAAACAAAATGGCTTATTTCGTCTTCTTTGGAACCATCGAGCACTTTGTACTGTTCAAGATCAAATAACTCCCGCATACCGCCTTGAGCCAGATCCATAAATTCTTCTCTTGATACCTTTTTTTGAGCAGTAAATAATTTTTCTACATTCATTCTAAAACCTCCAGCATATTTAAATCATCACAAATGTATTATAAAGGATGGAACATCTTTTACAAAACAAACGGGTTTGATTTAATGAGAAAAAAAGGGGAATAGAAATTAAATTCACGAGCAGTTTTGACGAACGGAAAAAGCGGAAGGCAAAAAAAGAAGTCATAAAAAACGACAGACCGCTTGTCAGTAAAGGGATCTATAAATAATGAAAAAAATTCGGCGGATTTTTAGGAGGTTCTGCTTTTCCCTTTTGTAAAAGACGGAATAATTCATGGTACTTCGAGTCCTCTTTCACGATATGAAAAAAGTTGAACTGGGAAATTAACAGGAAACAGGGATTTTCCAATAGTGGGAGGAAGAATTTTGAACTTTGTTGAATAAAAGAATTGAAAGAGTTTTTGATTACCACTTTCATAGCCGCAGTTCCTGTTAGAGGTATTCACGATCAGATTTAGTCGAACCTGGAGGGGAGGGAACTAAATGAAAATCGGTAATGGGAATAGTAAAATGCCAGAGTTGTATACAAAAATTTTAAACAATAAGTTTGTAACGGTATGCATTCTGTTTACCGTTATTACTCTATTAGATACCATACCGATTCTGCTGGGATTATGGCCGGCTAAAATAGGAGAAGGACCGTATATTCACTTATTGGGCCGATTTATCCTCCTTTCTTTACTGGTGAATGGGCTATATATTTTCGATACTTTGAGAAAAAGGATAAAGTCAAAATTATTATTATATATAATGACGTTTATTTTAACCTGGGCTATTCTTTTAGCTTATGTTTGGAGCAATAGTCTCTTTACAGAACTGCACCCGGATGCCTTTATCGACGCATCAATAAGCTATGCCTTTATGTATCTTCTATTAGGGATAATTATCTTCATAGTAAATAAAGTAAAAAAGAATTCGGAGAGGTAGGCTTTTATATAGTTAACTGAAATCCCTTGTACTTAAGGATATTAATAAGAGGAACTGCAAATTAGAAGCGGCTGTGGGAAAAATTTTAGACAAAAATCTTCAGGACACCGGAAGATGCCTTACAGGGAGAAGCCATGTTAATATGTGTGGTAGAAATTTTATTTTACGAGAAAAGGAGTACTACCATGCTCATAAGAGAAGCGGCATTTTCTGATGCAGAAACGATACGTGACCTGATGCACGGGGCATTCTCCGTTTATAATAACGAGTTTCCTCCATCCGGAGCGGTAAAAGAAACGACAGACTCTATTTTAGAAGGTATGAAAAACGGGGAAGAGGCGCTGATCGCTATTGAGGATAAGAAGCCGGTGGCTGTGGTGAGGTTTACAAAGAGAGATCACGGCTGGTATTTTTTCCGGCTGGCGGTTCATCCGGAAAAGCAGGGGGAAGGCATCGCGAAATCGCTCGTTAAAGCGCTGGAGGATCATTTTTTGACGCTCGGCATCGATTATCTTTACTGCAAAGTCCGCAAAAGCACCCCGGAAAACATTACAAAATATGAAACGTGGGGCTACCGGGTGTTTGAAGAAGAAACGATCCATAAACCCGGAGGCGTCGAAATAGACGTCGTTTCCATGGAGAAAAGGCTTGATAAAAGTACGGTACAGCGTGGAACAGGAAGCAGCTATTAAAAGCAGTGCTTCCTGTTCGTTTTTTAAGAAATGGCTCTGTTAAAGCTCCGTGTTGTTATTGGAGGGGCTGTGGCTCCTTTTTCTGCAGGCGTCTTGAAAAATCGCCTTGGAACTGGTCTTTACCTTTTGTCCCTTCCTGATTCAACCAGCGGGCTTTCTGTATTGGAAAATTATAACGAAGCGGAAACCGGCGGACGCCTGTGGAAGAAGGAGATTGGAAGATCCCGCAGGGCGCAGCCCTAGGAAGCTGGAAAGCTCCTCCACGGCAAGCCTGCCGAGTTGAAGCGAAGTTTTCTTATATATATCAACAACAGAATGCTTTAACAGAGCTTAAGAAATAAAAGTAGTCACTATGTAACTAAGCACCAGCAGGAAAAGCAGGATAGCGAAATTGATTATAATTAATTTTTTAGTTATCCTGATTTGTTCTTTAGAATGCCGGTTTGTCTCTTTGCCGGTTAAAATTTTAATTAATGCGATGAGTATACCTAAAATAAGCAAGGTTAAAGATATAATGACGATAGTGAATATTTCCATATAATCTCTCCCTTGAATGTATTCTATAATAGCAGTCCACCTGAAAAAACATAATAGGTACATGACCTTCGCTTCAGCTGAATTCTTGTACTGAAAAAATATTAACTCTCCACGTTCGTCCTTTAATAGGTCACCACTTTGTTCGAAACGTTATATCCGCTTCCAATGTCCCCTTACATCAAACGGGCTCCTGGCTGTAAAAATCTCCTTCTCCTTTTTTGACACCTTTAATTTTCCTTGTTCGACCGCCTGAAAGCCCCTCGCTGCAAGCACGAACGGGATAATCGAGCTCTTCATCCGCGTTTAGACCACTCAAACCTCCGCCGGCTACAATGACATCTGCCGTAGAAATCTTCTCTTACTCTTTTTCACTTTTCACTTTCCTTAGACACTTGGAAATAAACATGGCCGTCAGGGAAATTTTGCAGCATTCTCTGCATACATTTAAAACATTTGTCATACATTGACAAAAAGAGAAGACGGGAGTAATTTAAATCTATCTAATAAAAACCTTCTACTGCGGAAATGGTTCTATAACAAGAGTTGGGATCATTCAAGATCCGGGGCAAATCTTATTTAGTCGTAAACTTCCCAGTGCCGAATTAGGCAGATAACCTCATTAACATGTATTAAGAGATAAAGGTCAGGCCGGCTGTTTCGGTGAAATAGCTTTTTTGACCGGAAAAGAGGGAAACAATGGAGAAGAAAAAGCACAGGCAGAAACAAAGGCAGTTTGCTGTCATTGGACTCGGGAGATTTGGGGGAAGTGTCTGCAAGGAGTTATTTGCTCAAGGGCACGAAGTTCTGGCTATTGATATAAATGAAGATAAAGCGCGTGAATTTTCTGCTTTTGCTACTCATTCGGTTCAGCTTGACACTACAGATGAAGGAGCGTTGAAGAACATCGGTATCCGTAACTTTGAACATGTAGTAGTCGCAATCGGTGATCATATACAGGCAAGCATTTTAACGACGCTTCTTTTAAAAGAACTGGGGATAGAAAAGGTTTGGGTGAAAGCCCAGAATACCTACCATCAAAAAGTACTGGATAAGCTTGGAGCAGACCTTGTGGTGCACCCCGAATTTGATATGGGGAAACGCATTGCCCACAAAATGACTTCCGATAAAGTAATCGATTTTATCGACCTGGAGGATGACTACAGCATTGTCGAACTGTATGCAACGAAAAAAATAGATGGTCAGTCTTTAGCAACGTTGAATATGAGGGCGATTTACGGAGTAACGGTTCTGGCTATTAAAAAAGACAAAAAAATGAACATAGCTCCCCGGCCGGATATTGAAATTGAAGAAAATGATCTGCTTATTGTAATGGGACACAAAAATGATTTAACCCGATTTGAAAAGGATGGTCTCTAGTCTTATGAGTACGCTGACTCCTTTCTTCCGCCGGCTCACCCCTCCGCAGTTTTTAGCGGTGGGGTTTGCAGTCTCCATTATTGCTGGGGCGTTTCTTCTATATCTCCCGATTTCTACAAGTGTGCCGATTTCCTGGATAGATGCATTATTTACAGCTGCGTCAGCTGCTACAGTAACAGGGTTAGTAGTGGTGGATACCGAAACGCATTTCACAGTGTTCGGCGAGTTAATCCTCATGATATTAATAAAAATGGGGGGACTCGGATTAATGTCCTTAGCTGTATTAATTGTTCTTGCCCTTGGCAAAAAGATGGGGTTAAGAGAAAGGATGCTTGTCCAGGAATCATTTAACCAACCGACACCCGGGGGAATGATCCGGTTGGCGAAGATGCTGCTTATTTTTTCTTTCAGCATGGAATTGGCAGCGACCTTAATTCTTGCAGTACGCTGGGTGCCCGAATATGGATGGGGCTATGGGCTTTTTACAAGTTTGTTTCATGCAGTCTCAGCTTTTAATAATGCTGGATTTTCTCTCTGGTCGTCCAGTTTAACCGCTTATGCCGGAGATCCTCTCATCAATGTCGTCATAACAATTTTATTTATTACAGGAGGCATCGGCTTTACCGTCGTGTATGACGCCATTAAAACGAAAAAATTCCGCCACTTAAGCCTGCATTCAAAAATGATGATTATAGGCACCCTTGTCCTAAATGCAGGCGCTGCGTTGACTGTTTTTTTGCTGGAATATGGTAATCCAGCGACCCTGGGAGCTTTAGACATGCAGGAGAAACTTTGGACTTCCTATTTTCAGGCTGTCACTCCCCGAACGGCGGGATTTAATACAATCGACATCAGTGCGCTGGAGCCGAGCACACTTACCGTTATGATGGTTTTAATGTTTATAGGGGCAGGAAGTGCGTCTACTGGAAGCGGCATTAAATTAACGACTTTTCTTGTCATTATTCTCGCCGCTTACACGTATTTAAGAGGGCGTAAAGAACCTGCAGCGTTCGGACGCAGAATCGAAAGCAACGTGGTGACCAGAGCCTTGGCGATCGCTGTTATTAGTTTAATTCTTGTGATTCTCAGTATTTTCGTGCTGACGATTACGGAAGATGCACCTTATCTCGTCATTGTTTTCGAAGCCTTTTCTGCATTTGGCACTGTGGGGCTTTCGATGGGACTAACGTATGAACTCTCCACAGCAGGGAAATTCATCATTATGATTCTGATGATCGTCGGACGTATCGGGCCGGTGACGCTTGCATTCGCACTAGCTAAAGGTGAATTAAGCAACGTGCGGTATCCTAAAGGGGATGTGTTTACAGGTTAAACCGAACGTATATGAAAAGGAACTTCCATTTCAGATTGTCGTTTATAGAAACGACAATCTTTGTTACGTAGAGAACGCTCTTCAGGGGACGGGCCAGCTAATTGCGCACGTCCTGCTGAACAAATATTCGGCTGGTCCTCTATCGCCCCGGTATTATTTTATTCTTTCTTAAGCTGCGGTAGGAGAGTTTATTCATGGCAGGACCTTACTCAGCTTTTTCTACACTAAACGTTTAATAGTACCCCTGAAGTTAAGTGCCTGTTCAT
Source organism: Alkalicoccus halolimnae (assembly GCF_008014775.2). GTDB lineage: Bacteria > Bacillota > Bacilli > Bacillales > Salisediminibacteriaceae > Alkalicoccus > Alkalicoccus halolimnae. Next base: position 2,486,030 of record NZ_CP144914.1, on the reverse strand, counting down.
GAGGGTATTTGGTCAGTATATAAGTCGATGCAGCAGGAAGCGGTAATTCCGGCGCATCAATTTCCAGCAACCGCCCTTCAGCAAGCTCCCGTCTTACTGCGGACCTCGGCAGAATCGAAAATCCAATGTCTTCTTCGATAAAACGCTTCGTCACGTGTACTTGAGACACTTTCATCGTTCTTAACTCAGGGTACGCCTGGTGAAGATACATCAGGATCGCTCCCCAGTATTCCGGGTGATTATCGGTCAGGAGAACCTTTTCCTCAATAAGCGTACGCAGCTCAATAGGGGGACTGTTTTCAGGTTCCCCGCCGTCATGAGGTGCTACGACCTTCAAAGGCTCTTCAAATACCTGCTCCGCTTCCACTTCCCTGATAGAACTGTCCATTCTCGATAAACCGATATCCGACCGTCCGCTGCTTATTTCCTCGGCAATCATTTCCGATTCTATAACGCGGATTACGACCTCCACCTGCTTTTCTTTTTTAACGAATGCTTTCAGCCAGTGGGGAAGATAGGTCGTTGCGACGAGCGGAGAAACGGCAACCGTAAGCGTTTGATCGTAGCCCTGCTTAAGACGCTGTATTTGTGCGAAACCTGCGTCCAGCTCTTCGACAATCTGCGAGGCTTTCGGCAGAAAATATCTTCCGTAGGTGGTGAGGCGGACGTTTCTGCCCATTTTCTCAAACAACGTCACTCCCAGTTCTTTTTCCAGCTGTTTTATCTGCACAGAAACAGCCGGCTGCGACATGAAAAGCAGTTCTGCCGTCTGATGGAAATTTTCCACCTTCGCAGCGGTTATAAACGTACGAAGCCATCTTACATTCATTAGAAATCCCTCCTTTTATTGATTATAAATCATTATCAATAATCAGATAATAATTTATTTTTATTAATTGAATGCATCGCTTACACTTAAAGCAGCAGGAAAGGATGAGATGAAAATGGATGTAAGAAATCAGGGATTAGCAGGGGTAGTCACTGCAGATACGGCTGTCAGCATGGTCGATGGGGAAGCCGGCAGACTGATTTACAGAGGATACGATATTCGTGACCTTTGTCTGCACTACGAATTTGAAGATATTTGTTACCTTTTGTGGCACGGCAGACTGCCGGATCAGGAAGAGAAAGAAGCGCTGAAAGCAGAATTCCGGGAGCAGAGGAAACTTTCCAAAGAGTTAATAAGCTTAATTCAGCTCCTGCCGGAAAACATGCCGATGATGAGTGTGATCCGTACGTGCATTTCTTCTTTAGGCGGCGCCTCTTTTTCCTGGCCGCCCACGTCGGATCAGGCAGTGAAATTAACGGCCATTATGCCTGTGATTATTGCTGTGCGCTACCGGTGGGTCAAAGAAGGGATCCTAGTTGAACCGAATGAGGAGTTATCTCATACTGCGAATTACTTATATATGCTGCATGGGTCGATCCCGGAAAAAGCTCATTTGATGGCAATGAATGCTTATTTGATTTTAACGATGGAACATGGCATGAATGCGTCTACTTTTACTTCCCGGGTCATCACTTCCACTGAATCGGATTTTGTATCAGCTGTTACCGGTGCTATAGGGGCAATGAAAGGGCCGCTCCATGGGGGTGCTCCGAGCGAAGTGACGAAGATGCTCGGTGAAATAGGAGGGAAAAGCAATGTAGAACCGTGGCTGCGCGATCAGCTGGAGCATGGCTATAAATTAATGGGATTCGGTCACCGCGTGTACAAAACACAGGACCCGCGTGCGGAAGCACTGAAAGAAGTCACTGCTTCTTTAGTGGAGAAAGATGATTGGCTCGAGCTTGCACATGAAGTAGAAGAAACAGCGGGTGCCCTGCTGGAAGAGTATAAACCGGGAAGAAAGCTGTATACAAACGTGGAATTTTACGCAGCGGCGGTGCTGCGTGCCGTACAGATGCCGGATGAACTGTTTACCGCAACGTTTACGGCAAGCAGAATCGTCGGCTGGAGTGCGCACGTACTCGAGCAGGCAGAAAACAATCGTATTTACCGGCCCGAGGCCCATTATACCGGGATTGTTCCAAAATAAATCCAGTGAAATATACTGAAAATTCTGATATAATTAAGTTCAATTTATGTATCAAAGTAACTGAAAAGCGAGGGAATGAAAATGAAAATTCTCGTCACTGGAGCTACTGGAAGATTGGGATCGAAGGTAGTAAAAGCTTTGATGGAACGTGTCCCGGTAAATGAGCTGGCAGTCAGTGTCCGCAATCCGGAAAAAGCAGCAGCCCTTCAGGCAGAAGGAGTGGAGGTTCGTCACGGGAATTTTGATCAGCCGGAATCGCTGGATATTGCCTTTGCCGGAATTGACCGCTTATTAATTATTTCTACAGATTCAGAGAATGAGTTGAAGGCGAGGCAGCATATAAATGCCGTGGATGCTGCGAAGCGTGCAGGTGTCCCTTACATTGCCTACACGAGTATGGCGAACGCAGCGGAAAGCAGGAACAGACTGGCGCCTCCGCATCATAAAACAGAGCAGGCTGTTCTGGCAGCGGGAATTCCTTACACCTTGCTCCGCAACAACTGCTATTTGGAAAATGAATTAAGCAGCATTCAGGGGGCAGTCGCAGGGGCTCCGTGGATCACCTCCGCCGGCGAGGGAAAAGCAGGGTGGGCACCACAGGAGGATTTTGCAGAAGCCGCCGCGAACGTCCTCACAGGAGAAGGGCACGAAAATAAAACATATGAACTCTCCGGACCGCTGCTGACGATGCAGGGTCTCGTGCAGGAACTGGAAGAAGTATTGGAAAAGGAAATCCCTTTGAAAAAGGTGGACGATGAGACGTTTGAACATATACTGAAAGAGTATGGGCTCCCTGATCCTGTGATTTCCCTTGTGACAGGGATTCAACATGATATCCGCCAAGGGACAATGGAGGTAGAAAACAGCGATTTTGAAAAAGTGCTCGGGCGGTCGGTAACACCGATGCGAGATGCTTTAAATAACCTCGTAAAAGTGCAGGCCTAAAAACGTCTCAGTAAGGGGGACTGTCTCAAAAAGATTATCAAAACAGCCGGAATTAAAACCGGGCAAGGGAATGAATAAACCTGTCAGACGAGGAGTTTCTGACAGGTTTTTTGCATGTACAGCTTCATTATTTTCCAGCAGGGAGCGTATATTTATTTTGCCTTCTGAAAATAAAAAGATTAATCGTGCTTCCTGGCGGCGAGCATATACAAAGATTCGTACGGAAAATGTTTCTCCGCTATTTGGAAGCCTGCTTCGTTCATTTCTGTTTCCATCTTTTCCATTGTCAATCTCGGTGCCTTCCCGTCCTTTCTTTTTGGTTCGAGTTCCAGACAGATTAAATTCCCATCTTTATTCAATGCTTTTTTCATCTGCTGTAACAACGGTTTCAGCGGCTGAATCTCGTGCAGGACGAGTGAAGCAATGATCAGATCAAAAGAGCCATCCGGCAAAGGAAGATCTTCGATGCTTCCTTTTACCGGAACGATATTTGTGAGCTGTTCTGCGACTGCTTTCTCTTTTATTATTTCCAGCATAGCAGCATCGATATCAAGTGCATATACGTTTCCGTTAATCATTTTTGCCGCAGGTATTGAAAAATACCCGGTTCCAGCACCAAAGTCCAATAAGGTATCGGTATCTTTCAGGGGAATCCTGTTCAGCAGCTGTTCCGGTGAAAATTCTTTTCTTCGTTCAGGACTTTCCAAGTAGGAGACTTTCCCATTGCTGTGCCTGTCATGGTGATTCATAAACATCCTCCTCTTAAAGCAGCTATTCAGACGCGCTTCTCGTCCAGTTCAAATGGCAGACACTTCATCCATATTCGTGCACTACTTAAAAATAGATTTACCAATCTTCTGCTTCCTGTTTGTATTGCGCCTGCTCAGCAATATCAATTAAAAGCTTGGATGCCAGTTCTCCTTTCATAGTTTCTTCTGCCTGCTTCATAACGTTTTCTATCAAGCAGCCGTCATGATGAATGGAACAGTTGAATAAGCTGGTATCTCCTTCAACTGCATGAATAACATCGAGAAAGGAGATGCTGTGTTTTGATCTGAATATTCTATAGCCTCCCTTTGCACCTGGCGTCGATTCGATTAATCCTGCTTTTGTTAGTTTGGTTAATATCTTGGAAAGGTAAGTAGGAGAGAGCAGCTGCATTTCAGCTAATTTCTGAACTCCCACCTGATGCCCTTCAGGCTGCATCACTAAAAAAACCATCGTATGCAAGGCGTAGTTTGTAGCATTTGAATACTTCATCATTACCCTCCCTGAATAAAAAAGATATTATAGACTCTTTATCTCCTTAATATAGATAAATATTATCACTGCAATCGCGGAGAGTCCATTTTGAGGTTGTTATTTCACGATTTAACAGAGCTGTTCACCTCCGTTTTGCCTGCTTTGACATCAGCCGTATACACTCTTCATTATATACATGTTATCCTATATAGGAATTGACTTATATAAGGGAGGTAAGAAAAATGAGGTCCGAAGAAATATTGGAGCGGCTGTTCATGAGTTCAGCTTCGGAAGCGGGAGAAATTTCCCGGAAGGAGCATCCTGATTATGTCATCGATCTGCGTGCGGAAGCGGAAAGCCCGCTCTCGGAGACCGTTTCTGTCCATGGAACGAAATCATTTTCCTTAATAAACGGAGGTCCGACAGATCCGGAAGAGCTGCTGCGGGCAGTCCGCTTTACAGCAGACTTGCTGGAGCGCGGCGGTAGTGCCGTCCTTCATTGAAAAGGTGGCAGAAGCCGCACCGGGAGTGTGGCTGCAGGAGTACTGCTGGAACTAGGTGGAGAAAGAACGGTAGAAGAGGCTCAGAAGACGATTCTCCGCTATCGGGACAGCGCACACATCCAGGAGGAGGCACGGAATGTGCTTCGTCATCTTTATGAAACATAAAAGGAATAAGCTGCAGGAGGGACATACATAATGAAAACATGGCTCGAAATTTTTCTCGTATCGCTGCGGCTCGGTCTGACCTCTTTCGGGGGGCCGGTCGCGCATCTGGGATACTTTAAGGAGGAGTACGTCAACAGAAGAAAATGGCTGACAGAAAAGCAGTACGTGGACCTTGTTGCCCTCTGCCAGTTTTTGCCCGGACCGGCTTCAAGTCAGGTAGGAATGGGAATCGGCCTTGCAAGAGGGGGAATAACAGGAAGTCTCATTTCATTTATCGGTTTTACGACGCCTTCCATTCTGCTGCTTATGGCGGCAGCCGTAGGTTTTCAGCAGCAGGGTCTTATTGACCTTGGCATTATTGACGGATTAAAAATTGTAGCTGTAGCAATCGTCGCTCACGCACTGCTCGGGATGGGAAAGAACCTCGCCCCGGACAACCAGCGGGCGTCAATTGCCGTACTTGGTTTTGCGCTCGTCCTGCTTGTGCCGGCAGTCTGGATTCAGGTACTGGTCATCGTAACCGCGGGGCTTATCGGCTGGTGGATCTACAGAAATAAAGAGCTGCCGAAAGCAGAGTCGCTTCCGCTGACTCTTTCCATCAAATTTTCAGCGGTCTGTCTGTCGCTTTTTGGCGGACTGCTTGCAATTCTGCCGGCGCTGCGGGCTCTTACCGACAGTCTGCATATTCAGCTTGCAGACAGCTTTTACCGGGCGGGGGCGCTCGTTTTCGGCGGAGGGCACGTCGTCCTGCCGCTTCTGGAACGGGAAGTGGTACCGACAGGCCTCATTTCCGAAAGCGACTTTCTCGCCGGCTACGGAGCTGCCCAGGCCGTTCCGGGTCCTTTATTCACTTTCGCAAGCTATCTCGGTATGGTCATCGACGGGGCGCCGGGGGCGATTACAGCGACCGTCGCTATTTTCACTCCGGCTTTTCTGCTTTTGTTAGGCGTACTGCCTCTATGGCTTAAAATCCAGCAGGCGCCGGGAATGCGTGCAGCGGCAGCCGGAATCAACGCCGCCGTCGTAGGGATTCTCGCCGCAGCGCTCTACAGCCCGGTGTTTACGTCCGCTGTTGGAAACGGCGCGGACCTCGCCTTTGCGGCTGTTTTGTTCATGCTGCTCGTTTACTGGAAACGCCCTGCCTGGCTTATCGTTATCCTTGGTATCATCGGAGGTCTGCTGTTTTACGGCGTTTAGGTCTGCAGAAACTGTCTCTATAGGAGAGGCAGTTTTTTAGAGAGCAAAAAGCATGTACAACCATATTGGCCTGTTTCAAATAAAAAAGCAGGCCGTTATTAAATTAGCGGGCTCGGTTTTGGGAGAGAAAAATTGAATTCGCATGCATAATAGCACTGTAATTGAACGTGAAATTACAGCTCAATTAGCATTGTAATTAACACACAAAAACGCACAGATTTTAAAATCTGTGCGTTTTACTCATATTTTATTAACGATGACTAAATCTAATATAGCCAATAAACACATCAATTTGCCGATATGTGTAATGATCAGTCATTTCCAACTACTCCATTTCGTCTAAATAAGTTGTTAATTCTTCTTTTTCATGTGTCTGATATATGAGCGTTTCTGTATCAAACACATAATAGGACGGTATTTGAGAAACTTCTAATCCCCCATATTTGATATCATCCACATGGTTTTCTTGAGACGTCAGGAAAGCTTCGATAAGAGGTCTTTGCAGGATTTCACTCAACTCTCTTACCTCCTCTTCCGTTTCTACCACAGCATAAGCAGCATAAGAACCCTCACTTTCTGCAAGAAGGGAATGATAGGTGAATTCCTCATCACTTTCCGATAGCATGTCTTCATATATCGAAAGACCACTGTCACTGCAGGCTGCTAAAAATAATAATACCCCCATTAAAAACATCGAAAAAATATTCTTCATGCACACCTCCTGAATATTTTTATAGTTGTTATTTATTTAATTAAACTCCTCGTTTGTTTAAGTACACTTCTTCACAAACTCTTTCTTTAGGCTAATATAATTTTAACATATAATGACAAAAACCTGTTTTTCTTTATTCTATAAGTAAAAACACATCGTTATTAGCATTCATTTTAACGTCCTGATTAACGTTGTTATTAGAGAGGTGACAATATTTATTGTCATCCAGTCTTTAAATTATAGCTGTGTTAAAGCTTTAACAGAGACACTCATGCAAAAGTCTTGCACCATGAGGCATGAAAATGGCCTTCTTAAGGAATGGAACTTCCCCCCTATACAGGCGGCACCAATGATGTTCAAGGAAGGATTCTCTTTATTAGAAGGGAGATCCTGCTCTGTCTTTTTGCCGTAAGCTGTAGTGGACATGGGGCGACTCCAGGGCGGTCAAGGACGAGCTGAAGATCCATCCCTCCCGACCGCAGAGAGGAAGGGATTAGCTGAGGCCGCCCCGCCCGGAAAGCGTCCCCTTGGAAACGAAAGCGTCCGTTAATCGCTTATCTACATTATTTTCAAGGTAGCCTAAATTATAAGAAAAAGTATTTTGCAGTGGATAGCTCGTTAAATATCAACTCACCGCATTTCAACCATTGAAAAAGTACACGTATAATCTAATGTATTGACATATCGAATTAAATCGATGTAAGATAAGCGAATGGATAACTTAAATGTTTTAGATATATTCAAAGCGTTATCAAATGAAACTCGCCTTAATATTTTGAAATGGTTAAGAGAACCGGAGAAGAATTTTCCTGCACAGCAGGCACATTTACCAAAGGAGGTAAGCATTAAAGGCGGCGTTTGTGTCGGAGATATTCAGGAAAAGGTCAATTTATCTCAATCAACTGTTTCCCATTATTTATCCCTCATGCAAAAAGCAGGTTTGCTGGAAGCTGTGCGGTACGGGCAATGGACATATTACAGACGAAATGAAGAGACATTGGCAAAAGTCGCAAAATTCGTTAACGAAGAAATTTGAGGCAGAGCCATGTCTTTTTTTTGAATATGTATATCGATATTTTTAGATATATCTATATAAAAATACAAAAGTTTAATATGGCGTAAAAGAATAAAAACAGGAGTGAGTTTTTCATGACCACAGTTTTAGAAAAAGAATCGTTAAGCACGAAACAAAAAATATTGGCTTTTACGCTGACACTTTTAACTTTTGTAATGGGGACCAGTGAATTTGTCATTGTAGGTCTTTTAACTGAAGTTTCTTCAGATTTAAATATCAGCCTTGCCGTAGCGGGTACCCTCGTATCCGGCTTTGCTATCGCATATGCCATTGGAACACCATTATTGACAGCTTTTGTGAGCAGATTCCCCAAGTATCCGTTGATGCTGATTTTAATTTCTTTATTCATTGTTGGAAATGTGATCAGTGCCTTATCCGGTTCTTATGAATTATTGGTTTTTTCCAGAATCATTACAGCGGTAGTAAGCGGCGTACTGGTTGCGTTGTCGATGAGTATTGCCAGCGAGATTATGCCGGTAAGTAAGAAAAGCGCTATTATTGCGTTGGTCTTTGCAGGTTTTACGATTTCTAATGTTATTGGTGTTCCAGTGGGGACACTCATCGGTCAACTCGGCAGCTGGCAGCTGACTTTCTGGTTTACAGCATTGTTAGGTGTCATTAGTTTAGCGATTAGTATTTTTATCCTTCCGAAAAACCTCCAGGTACAGAAAGGATCGGTAAAAGAACAGCTTGGCCTGCTGGCGAACCCCAGAATAATTTTGGCTTTCTTTATACCGACCTTTTCAATTGCAGGCACGTATACAATCTACACTTATATCACACCGATAATGGAAGAAGGATTGGGCATTCCCACAAGATATATAAGTATTATTCTGCTTGCTTATGGGGCATTTTCTATCTTAAGCAATGTGTTGGCAGGGAAAATCGCCAGCCGCGACGGTGTGAGCAAGCTTCGTTATGTATTTCTAATCCAGGCCGTTATATTGGGTTCCTTATACTTCACAATGGAATCTACCTATGCGGGACTTATAAGCCTTATGCTGATGGCGGTTATGATTTATGCCATGAATGCAACAATACAATTATATTTGATGAACTTAGCCGAACTTTATTTCCCAGCAGCGAAAGATTTTGCTTCTTCATTAACGCCCGTAGCCGTTAATATCGGCATTGCGTTAGGGGCAACAATCGGAGGATATGTGGTGGCGAATGAGAGCTTAATCCAACTGTCATGGGTTGGCGGCTTATGCGCCCTGATCGCTTCTGGATTGGCAGTTGTCAGCTATCGAATGGATAAGAAAGAAGAGAGCTTTTCAGGTTCGGAAGTGTACGAAGGATAAAAAATATAAAAAGATTGAGCACCTTGCCATTGGCAGGGTGTTCTTTTGCTTCTCAGATCTCCGCTTATTTTTAATTTGAGTTTTTATTTACTGTTTTTGTATAAACCTTCCTGAATATTAACATTAAGAGTAAAATAAACATCACGTTCTACAATAGTATGTCGTTCTTTCGACAATCCAAATACGTAATATTCGTTGAAAGATATATGTCTTTGGACTGTGAAGGAGAGAACTACAAATATGGTTCAGATAACCATTCTGCAGAAGGAGGACAAGTAAAATGAAGCTGCCTCATTGTTCCAGATGCAATTATTTTTTTAAGTGGAGAGAACTTCTTATCGGATTTGGACAGAGAAAATGTCCGGAATGTGGAGCGTATCAGTATATTACTGCTCAAAAAAGACGTCAGGGGATGTGGATTGGACCCGCGGCAGCATTAGGAACAGTTGTTATCGTACAATTGGTGGATCCTCCTTTTTCCGTCCTCTGGCCTTTTGCTGTACTGGTAGTTATCTTAGCTATACTGGTGAATCCATTTTTCCTGGAGTTTACGGAAAAGGAAGAACCATTGTTTTAAAACAAATAAAGCCAGGTCAATCAGGAAACATTTAATGAGCGGGAGGAATGAATAATAATTTCTGATTTATTTTACGAGGAAGGATGGAAAGAAGAGCGAGAAACCGCATCTTATTTTAGATTTCCTGTAGAAAATAATAAATACGGGAAATGACCTGAAGAAGTCTACCTTGAAAATAAAGTAGATAAGCGATGAACGTCCGCTTTCGTTTCCATGGGGGCGCAGGGCCGGCTTCAGCTTATCCCCTCCTCCCTTCGGTCGCGGGGGATGGATCTTCAACTCGTCCTTTATCGCCCCGGATTTGCCCCATGTGCCGAGAGCTCGCGTGTTTACCTATCTTTCCTTTGTTTCTTTTCAAAGGAAACTATTGGAGAACCTATTGCCAATTGATTTGATTTCAGAAATAGCAGCTTTTCTTCATTCCAGGCGTCATTATTACGGGCCAATTTTGTCTAATTTTGGATAATTAACAGACCTGGTTTATAAACCAGGCTTTAGAGCTGGGGTTTTATAAATTTTTAAAAAGGGAAATGCAACTTAAGTAATAGTACAGTTATAAGAATTAAGAAACTTATTATGGAAAGGTTGATTTTAGAATGAAAAAACTGAAGAGAAACGGCCTGCTTGCTCTCTCGCTTTCTACTGTGATGGTGGTTGCAGCATGTGGTAATGATGATACTACAGATGAGGAATCAACGGATGACTCGGATGCTGGAACAGAAGAAAATACTGATTCGGATGCCGGAGCAGAAGAAAATGCTGACGAGGGCGATGCAGCAGAAGAGAGTGCTGACGAGGGCGCTGATGAAAGTACAGAAGATGATGGAAGTGCAGAAGATGAACCAAAAGTTACTGAGTTTGAACCAGCATTTCCAGAACAAACAAGAGCACCTGAAGTAGAGACTGAAACAGAACTTAATGAGGAAGTTGTTGTTGAAGATCTTGGTGTGTCCTGGGGTATGGAAGAGTTTGATACAAACCGCTTACTTGTTACGCAGAGAGATTCAGCCGAACTTCTTATTATAGACCTTGAAGATGGTTCTGTTTCAGATCCAATCGAAGGTACACCAGAAGTAAATAACGAAGCTCAAGGTGGGCTGCTTGATGTAACCATTGCACCTGATTTTGACGAATCAAGATTAGTATTTATGACGTTTGCTCAAGATATTGAAGGTGGTACTGTAACTGCTGTCGGTAAAGGTGTTCTATCAGAAGATGAAGCTTCACTTGAAGATTTTGAAGTAATCTTCCAGGCAGAACCAGCATATGATGGTTCCTTACACTACGGTGGGCGTATTATCTTTGATGATGAGGACAACCTGTTCTTAACAACTGGTGAGCGTTCAGATGATCCAATCCGCGAACGTGCACAAGACTTGGATGCTTACCTGGGTAAAGTAATTCACATTACACAAGATGGAGAAGCAGTAGATACGAATCCATTTGTCGAAGATGAAGACGCACTGGATGGTATTTACAGCTACGGTCACCGTAATATTCAAGGTGTGGACTTCCACCCTGAAACAGAAGACTTATGGATTGTTGAATTCGGTCCAGAAGCTGGGGATGAACTGAATATTATTGAACCAGGCGAGAACTATGGATGGCCAATTGTTTCTTATGGTCTCGAGTACAGTGGTGAATTTGTCAATGAAGGCATTTCAGAACACGAGGAGCAGGGCTTTGTTGAACCAGTATATTATTGGGATCCAACAAGTGCACCAAGTGGTATGTCATTCTATGATAACGACGCAATTTCTGAATGGGAGAACGACTTGTTCATCGGTGGTTTAGCGCCGAACTATATTGTACGTGTCGTAATTGAAGATGACCTCATAGTTGGAGAGGAGCGTCTATTAACGGAAGAAGGCGAACGTTTCCGTGATATTCTTGTAACTGAGGATGGCGCGCTTACTGCAGCCACTGATGACGGTAAGATTTATCAGATTACTGCAGCAGGTGAAGGTGACGCAGTTGAAGACACAGAAGAAGACGACGATGCTGAATAATTTATTATTCTCTAAAAGCACCAAACCTTAAGTTAATGTCATTAACTTAAGGCGCTTGACACTATTAAAGAAGCAGGCATTCATGGAAATCCCTGAATGCCTGCTTCTTTTTTGCTGCCTGTGCAGATTGAAAAATTAATGGAACGAAGGAGGTTTAAGAGGGATCTTCTATAGTTGCAGACGGGTCCTGCTCCGTCTTTTTAACCGAAAGCGCAGGGCACATGGGGCGACTCCGAGGCGAATAAGGACGGCCTGCCCGGAAAGCGTCCCCATGGAAACGAATGCGGACGTTTATTTTTAATACGTTTTATTTTCAAGGCAGCCATAATGTAAAAAGAATTTGACATTTTTGGTGCTGGTGGTAAACTGAAAAGTGTCAAATTCTTTTTACATTTTTAGTAGGGAGGAAGCTGAAAAATGGATTGGGTTAAAATTGTGTATTCAATCATATTGTTAATTTGTGGAATTTCTATTTTTATTGCAACATTTACTCAAAAGGGTGATGAAAGAAAGAATTTTATCCATAAAAAAGCTCAATCATACGCATTTATGGTAGTCTTTGGTATGTTGATTCTGTATGTTGCACAGTCCATTTATCAAACTTTCCAAGGGAACACTTCTTATAATGGTAATGGAATTTCGCCGATTTCGTTTATGACGATAATTTCAATAATATATCTGGTAACATTACTAATGTACAGGAAAAAATATGGTGATTAAATGAAGAATCACATTAAGATATTAAGGAAATCAGCTGAATTATCTCAGGAAGAACTTGCTAAACGCTGTAAGGTATCCAGACAAACAATAAATGCAATTGAAAATGATAAGTACGACCCTACTTTACAATTAGCGTTTGACATAGCAAATGTATTGAATACCACAGTAGATGAGCTTTTCACCGGTGGTTCTAATAGAAAGTAATAAATAGGTCTCACATCGGGATTTTAGACTGCAGCCAAGTTCCTTCTTGAAGGGACTTGTTTACATTCTGAGCAAAGTCGAGTCCACGCTCCACTTTGCTTTTTTATTGTTATAGAAGCCGGATAGCTGACGGGCCTGCAGCATTTAGAAACATACAATTTATAAACGCTATAATATTTCAACATATCCCTATTTAGGATAAAATGGGATTCAAGAATAAAAATGGAGATTTGAAAAGTTGTGCGTATACTAAGGAAAGATAAAAGTTAAACAAAAAAGCATATAAAAAATGCAGGGGGAAGAGAATGTATAAAGCCACTATTGATTCAGAGACTCATTTAGCCATTTTAGAACCTCGACATGCAAAAGAATTGTATCAAGTCATAGATGACAGCCGCGAAACTATAGGGGAGTGGCTTTCTTTTCCCAGCCATACAAATAAAGTCGATGATACAGCAGCATTCATAAAAAAGTCGCTGAAAAGGCTGGCGGAGAATAATGGATATTGGGCTGGTATCTGGCATAACGGCAGAATTGCTGGTTCCATAGGGTTTTTATATATTGACTGGAGTGCCAAAAAAACGGAGATTGGTTACTGGCTTGGAGATGAATTCACGGGAAAAGGGCTGGCTGCAAAAGCTTTAAGTCAATTTATCGACCATTCCTTTAATGATCTCGGTTTAAGAAAAATTGAAGTAAATACAGCAAGTAAAAACTTAAGAAGCAGGACAATACCGGAAAAGCTTGGCTTTACACAAGAAGGCACTATTCGAAATTATGAATACTTAAATGGGGAATATCACGATCGGGTCATCTATGGGTTATTAAAAGAAGAATGGCATTTACCGATAAAATAAAGGGAGGGACTCAGATGAAACACGAAGTTTGGGAAAAAGAATACAGAAGTGTCGATAATTTATGGGGATTTACTCCGAACAGCATGCTGCTGAACTACACGGCCTTCGTCTCTAAAAAAGGGAAAGTATTAGATGTTGGTATCGGAGAAGGTAGAAATGCCCTTTATTTCGCTCAACAGGGATACGAGGTAGAAGGTTTAGATATCTCGAAGACTGCCATAAGCAGATGTCAGGAACTTTCCGAAGAATATAATCTCAATATAAAAGCTGAGGCTGCTGATATTAGAGAATACGACGTTCAAAAAGACGAGTACTCCTTAATCATTCTATCCAACGTATTAAACTTTTTCTCTGAAAAAGATAGGAATGAAATAATGACTAAACTGAAAAAGGGATTAAAAGAAGACGGGTTAATATATATAAACGTGTTTGATAATGAAGAACCAAGTATCAAAAAAGCAAAAGAAAGGTGTAAGCAGGTCGCTGATTTTACATATTACGACGAGGAAAATAACATGTACCATCACTATTTCACTCAAGGCGAGATGCAGGATTTAGTGGAAGATTATACAACGATCAGCTTAGTCCGCTCGAAGTTTTTAGACAATACCCACGGAAAACCCCACTATCACAGTACATTAGAAATATTATCTAAAAAACCTAAAGTATAATAATTTAATTCGTTAACTATTTGAATCCCTTTCATACGTCGCTGCTGGAGCCGCCGTCTGCCGTTTCAATCATCCGACTTTATATACGGATAGTTGTATTATTTGTTGATAAATGGAATCGGATGGTAATTCATGTTAAATTGAAAATAGAAAATACAGAAAAGAAATGAGGATGAACAATGGAACTGGATTTTTTCTGGCTTGCTGTAGGATTGGCGGCAGCCGCCTATTTTATTGGAGACGGAATGAAAAATTCTAATAATCCAAATTCCAAAAATATGATGGACTATTTATCTGATCAAGATGAAAAGCAACTTATTCATGAAAAAGATGTTCATTATACGTTAGGAATTGAAAAAAAAGATGCGCAGTCACTAACGAAGGAACACGAAGATATTCCGCACATCGTTATTAATAACAGCGTTTATTATCCGAAAAAGAGGCTGCTTGAATGGGTAGAGGAGATCGGAAAGTAAGGTTCAAAATTCTTTACGCTCGGAAATGATCATATGTTGCTCATTTCCTGAATATAATGATCAGCACGATGTAAACAGGTAACTTCCTTGAAAACAGCAGGAAATCGAAGGCGGAAAGCGTCCCCAGTGAAACGAAGATGACAGACAGTTAATGTATTAATAATAAATTCGACATATATATTTAGAAGTTTATTTTAATAATGAAAATATCCAAGTATACATTATATGGAACATCATGCTATAATATCTTAAAATGTTAAATGATTGACATATGCGCTGATGAGAAGAGTAAATAAAAAATGTCTTCACAGAGAGCTCCGCCAGCTGAAATGGAGCAGGGAATTTCTTATTGAACCAAACCTCTGAGCATTGTATCGGAACCTTTTAAGGGGATGGTATAACGGGAGCTCCCGTTACAGAGCCAGGGTATAAGCATATAGATGCCGTACCTGAAAAGATTAATATGACTGCATATTAATAAACTGGGGTGGCACCACGATGATTACATCTCGTCCTCAAGACAATAGGTCTTGAGGGCGGGATTTTTTTGTTTTAAAAACAAAATTAACTTCAGGAGGGATCACCATGACATTCAAATTTTTTCTCGAATCGTGGAAATACCCGCTGATTTTACTGCTGGGAATAGGGGTGTCCAACTTAGGTGCCTGGGTTTACTTAATTGCATTAAATTTACTCGTATTCGACATCACCGGATCTCCGTTAGCCGTAGCGGCTCTTTATATTCTTATTCCTCTAGCTGCGCTGGTAACTAATCTTTGGTCAGGCAGTTTGATTGATAGATGGAATAAACGAAGCTTGATGGTCGGTCTGGATATTTTCAGAGCTGTCTGCCTGCTGTTTTTACCTTGGCTTCTTGAAGTTTCTCTCTGGATGATGTATATTGTCGTCTTTTTGATTAACATAGCTTCTTCCATGTTCAGCCCGACCTCGATGGTTTATATCACAAAACTAATCCCCTTTGAACAAAGGAAGAAATTTAATTCTTTGCGAAGTTTAATAGATTCAGGGGCTTTTCTTCTGGGACCCGGTCTTGCAGGAATACTTTTTATTATTGGGAGTCCCGAGTCTGCTATATTCATTAATGCGGCTGCTTTGTTTTTATCTGGTTTAGTTACTTTGCTTATGCCTGACCTCGATAAACATTCACTTTCCTTTAAAAAAGAGGAGAAGTTGTCACTCCTATTAGTAAAGAAAGATTTTCAAGTGGTCTGGAATTTCAGTAGAAAGAACGGTTATATCATGCTTATCTATTTTTTGTTCAGTTCCGTTATTGTGATGACGGCGGCCGTCGATTCTCTGGAAGCTGCTTTTGCAAAGGACGTGCTGAATTTATCTGACAGTGACTATGGCTTTTTAGTAAGCATAGCAGGAGCGGGTATTATTGTTGGAGCGCTTCTTAACACACTTCTCGTAAAAAAGATTGCTACTTCCTATTTAATTGGACCAGGGGCCGTATTGGTTTCTATCGGTTACCTCATCTACGCATTTTCAAATTCGTTTCTCATAGCTGCATGCGGATTTTTCATGCTTGCCTTCTTTCTCGCCTTTACAAATACTGGTTTCCTTACCTTTTATCAGAACAACATTCCTGTAGAGATTATGGGAAGAATAGGAAGCTTGTACGAATTGATCCAGGCAGCACTAGTCATAGTAACTACCATAGTGATAGGGCTTCTTGCACAGATATTTTCCATTGCAGCTGCGGTCATAGCAGGAGCGATGGTGATGGTAATCGTTTCGGTGACATTATGCATTTTCAGCCTGCCATCCACAAAAAGCGCCTATTATCAACCGGATGAACTTAGACAAATAGAAGTAAACTAAAACTTTTTTTCTCGTGTCATTATATTTCGGAAAAGCCTTCAACTATCCCTCCCTTGAACCTGGAAAGCGTCCCCACAGACACGAAGACTGTCGTTTACAAAAGAGAACGTGAAAAAGAAATTCCTTTTAAATGAATCAATTGCATAATATACCTTTCAAGTTATTTTAACGAACATATTATCAATTTATAGTTTGAATATTCGTATATGAAATCCGATGATTGAAACGGCAGACGGCTACTCCGGCGGGATTAAGCGAAGTCTGAAAATCCATTCTTCCAGTGTACGTCACTGGAAGGATTAGTTGAAGACGAGCCCCGCGGAAAGCGTCCGTCTGAAGTGGAAATCATTCACCATGTTCGGAAATCCTTTTCTTATAACGACTTATGAAATTGATTCAAATAACTAAAGAAACTGCTCAATTTTAATATTAGAATTTATTAGTATTATATGGATCAAGAAATTTAAAAAAGAAACCAGTCTTCTTGACAATAACGGTACTATGCGATACTATATAGTAGTAATAAGTATTACAGATTATCTGTATAACAAAATACTGATAACAGATGAATGAAAACATCATGAAATTCAACTGGGAGGAGGAAGAAATTTGGAGAATACTACAGAAATGTTGAAAGGTGTGCTTGAAGGTTGTGTGCTCGAGATCATCAGCCGAGGGGAAACTTACGGCTATGAAATCACGCAGAAGCTGCGCGACATGGGCTTCACAGAGGTTGTGGAAGGTACTGTTTATACGATTACGATGCGGCTGGAAAAAAAGAATCTTGTCGATATAGAGAAAAAGGTATCCACGAAGGGACCGCCGAGAAAATTTTACACGCTCACCGCAGCTGGGGAAGAGCAGCTGAAGATATTTTGGGAAAAATGGGAATTTATTTCCGGTAAAATTAACGAGCTCAAAAACAAAATAAGATAAAAAGGAGAATTAATATGAATATTTTTGAAAAAATTACTGGAAGCCGTAACGAGAAACGGGAATGGAAGGCAATGGAGGCGCGTGCAAATGGCCTTCCAGCTGAATACCGCAACGCTTACAGCGCTATCAAAAAATATATATGGACTTCAGGTGGTCTCACCGACTGGAAAGACATGAAACGTATTTTCAATAATATTCTTGATCTCTTTGAAGAAGGTGCTGCAGAAGGCAGGAAAGTTACTGATCTTACGGGAAATGACGTGGCCGCTTTCTGCGACGAAATAGTGAAAGACTCTAAAACGTGGCAGGATAAGTATCGTGATGAGTTAAATGACACGATCAACCGTGACTAATCGTAAAAACCGAAAATATTAAACAAGCCAGCAAAAACTGCTGCACCAGAAGAAAGTGTTGAACAGCTATATAGACAGGCAAATTAAATAGATGATGACTGAATGGCTGATTGCGAACCTGATTTTCCACCTCCGCTGTTCAGTATATTTTTACTTCAGTAGTAAGTAATACAGATTATCAGTATAACTAGTTAAAGGAGGGGAAGGTATGAAAAATTCGGTTATCTCTGTAAGCGGGTTAAAAAAATCCTTTAAAGACAATGAAGCCTTAAAAGGTGTGAACCTCGAGGTACAGCGTGGTGAAATTTTCGCACTGCTGGGAGCAAATGGATCGGGCAAGACTACAATAGTCAACATTCTCTCAACGCTGATGAAGCAAGATGATGGAAAAGCAGGCATCTGCGGCTTTGACGTCCAGCGTCAATCCGATCTAGTGCGTCAGAACATCAGCCTGACAGGACAGTTCGTAGCATTGGATGGAATCCTTACTGGAAGGGAGAATCTGCTGATGATTGCTAAGCTGCGGGGAGCTGCCAATCCGGATCACGTTGCAGACGACATGCTTGCACGATTCAGTCTGGCCGATGCAGCAAACCGCCGGGCAGAAAATTATTCCGGGGGGATGAAACGCCGGCTGGACATTGCCATGAGTTTAATCGGGACGCCGGCGGTCATTTTTCTCGATGAACCGACAACTGGCCTTGATCCCGAATCGCGAATGGAAGTATGGGATACTGTTAAGGAACTTGCTGGCGGTGGAACCACTATCCTGCTGACGACTCAATACCTTGAAGAAGCAGAACAATTGTCGGACCGTATCGGCATTCTGCATGGAGGGGAAATCATTACAACCGGGACTCTCACCGAACTGAAAGAAATGTTTCCGCCATCGAAAGTGGAATACATCGAAAAACAACCGACATTGGAAGAAATTTTTCTGGCGATAGTCGGCAGGAGGGAGAAGGTGTAAATGAAAAGCAAAATAAGAGTATTATTAGGGCGGTTAATGCGCAATATTATGCGCAGTCCCGATACGATTATCACGGTGGCGGTTACGCCGATTATGATACTGCTGCTGTTTGTTTACGTCTTTGGCGGCGCCATAGAAACAGGCACGGACAACTACGTTAATTATTTATTGCCGGGAATCCTGCTGATTACGATAGCTTCCGGTGTTGCTTATACTTCTTTACGGCTGTTTAACGATGTAAAGAGCGGGCTGATGGCGCGTTTCATTACGATGCCCATTAAACGTTCATCCGTATTATGGGCCCACGTGGTGACTTCACTTGTTTCCAACGCCCTTGCTGTCGTGGTGGTTATCTTTGCCGCACTTTTGATGGGCTTTCGTTCTAACGCTGACCTCGTCGGCTGGCTCGGTGTGGCTGCTATACTCGGATTGTTTATGCTGGCGTTAACATGGCTTGCTGTCATTCCCGGATTGACCGCAAAGTCTATGGAGGGGGCGACAGCCTATTCGTACCCGTTAATTTTCTTGCCGTTTATCAGTTCGGCTTTTGTTCCCACCGAAACCATGCCCAAAATTGTCGGTGTGTTCGCTGAGAACCAGCCTGTGACTTCTATCGTAAATTCCATCCGTGCCATATTGAATGACGGGGCTGTTAACAACGATATCTGGGCAGCGCTTGCCTGGTGTATCGGTATTATGATCGTCGCTTATATCATTTCCACTCAGGTATTTAAGCGCCAATTAACGTAAGTTCCTCCCTTGTCAGGAGCGAAATCAAAGATTATCCGCTGCGATAAGTGCGTTGGTAATCATCAAACAGAATCCAAAGTAAAAGTGATGTGCTCATTCATTTTAGTAACTTAAGGAACTATGAATCATACTCCTAAAGGGATGTCATTCATAGTTTTTTCATTTGACTGTGTTAGAATTTAACGATGCTATTTGATTTAAAAAATCGAACTCCCGTAATTAAGAAGTTCCGCTTTTATAATATTGGCTTGTACAATTGATGACACCCGTTAGTGAAAGATAATTTATGTTCTTATTCTATTGGTATATAGATGTCTGTCTTACTCTTTTTTTTATAATCTTCAGGTGGCTCGGTAACATATAATTCAAATGGAAATGAATCTCTGGGAGTATATTTATCATTTTTCAGTAACCAATCTGAATAAGCATACTTCCAAGCCTTTTCATACTCACCTATACTCAGCTCAAAATGTAATACAACATATTTCCCACCAAACTTCATCGTACCAATTTTACCTTCTTCTACTATTGTGGTATTGGAGGGCACAGTCATTGCGACACTAGTTCGCAAATTTTTAGAGTCTGTTATGAATGGATTGTCATGGTATATAGTCATTACTTTTGTGTGATTTTCTCTTATTAAATTGTATTTTTTTGCGTATTTGAAAAGTTCATTGAACATCTTGCGACTGTTTTTTCTAAACTCTGTGTAAGAGCCTTTGAAGCGTATATATATGACTTCCACTTCATAATTTTCTACGGTAATCATTGGCTTTTCCACAAAATCACCTCCTTTGATTTTATTTTAGCGAAGAATGTTTATGAATTCTTGTCGTTTCTTGCTTTTCTAAATTCTAATGGAGACATCCCTGTATGCTTTTTGAATGCTTTATTGTAGGTACTTACATCATTGTAGCCATATCGAAAGGCAATATCTGTGATACTTAAATCTTTGCGGACAGCAAGGAATATTCCAGACCGTTCTATCTTTATTCTCGTAATAAATTGTTTGACAGTCTCCTCACTATATTTACTAAATATACGATGGAAATGATACTTAGACATATTTGCGTTAAGTGCTAGATCATCCAGTGAAATTTTTTGGCTTAGATTTTTTTCAATATAGTCTTCGGATTTATTTATTAAGCGAATATATTCGTCCATTCTACCCACCAATCAAATCATTTTTTTAATAATTAAATAGATATAATGAATACTTGGCTATATCTCTCATCGCATTATCTACTTTATTTTCACGGCAGCCAATTAAAAAGGAAACTTCGAATATAACGACGCATTCACAACTCAGGAGGCTGAAATGACGAAAGGTATATACATAGGCACGGTCGTTTTTTTGTTTGCTGTATCCGCTGTTTTAGGAGGATTTCTCTCCTTTTTCATTAATCAAATGGCTGTTCTGCCCATAGAAGAATGCCGGTCCATGTTTGTATTCACGCCGGACAATGCGGCCACTTGCAGCGACATGCATACGGCGGATGCTGTGCTTGCGCAGTTTAGATCTCCGCTCATATATATTTTTCTTCTTTCTGTTATCCTGTTGATTATTACTGTAGTCAAATTAATATGGGAGACGATAAAAGACGCGTGAGTTCCATTATCAGAAGATATTTGAGAGAAAAATGAATTCGAAAACAAAAGCAGAAAAAAACCTGTACTAAAATTCAAACAGGGCCAATCCTGGAGCATCCCTGCTTTCCACCAATTGATGAAAAGCTTCGATTGTCATGCTGCCAGGTTCCTCAGAGGTTAAGGATTAATCATATATGACATCTTTTCTTTCTGCGCGTAATTTTTCTAAAGATGTAAGCATATGATTTATTTCTTCGTCAGTATGTCTTTCCCAGGAACTTAATTCAGCTATTATTTTCAAAGGCGATTTAGACCGGTAAGAACGTGTCGGGTTACCGGGAAATCTTTTATCAGTCAAGTTCGGGTCATTTTCAAATTCACCTGTTGGTTCAACAATGTAAATTCTTTCTTTTAATTCAGATGCGGCTAATTCAGCACCCCATTTAGCCGCATCCAGCGTTGCCGTGAAGTAAATATAATTAGATTTTTTATCCTGGTAATTGGACAAATGCTGCGCTTCTAATAACCCGCCTACTTTCAGCTCTGCTTTCGTACCGTGAAAAAAGGACCATTATCCAATATATCTTTATTGGCATTCATAATGCTCAACCTCTGTATTTTTAGATTTGGTCAGCATAGTATAAGATAGATATGATAAAAAGAGTAGTCTATATATTTTTTAAAAAGAGCGGTATAATAGAAGTAGAGAGATCGATATCGGCAATCAGCGTTTAGGTACTTACATATGGTGTGATATTTAAAAATAGGAACATTTGAGAGTTATAGCATTAAAAAATAACTACATAACTAAACTAATAAAAGCAGAGCGCTGAGGAATGAGGTATTCTTCAGCGCTCTGCTTTTTTAATTATGGAAGCGGGGAAACGAAGGCTTACGTTTCTCGAGAAAGGCCTCAATGCCTTCCATACCTTCCGGCTGGCCTATTTGTTCACATAGGGTGAGCTTTTCTGCCTCCAGGTGCTTCTGCAGCTCTGTAATATCACCGCGGTTTAATAAGCTTTTTGCTTTTCCGGCAGCAAGGTAGGCGCCCTCGGTAAATGCTTTTTCCAGCGCCTGGATTTCTTCTTCCCAGTTGTCTTCACTCACGGCTTTTGTGATCAGGCCCACAGCTTCCGCTTCCTGTCCGGTCAACATCCGATTTAAGAGCGTCAGCTCCGCCGCTTTTTTCTTTCCGACGAGTTTCGGCAGAAAAAAGCTCGATCCTCCGTCCGGAGTGAGTCCGGCTTTCGTATAAGCCATCAGAAAGCGAGATGATTCCGTTGCATAGACGATATCCGCAGCGCAGACAAAACCCAGTCCGCCGCCGGCGGCAGTTCCCTTTACTTCAGCGATAACAGGCTTTTTCATTTTTACAAGATTCATAATTGCCTCGTGAAAATAACCAATTACTTCTTTTAAGTGCTCACCGACTTTATTTCCATGCTCCGCAAAGGAAGCTAAATCACCTCCAACAGAGAAGTGCTTTCCGTTTGCTTCAAGGATTACAAGCTGAATGGCTTCATCTTTTTCCCAGTCCGTGGTGACCGCGGCTAGTTCCTTGGCAAGCTGGAGCGTAATGCCGTTTCCATGATCCGGTCTGTTCAGTTTCAATCTTCCTGTCTGTCCGGTGATTTCCACCTCAATTGTTTCCGACTGTGCCATAAGTTTCACATCCTAAAAAGGGGGCAGGCGCCCGCCCGTAGTTTGGTACTGCAAATGATTGGACCGACTTGTTCGGTAAAGAACCCTTTTTCAAAATCTGGATAAATTGGAAAGATAGTCATTTAACTTGATTATACAGAAAATAGGAAGAGGATGCTCAGTTTATTTACTGACAGAAAGTCTTTTTTAAATAAAAAAATTTGGAGCACTTGCAAAAAAGATAATTATTTCCCGTTTTCAATACAATGTCTTAATTTTCATCAGGGGGTGTAGTCAGAAATATAATTACAAATAAAGATAGTCCGAAGCGGAGCCAGCTTCAACAACTACCGAAAGAATTGTAACTTAGCAGGGAAAATGAGGAAGCAGAACGAAGAGATAGTTATTAAAAAGAAAACGGGAACCTGTTTTCAAAGAAAAGTAAACAGTTGTCAATCAGGCCCCATGATCTGTTCAACGAAGCCGAATCTTCAGGAGGTTATACAATGAAACTACTCATTCTCTATTATTCCCATTCAGGGAACAATGAAAAGCTGGCTGTTGAATTGCAGGAGAGAATCGGATGCGACAAGTATGAAGTTAAGGAAAAAAAGAAACGGAAAGACATTTCGATTTTTTTCGATTTTTTGTTGAAGCGTAATTCGCGTCTGGCTCCTATTGAATTTGATGTTAGCGAGTACGGACCTGTTATTCTACTGGCGCCTATCTGGGCGGGAAAAATTGCCGCGCCGATGCGGACATTCATCAAGAGGGAGAAGCTGACGGATTATTCCTTCATCACCTTATGCAGCGGAGCGGATGGGCAGCGTGAAAAAATAGCCTCCGAACTGGCCACCCTTACCCCAGAGAAACCAACGGCGGTGGCAGAGCTGTGGATTAACAACCTGCTTCCTGAAGAACAGCGCAATAAAATCAAATATACGAGCAGCTTCCGCGTTGAAAAACAGCACATGCAGCAGTTTGATGCAGAGATCAAGTCCTTTATTGAAATGGCCTTGCCTGGATCAGGGAAAGTACGCGACTGAATCCAGGCATATGTCTGACCCGTTGTATCAATAGACCATCGACCGCCCGATGCAGCGGAAATTCTGAGTATTTCGGAAGGAATGAGCCACCATTTACGGATGATAGCGTTGGGGAGTGAAGAGGTGAGCCATTCCCCGCTTAAGTGGTAGGAAACAGCCGTCGAAGGAAATCCTTCGACGGCTGTTTTCAGTTATTTGAAGCTTTTTCCTTCTAACTGTTCATGGATCAAACGGACACAGAATTCGTTAAGTAACATGGGTAACTCATAAAAATAAGTACGGGAGGGAGTCCGGTTAGAGACTGAACTGTGTAAACAAGGGAACGGCGTAATCTTACAAAGTATTCAGCATTGTAAGCAGTTTGAAGTCTTGATTTAACAGGAATCACAGTAGTAAATAACAGAGGAGGTGGATCAGTTTGAACAAGATTTTAAGCTGGAGCAGAGATAACGTGCTGGCGATTGAATTTGACAGTAAAATCGAGGAAAAAGAATATAAAGAAATGACTGCAGAAGTAGAAAAATTGCTGGAGAAATACGATAAAATAAAAGTTTTAACGAAGGTTTCAAGTATAGAAGGAGCGGAACTCTCCACGATGAAAGATCGGCTCGAATTTATTGTGAAAAATAATATGAAACAGATTGAAAAATATGCGATGGTCGGGGAACAGGCCATAGTTAAGACACTCTCGAAGAGTCTGGACATCATTTCAAGTCCCAATGTGAGACAGTTTGATTTTGACGAAGAAGAGAAAGCGAAGGAATGGATTTTGAAAGAAAGTTAGGAAGCGTTAAAAAGGGGGTGTCCCATAAGCCTGGGTCATCGGCTTATGGGACAGCACTTTTTTAATTCATTCCAGTGTCACTGGCACGTGTTATGAAAGATTTTCAGTAAAGCAGGTAGTAGGATACTGCTTCTTCAAGCTTATTCTGCGGCAGAAATACACTTCTTCAGTTCTGCAGAATCTATTTTGAATTTGCTGCAGTATTCTTCAACTTTTTGCAGAACGTTCTTGCCGCTTTTCCTTTTTTGCCTGCTGCTGCCGATCGCTTTAGTTTGGTATACACCGGAGCGGGAAAAGAAGAGAAAGACGTCAAAAAAGGAGTGGAAAATCGATGGATATGGAAAGAAGTTCATCCACAGAACGTTATCAACCGGTGACTTCCGTAAACAGCCATGATGGTGTCGCAATTGGGGAAGATTTGTACAGCTATACCATTCAAATTGTGAACGTTATTTTTTACGGGAAGCCCGGTAATGGAAATGACTGGGTACTGATTGACGCGGGAATGCCGAAATCAGGAGATGATATTAAAGAGGCTGCAGCAACACGCTTTGGAGAGGGAAATCCACCGAAAGCAATCATCCTGACGCACGCCCATTTTGACCATATAGGCGGACTGATCGACCTGCTGGAGCAGTGGGAGGTACCAGTCTATGCCCATCCGCTTGAGATTCCTTATATCACAGGTAAACAGGATTATCCGGATCCGGACATGACTGTTGAAGGAGGCATGATTGCGAAAATGTCAAAACTGTTTCCACGCGAAGCGATTGATATTGGAAATCGAGCGCAGGAGCTGCCGGCGGACAAAACAGTGCCGGAAATGCCTGACTGGCGCTGGGTGCATACACCGGGACACACGGAAGGTCATGTATCGCTGTTTCGTGAAGCGGATGGAGCGCTCATCGTCGGCGATGCCTTCGTCGCAGTGAAGCAGGATTCGCTGTACAAAGTGAGGAACCAGGAGCTCGAAATCAGTGGCCCGCCGGTATATTTCACGCCGGATTGGGAAGCCGCAGAACAGTCGGTAAAAACGCTCGCCCAGCTTAAGCCGCAGTTCGCTTTTACGGGACACGGCGTGCCTATGAGCGGAGACTACCTGCAGGAGGGACTCGCAGATCTCGCAGCAAACTTCAAAGAAAAAGCCATCCCCGATTACGGAAAGTTCGTAGATAAGGACGACGACTAACGGCCACGTAGTTATGTGTTCATAAAAACGGCGGACAGGAAAGGGGATTTTTCCGGAACGTGGAATCTCGCTTGAGCGGCTGTATAAATATTAACTATCTGAAAGGTTGGATCAGCCTTATGCATTAAGAAACCCTGCTCAGCATCTTTTGCCGAGCAGGGTTTCCTCTGTTTTAAATCTGCTGTTACTCTGTCGCTTCCTCTTCACCGATGAAACTTTGAACTTCTAATTCATCCCAGAAAGTAACGTCTGCTTCATTAATTGAAGTATCCGCAATCGCATCGATCGCAGCTTCCATAGAGATTACTGCCTGCTGAATGAGATAGCCGTTACTTTTCTGACCGAGCACCTGGTTCGGATTGGAATGGTCGATCATACCTCTCATTTCAAAAAGCAGCGTAGCAATATCGTATTCATAGGCCAGACCGTTTCTTGCAATTGTATTGGCAGATCCGCCGTTGTATTTACCGAGCAGGCCAAATCCTCGATCTTCCACCGCATCATACATGACGGAGCCAAGCTGTTTGGACATTTCTACAACTTCAGGATCGACTCCTTCATTTGTAGGGTAGAGAATAGAGCCGGATACATACTCTCCATCGATCCCGGAACGTGCACCCTGATGATGGAAATCTACTAAGTAATCAATGTCATACGCCCGCAGTACATTGTTATGCAGCGCATAAGTTTCAGGTTGTTCCAGCGTATTGTGATCACGGTTTAAATCTATATTATTCGCATTCGTACGGGTTGCGATCCCGCCTGCAACATGGTCGGAAATATCAAAATCCACATCTCCTACTGCACCGTCAGGATTTAAGCGGGGAACAAAAAATACGTTCACTTCTTCTGCAAGCCCGCGGTTATGTTTATTGTTGTTGGATAAATTTTTAATAACGTTCAGTGCACCTTCCGTGATCAAAACTTCATTTCCGTGCTGCTGCGTCAAAAATAAAATTGTTGGATTGTCCGGGTTGTTTCCGAACTTCACGAGGGGAATATCTCTTCCCTTTACGGACTGACCGATAATTTCCAGTTCAATGCTGTCAGAGCGCTCCGCGGCTCTTTGCACGTCAGCTAAAAGATCTTCATTGCTTGTCAGTCTTTCTCCTTTGATTGTCTCGTTCCCATTGTAGTTCGGTCCATTTCCTACCGCACCGGCTGGAAGAGAGAAGATAGAGAGAGTGAGTAGAAAGATTAACATCGCTACGAAAGTTTTCTTCATAGGCACACATCCTTTTCTTTTATTTAGACGCTCTGCTGCGTCTAAATAAATGCTACATTGAAATAAAAATTCAAACAATGCGCTAAATGAATGATTTTTAAAGACGGTATATTCAGGATGATATTGTTATATATAGTGAAAAAATCATGTACTGACCAGTGGATATTCATACTTTCAGACCGGTATATCGAGAAAAGAACTATTACGA
This sequence comes from Alkalicoccus halolimnae, assembly GCF_008014775.2. GTDB lineage: Bacteria > Bacillota > Bacilli > Bacillales > Salisediminibacteriaceae > Alkalicoccus > Alkalicoccus halolimnae. Next base: position 2,458,800 of record NZ_CP144914.1, on the reverse strand, counting down.
ATCTTGTTTTTAAATTTCCAAACGGTCTAAAAGAATCATTTTTCGTATGACGCCATTTTAAACAAAGCCGACGCATTCGTTCTTTTGTCATGCGAGTATCTCTATGCTATTTTTTGAGTTTAGAAAAGCGAAGAAACATGTAAACAGCCGCAAGAGTTTTACAAACTTCGACGTCTCAGCTGTTCTGACAGATCGACGAGATCGTACGCTGTAATATCGTACTCCTGGAGAGGGGTGAGATCAGGAATATGTTCGTAACCGAATTCAAAGGGGCGCATCACGTAGCCGGTACGAAATCCTAATTTCTGAGCCGCCTGCAGATCGTATTGATGGCAGGCGGTCATCATAATCTGATGCGGATTCAGCCCTAAATAATCGGCCGCCATATAATAAACCTTCGGATCCGGCTTATAGCTCTTTATAAGCTCCGGAGAAAGAATCACATCCCAGGGCAGACCGCTCTGTTTAGCCATATTCGTCAGAAGGGACATGTTGCCGTTCGAAAGCGGGCTGATTGTAAAATGCTCCTTTATTTGTTCCAGCCCGTGCACAGAATCTGACCACGGATCCAGGCGGTGCCACACCTGATTGAGCACTTCGATTTCCTTTTCAGAAAAATGCTTTTTCACTCCCCACCTCTCAAGCAGGGAAGAGAGGGCCATTTTATGAAGCGAGTCGAGGTTATTCCACTCCAGCTCCCCGGACATGACGCGCTGCATGTTCGGATGATACTGTGCCCGCCACGCATCCGCAAACGCTCCCCAGTCGATATCCAATTCCTTCTCCGAATTCCATACGGCACCTTCCTTTTTAATTGTAGAACGAAAATCAACTACGGTCCCAAATACATCAAATAAAACAGCTTTTACGTCTCTTAAATCACTCTGCACCATATTATCAAAGCTCCTTTACGAAAAATCACTCTAAAACAACTTCGATAGAAGAATGTGGAAATCCTTCGGTTCAATTATAAGAATAGTGCGATAAATCATTCGCTATATATGTTGAACTTAATAATTAGTCTCTCCTTCTGTAACCAGCCGCTTTCGTTTCCATGGGGACGCTTTCCGGGCGGGCCGGCCTCTGCTAAACCCTTACTCCCTGCGGTCGGACGGGTTGGATATTCGGCTCGTCCTGATTCGCCCTGGAGTCGCCCCATGTGCCCTGCAGCGGCCTGTTCTCCATTTCTGTTCTTCCTGCAGGTATGATCAGCGGTTAAAAATGATAGCACCCTTCTTTTTTTCGATAGAGAAGACCGCTTTCGAGGTCATACATTCTATTCTTATAAATATTAAGTTCAATTTATATAGCGTGTGAAACGGAGATCTCTTCCACTATTCGTGATTTCCAACTTTCGTTTGTAATATGAAAGTGATTCAAATATATAAGGGTTTACATATAGGTTTTATAGAAGAATCTTTGGAAGATTCATTGAAATCAAACCCAATGGAAAATTCACCTTTTGCCAATATCATCAGGATGTCAATGTTTTGAAAATAGAAATAAGTGGAAGTATTTAGTGTGATTTGAAACTATAAATGGTGTAAAGAGTACTTCAAAAGAAGGCTGAACTCCTATCGTTCTTGAATGCAGGTGATTTTCTGTTAATTAACGGTATGCGATTATGAAATTTTTAAAATACAAAACAAAGGGTGAAGTGTATGACGAAATATATCAAAATTAGTTTAGCTCAACGGGGTGTTTCTTGTATTGCTAGGCTTTTGGAGGAAGAGGCTCCAAGAACCTGCAAGGCAGTCTGGGAAGCTCTTCCCCAGAGCGGGCAGGTTTACCATGCGAAGTACGCACATAACGAAATTTACAATATGGTACCTCCTTTTCCTGAAAAAAGATTGGATTGGAAAACTCTACAGTCACCCCGATTCCCGGTGACGTTTGTTATTTTTATTTTCAATCAGGTCAATTGGATAAAGCTTTCAAAGAAGAGAAAAATATTTCTCATCTGCCGGGGGTAGTCGATCTGGCTGTTTTTTATGGAAGAAACAATTTACTGGTTAATGGAGATATTGGATGGGTACCGGGAAATGTCTTCGCAGCAATTGAAGAAAATCTCCCGGCTATGGCAGAAGCATGTAACGATGTATGGTTTTCGGGAGCGAAGGGGGAACAGTTAATTTATGAACGGTATGAGTAGTACAGGCAGAACAGGGACTGGTAATAAATCTGTACTAAATAAAAGAGCAGTTTCACTTAGTAATTGATTTGGCACGGAAGGAATTTAAATCTAAATCTTCGGAAAAGCGTTAGATTACCTCATAGCATTTAGAAAGAGAGGTGCCCCCCTTAAAAACAATAGAAGGTCTCCTCTCTACGAACTGTCTGAGAAGCAGCGAAACATAATAATCTTTTTTTCTATCTGAAAAATCCTCAAGAAATAATGTCACGATGAACACCTTGCTGAGTGAAGGGGTTTAAATACAAACATGGAATGAATGGTGTAATAAGGATATCTGAATTCACGATACAATTATGTTTCTTACTTAATTAGCGGAGTGGATAATATTGCTTACTTTATATATAACAAGACACGGAGAAACTGAATGGGATACTCAAAGAAAGATGCAAGGTTGGAGTGATTCAGAACTAACTAAGAATGGGAAAAGAAATGCAGTATTGTTAGGAAATAGAGTGAAGGAGATAAATTTTGATGCTATCTATTCAAGTCCAAGTAAAAGAACTAAAACAACTGCTGAATTAAATAAAGGTGACAGAGATATCCCTGTCATTATTGATGATAATTTAATGGAAATCAATATGGGAAAATGGGAAGGTCAGACGGTTTCTTTTATCAGGGAGAAGTACCCTGATGAATTTCACTCATTTTGGAATGTTCTGCATCTTTATAATTCATTAAATGGCGAAAGTTTTGATGAACTAAAAAGCAGAGTTTGAAATCAATCACTTTAATACAAGAGAAGCATAGTTCAGGAAGTATTTTAATAGTTACTCATTCTGTTGTGATAAAAACATTATGTGCGCATTTCAAAAATCTCCCTCTAGGTAAATTATGGGAACCTCCTTTTATTCATGCTACAAGCCTTACAATTGTTGAATTAATTGAAAAAGAATCTAGCATTGTTATGGAGTGAAATTTAAAACATCGGCAATGGGAAGGTCAGAAGGAGAAGTGAAAATAATGATTAGAAAAGCTGTTGGTGCAATTGTTTTTCAAAATAACGAATTTTTAATTATACATAAAACAAAAATAAACACTAATAAAGGGAAACGAAATATAAAAGGGGAGTGGGACTTTATTAAGGGTGGCGTAGAAGAAAGAGATAATGATTTAAAGGAATCAATATTACGTGAATTGAAAGAAGAGACGGGTTCGTCTGAATATAGAATACTCAAGCAATATGACGAAAAAATTTGTTTTAATTTTCCTGATATTATTAAGAAAGAAATCGGATATGACAAACAAGAAACAACAATGTATCTCGTAGAATTTTTAGGTGATGCCAAGATGCTTATTCCCATTGATAATGAAATAAGTGATATTAAATTCATTGAAAAAGAAAAAGTGCAGGAAATGGTTACTAACCAAGAAACAAAAGACTTTTTTTTAAAACATTGGGGTTAGCTGGTGTAAACCCTAAAACCCTAAAAACTTAATTAAAAACTTATAATATTATCATCTTCCATTGTTTTCAATAAAATGTTTAATCTGTTATTCAAATGAAAGGTTTTGTAGCGTGGTATGTTAAGGTTTTGAGTGCTGAGATTAATAAATGCTAATTCCAGAAAAAAGATAAGGGAAAATGGGTTTATAAATATAAAAAACATGCAATCGGATATGTCACGGGTGGAATGGCCAATATCAATCAAAAGATATTTTCATTCACAATTTAAGGAATGAAGTAGTGATTTTTAAAATGTTTGAGGAAGAATTAAAGGGATATTTTCAAAAAGCGAAGAGTTAATTAAATTCTAGAAATATGTAGTCTACGTATGATGTATTTTGATAGACGAAGATGAATAAAGCAAGCAGCAGGACAGGGAGTAATCCCAGCTCTGCTGCTTTTTGTTATTACGATACCTTTTCGCCTGCTGGACAGCAACATGAAAAATGCTAGATGATTGTTCATTTGTTAGAATAGAAAAATCGTCAAACGGGAAAGGCGTTCCATCATGGGATCGACTTCTTCTTTCTTTCCTCATACGCTACATAAAATCGGTGAAAGGCAGTAAAAAAGTTTTTCGAAAGCGATTTTTTAACAACGGAAGGCCTTCATGACGAATACTGGCATGAAGGCCTTCTTTTGGATCTGTTTGTTCCAGCAGAGCTTCTTGGATAATTTTTGATCAGTCCTTAAGGAGAAGCGAGAACCACCTGTCCCTGCGGCTGTTCATTATTCGGCTGCGGTTCCAGAGTAATGGCGATCTGATCTACCTGCATATCGTCCATATCGCTGAGTCGGTAGCGCACAGCTCCGTTTCCATTTTCATCAATGGTAAAGCTGCCTGCCGCTACCGGCGTTTCTCCTTCAATGATCCACGCCTGAAATGCTTCTTCGTCTTCCAGGTCCGGCATGCCGCTTACTTGAACGAGCAGATCGACATGCCCGTCTTCCGAAATAATCGTCGCCGAACCTTCTCCTGAAAAGAGCTCTTCATCTGCCGAAGCAAGATTGGAGGCAAGCAGAACATCTGCTACACCTGTTCCTTCTTCTTGCTCTTCTTCAAGCAGAGCCTGGTAATCGGACTCGATTACATCCCGTTCAAAAGCAAGCTGATCCGCTTCTTCTGCCAGCTGTTCTCTTTCCTGTGCCAGCTGCTGATTTTCACTGAGTAGATAACCGTTTCCTGCCAAAGAAAAAAGGAGGGCGGCAGCCGCTGCGCCAGCCAGCCAGATAGGAGCCGCGCGTTTAAGCGAATGTTTTCTCTCGTCAGCCTTCTGCTGGACGGGTGCTTCTGTACTTTCTTCGCTGTTCCATACGCTGGTTAACACCCGTTCTTTCATTCCCTGCGGCGGCTCTTCTACTTCGCTTAAAAAAGGAAGATCCGCGGAAAGGTCTTCCCATTCTGCCAGTTCTGCCCGGCATTCTTCACAGCTTTCAAGATGCTTTTCAAACGTTTCCTTCTCTTCTTCCAGCATCTGTCCGTTAAAGTAGTCAATCAATTTTTCACACTGCTTGTCTGTCACTGCCAATCCCTCCTTTCTTCATAAAGTTCATCCTTCAAATGCTTTAAAGCCAGCCGGATACGGCCTTTCACTGTTCCGAGAGGCACATTAACCTTTTCCGCTATCGTTTTCTGGGAGTAGCCTTTAAAGTAAAACATGTCAATAATTAGGCGCTGCTCTTCCTTGAGCACACGCATCGCTTCCTTTACCCGTTCACTCCGGTGCTTCCATTCCACCATTTCCTCTACGCCGGGCTGGGAGTCTTCGTGCTCTGTTTCCTGATGGATCACGTCTTCCGTATGTCTCTTCTGCTTTCGAAGATAATCGATGGCAGTGTGGCGGGTGATCGTAAGCAGCCAGGTGGTAAACCTTCCTTTTTCAGCAGAATAGACCCCTTTTCCCCTCCATAGCTTAATCATTACTTCCTGTACCACTTCCTCCGCTCCCGCGGAATTGTAAACCATTTTATAGGCAAACGAATAGAGCAGCTTCCCATACTTGTCGTAAAGCATTTCCATTGCGGCCTGATCCTTGGCATGGAGGCGCTCGTACAATTGTACGTCTTCGTGCTTTTCCATATGACCCTCCTTCTCCAGAAACACGCTTCTACCCCTATTAACGAAAGGAAACCGGGATTTGATCATTCCCATGAAAACTTTTATTGGCTGCGGCGGTGTTTTTGGAGCCGATTGGATCTTTTTTCCGGATCCACTAAAAAGATTATTTCACACCGACCGCTATGTAAGTTTTCCCTTTCGTTTTTCAAAAGAAATAAGAAAGTCGTTTTCCGTACTATTTTGGTTAAGCTTCCCTGCCCTATATTCTTCCTTAAGAACGACCGCCTTCATGTTCCCCCTTCCTAACCACGAAGAGGAGAGTAGATGACCTGTTGGAACAATAAACAACAGCAGAGCTGATAAAACGCCACCTACGTTGTATATTATCAGAATAAAGAGGCAGATGATAAAAATAGAAGTAGGCAGTTCTGTTATTTGTTTAGATCTGTCGTGTTGGTATAAGAGGGTCTGCGAGTCTATTTTCGGGCGCGTCGCGGACTGGCTTTTTATAAGTGCTCCGGGATAATTGAAAAAGAAGATGACGGTTTGTTTGCTTAAGACCCTGAAAGGATTGGCTGTAAATTGCGAGGCCTATCTGGATGAAAAAACGTAAACAAGTAAAAAACAAAGGAATACATTGAGCATTAGCTTCCTAATTTGGATGTGGGAATCTATAAAAGATGTTTACGGAGAGAGGGGGCACCAAGAGGAAATGCAAGGGGCTTTCCAGAGGATGATATAAAATGGAAGCGAAAAACAGGGTGTTAAAACACATAGATCCGGGTAGGAAACACTCAACTATCGGGGTCGGCTTTGTATCGAGGGACACGGAGGAATGGCTGTTTCCCCTGTTTATCTCAAACGAATTTAAAAATTTTTGTAGAAGAAAGAGCATGCGATAGGGGAGGCCAAAAAAAGAGGCGGTATCACTCCTCCGATATGGAATAATCTCGCCTCTTTTGTACAACTATCTTCTAACCTCTTAAAACCGTTCATATCAAAAGACATTATTCCATGTCTACTGTATCTACGAGAGAAGCTTCCATGATATAACGATCAGGGGCGGCACCGATAAAATTAAACGGATAGCACGTGGTCAGCGTTAATGTCGGCTCTTCTTTATCCACGATGACGGTGCGGTCATCCGCATCCGTGATCCATGTTTTTTCCAGTTCATATTCGTACTGCACCCCTTCAAATTGGACGAAAATCGCCGCGCCTTCTTCGACATCTCCAAGCTCCCGGAAGACGGTATCCCGGTGACCGGAAAGGACCGTGTGTCCCAATCCATCAGGAGGGGTTGTAAAGTCTCCTTCATGATATCCAACCCCTTGTGTCAGGGTCTCATCATCAGTACCCCAATACACCGGGTATTTCATATCGAGGGAAGGAATAAGCAGCCATCCGACGTCGTCGCCCTTCTCATAATCATAGTCCTCGCGTGGTGCTGTTTCCTCTTCGGTTTCCTCGGCACGAGACAGCGAGGAGGAAGAAGGATCATCTTTTTGATCGCTGCTCTTTTCATCGGGAAGTCTCTCTCCCTGCATCGAATCAGCTTTTTCCGTGGTCGAGATTACTTCGGAAGGGGCAATATCATTTTCTTCTAATTGCTCCTGGCCGGAAGAACTTTCGGTCGCCCACACATACCCGTTCCATCCACCAAATAAAATGCCGACTAAAATCAAAGCGTACGCAAGTTTATTTACCACTATTTTACCTCCTTCTATTTCTTACTATGCCGACCGTTCCCGTTTTTGTTTCCTGGCAATCTCTTTTCACCCATTCGTTTTTCGAACTTTATGGAAGATATTTTGGTAGAAAGAACGAGTGGAAGAAAGGATGAGGGAAAACGAATGGTTCCTTTTGTTCGTAAAGACGAACAAAAGGCAGATGGCAAACATCGCTAAAGGTAAATCATACCCTCCTATCAACCCAAACGAAAAGCGGGCGATGACAATAGCTCCCGCCATGATCAGGGTTAATACAACCGCAGCTATTTTTATGGCCATCCCTTTCAGAAACGAGAAGCCGGCTAGTATTTCTAAAGCACCGACACTTAACATGAGTTCTCTAGTCAATCCGTAATTCTCAAACATCGCTGTGTTGTAATCCATACGAAACCATTTATCTATCCCGTGAGTTAGAAAGATGGCTCCTGCTATCATTCGAAGAATAAAAAAGGCCCAGACTCTGGAAACATTCATGAGGATCTCCTTCTTTCATTAAGGTTCTGCAAAGTCCCACGGGTGCTTTTTTTCGAGAACAGGCGTTTGAAAATTCGATAGGTTTCATATGGAAAAGGCAGTTTTAAAATACCTAATTGGCAGGGAACTAACGTATAAAACAAGGATAGACCAAACAGCGCCAGTGGAAATTCGTACCCGGCAAGGAGTCCAAGAGACCAATCAAACAAAACGGCACCAAGCATGACCGTACTGAGAAAAAAAGAAGCGAGACGAACGCCTATTCCTAACAAAAGAGCGATGCCGCCAATGACTTCAATTCCGATCATCCCTAAGGTCGCCAGTGGGGGAATCCCCAATTGTTCAAAGGTTTCCAGCACACGTGTCAGAGAAAATACTTTGGCTAACCCGTGACCTGTCATGATGCTCCCTAACACAAACCGTCCAATTAATAGCGCCCATTCCATAGATTTATCCATCATGGTCTTCCTCCTTTTCTGAAAGATTCCTTACCCTATACTACGGAGTTGACCGCAAAAAAGATCACTCTTCTACTAACTAAATTTTCCTATTAAAATCTTTATAAAAATCACATCATTTAATTTTTGGGATAAAAGGGAAATAAAGTTATTTATATGAAGAAACCTGTGTTTTTACATAAAAAAACATATTATTTTGAAAATTTGGGTAAAGAGTACCTGTCGCTGCAAAGCGAACTTTGAAAAAGGAGTGATGATATGAAAAAAGTATTGGCAGTATCGACCGCATCAATGGTCGCGTTTGCAGGATTTGCCGGCTCGGCATCCGCAGCACACGAAGGACAGGAATTTATGGCTGATCTGGTCCCGGATGAGGAAGTCATGGACGTAGATAGTGATGCGACCGGACACGCACACGTGGAAGTAAGTGATGATGGAGAGTCTCTGGATTTCACTGTCGAAGCTCATGATTTGAATGATACGCTCGCCGGTCACTTCCATAGTGGCCCACGCGGAGAAGATGGTCCCGTCGAGCTCTTCCTTTTTGAAAATGACGAAGCGATGGATTACGACGGAGAAGTGGCTACAGGGACATTAACAGAAGACGATTTAGTAGGCGATTTGAGCTGGGAAGAGTTTTCTGAGACGCTTGTAGAGGGTAACATCTACGTGAACCTTCACACAGAAGAGTTTCCAGACGGGGAAATTCGTGGACAGCTGGAAATGGCGGACGATGTGGAAGGCGATGAAATGGCAGACACAGCCTCCAACGGTCCTCTCTATACAATGATTGGACTATTCGCTGCCTTAGCTGGTGGAGTCGTCATGATGGGTCGTCGTAACAAAGCAACAGCGTAAATTACACGAAAAGAAAGTTCCTTACTTGTGGGGGCTTTCTTTTTTATTTGTGTGTGTGGAGCTCCTGCTCTTCGTCAGGCAAAGAGGTTTGATAAGCTCTTTGAATACAATCAAGCAAATGCGCGATCTTTTCTGAATTTATTTTTTCTGAGATGGGGCAGTTACAAAAAAATTTTTGCGTGTTTCTACTAAAGTGAGAAGAAAAAAAGATGAAGATGTTGATTTCTTTTATTTTTCATAAAAAATTCACATTAAAAGTGATCCATTTTCCTTTTCTTTACGTTTACCAGGACAGGAAAGGAATTTTTAACTAAAATTCTTTTTCAAATTTATCACACAGAGAGGAGAACGAGTAAAATGAAAAAAGTATTTGCAGTATCGACCGCATCAGTGGTAGCGTTTGCAGGATTTGCCGGATCGGCGTCCGCAGCACACGAAGGACAGGAATTTATGGCTGATCTGGTCCCGGAAGAGGAAGTCATGGACGTAGATAGTGATGCGACAGGAGAAGCGCATGTGGAGGTAAGTGACGATGGAGAGTCTCTGGATTTCACTGTGGAGGCTCATGATTTAAATGATACACTTGCCGGTCACTTCCATAGTGGCCCACGCGGAGAAGATGGTCCCGTCGAGCTCTTCCTTTTTGAAAATGACGAAGCGATGGATTACGATGGAGAAGTGGCTACAGGGACATTAACAGAAGACGATTTAGTAGGCGATTTGAGCTGGGAAGAGTTTTCTGAGACGCTTGTAGAGGGTAACATCTACGTGAACCTTCACACAGAAGAGTTTCCAGACGGGGAAATTCGTGGACAGCTGGAAATGGCGGACGATGTGGAAGGCGATGAAATGGCAGACACAGCCTCCAACGGTCCTCTCTATACAATGATTGGACTATTCGCTGCCTTAGCTGGTGGAGTCGTCATGATGGGTCGTCGTAACAAAGCAACAGCGTAAATTACACGAAAAGAAAGTTCCTTACTTGTGGGGGCTTTCTTTTTTATTTGTGTGTGTGGAGCTCCTGCTCTTCGTCAGGCAAAGAGGTTTGATAAGCTCTTTGAATACAATCAAGCAAATGCACGATCGTTTCTGTACATATTTTCATAAAAGGACCATGGCGGCAGGGAACATCTTCCCAGTTCTCTTTGTAGTTAGGTTCTAAAACGTGGACATATATTTCTTTACATAATATCAAAGCGATGCCAAATTCTGTATCGTTTTCTTTTGATTGAGGGGCTAAAAGTATGAAAACCTCTTCTCTTCTGATTGCTTGTGTAGACGTATTAATTTCTATTAATTCTATCTTAAGTAGAGGGAAGATTCCCTTTATTCCAATCCGTAGGTAGCTTCATGTCCCCTCATAGTTAGCATTCTATCAAAAGAAAGAGCTTCTTCTTTTCTTTCCACCTTTGAAGAAATAGAGTATTTCATAAGTCCTCTCTCATTTCAGTGGTAGACGATTTATAAAAGGTGACGGTGCTTTTAATCTCGATGATATACAAACGGAAATTTTCATGTATAGACGACCGATATCATCAGGAGAAATAATCGATAAATCACAAGACAATGTCTGCTTTTTCATCATACTTTCCTTATCTTTGTTGTATAAATGAAGCGTCACATCTCAGTATTTCATTCTTTTTGGTAGAACTTTTGACTTGTCAAAAGGAACCTTTTTGTGAGTTTCATCTAAAGTGAGAAGAATAAGAAAGGTAAAAATATTGATGCCTTCTATTTTTTTAAGAAATTCGCATTAAAAGTGATCCGTTTTCCTTTTCTTTACGTTTATCAGGGTAAGAAAGAAATGTTTCATCAAATTTATCACACAGAGAGGAGAATGAAGAATGAGTAAAATGAAAAAAGCCGTCTTATCATCTTGTGCCCTTCTGGTCATGGCACCATCTGCCGCTATGGCAGCAGATCATGGGGAGCATGCGGAGGGCCACGGAGAAGCGTCGGTCACGTCTCCCGCAGCGGACTTCCGAGCAGATTTGGATCAGTTGTTTTCCGAGCACTTCGCATTGACCGTCGCATTTATGCAAAAGGCCCATGACGGGGCAGATGATGCAGCGCAGGCAGGTGCCGCCCTGGATCAAAACACCGCAGAACTTACAGCTGCGATTGATTCGATTTATGGTGCGGAGGGCGCAGAAGAATTTGAACGTATCTGGCAGAGTCATATCAATTTCTTCGGTGACATGGTAGTGGCCGAGGTAGAAGGCGACGAGGAAGCGCGGACGGAAGCAGAAACAAACCTTGAAAATTATGTACAGGAATTTTCTTCTTTCCTCGATAGTGCAACCGAAGGAAATTTACCTCAGGAAGCTGGAGAAGAAGCGATTACAGCCCATGTAGCGGATGTTACGGACACATTCGATGCTTATGCAGACGGAGAGTTTCAGGAAACATATGAGAACTTCCGGGGCGGGTTCCATCACATGTTTGACATCGGCGTTACTTTAGGCGGCGCCATTGTTGAACAAATGCCAGAAGAATTCGATAACACAGAAGTTTCTACTCCCGCTGCAGATCTGCGGTCCGATTTAAATCATTTACTTTCGGAGCACTTTTTCCTTGCAGTCTTTGGCATGCAGAAAGGCTTTGATGGAGCAGATGACTTTGATGAAGCACAGTGGGCACTGGATGAAAATACAGCAGATCTAACGGCAGCGATCGATTCTCTATACGGAGAAGAAGGCGCAGAGGCGTTTGAGCCGATCTGGCAGAGTCACATTAACTTTTTTGGTGACATGACCGCGGCCGCTGTTGAAGGCGACGAAGAAGCGCGGGAAGAAGCGGACGAAAATCTTGCAGATTATGTCGTGGAATTCTCCGCTTTCCTCGATGAGGCTACTGAAGGCGGCATTCCACAGGAAGCTGGCGAAGAAGCGATTTCTGCTCACGTAGCCGATGTAACAAATACGTTTGATGCGTATGTAGCAGGAAACTTCGAGCAAACATGGAGTGAAGAATTCCGTCATGGTTTCCACCATATGTTTGTACTTGGAGAAGTATTGAGTAACGCCTTTGTTTCCCAAATGCCGGAACAGTTTGCTGGAGAGAGCATGCCAGAGGAAATGCCAGCAACAGGACTCGGAGGAACAGCCTCTAATACAACGCTGCTTTGGGCAATGACAACAGCCTTTGTAGCAGCAGCCGGAGCATTCCTTTACGGACGTAAAAGGATAAATGCGCAAGGATAAGAAACGATCACGGGAAAAGGGGAATTTTTCTCTTTTCCCTTTTTTATATTCAGATAGTCACGAAGAAACGCTGCTTCTTCGTGACTATCTGAAGAAGGAGTGGAGCCTATGATCAAGAAATTTCTCTATTTAATTTTATCCCCTCTTCTGATTGCCACGGTGGTTGTTTTAGGATTTGTCACCACTTCCGCTTTCTTTTCTTCTCCAACAGAAACCGCGGTGTTGTCCGAAAGAGACGATGAAATGGAGGCAGATATTCGCAGTGAGGAACAAGAAAAGGAAACCGGTGAGTTTGCGGAAATGCATGAATTTCAATCCTTTGAGGAGGCCCGTGCGATGGAAACAGCTTCCCTGACTGAACCTGCCAGAGAAGAAATTCCTCGTCATCTTCCGGAAACGTTAACCATTCCTTCTATCGATGTAGAGGGGCCGGTGGAAGAAGTCGGTATCCTGGATAATGGCCAAATGGAAGTTCCTGATTCTGCCGAAGGCATTGGTTGGTTTGAGCCAGGAGTGAAGCCGGGAGAACAAGGAAATGCCGTATTGGCAGGTCACGTGGACAGCCGTACCGGACCAGCGGTGTTTTACGAATTAGATCAAATGGAAGCAGGAGACCTTATGCAGGTGACCGATGATAAAGGGGAAATATTAACTTTTGAAGTGACGAAAGTAGCAAAATACGATCGAAAAGAAGCTCCGATCGAAGATATTTTCGGAGCTAGCGAAGGCAGACATTTAAACGTCATTACGTGTACAGGGACGTTTAACCAAGAATTTGGAACACATGATGACAGGCTGGTCGTCTACAGCGAACTGGTCGAAGAAGAAGCCTCGGAGGCGGAAGAACTTTCTCTCCCTGAAGCACCGGAAAATACAGCCGTAAACGGATCCTCGTTTTCATGGCATGCGGTGAGTGACGAAGATGTCGTCGGCTACCGTGTCTATGAAGAGCAGGAAAATGGAGAATTTATACAGGTAGACAGTGTCGCCACGTATGAACGCAAAGCTTATTCTTCCGAGAATGTAGGCGAGGTGCGTCATTATGTTACCTCGGTTAATGAAGCAGGAAAAGAATCAGAAGCTTCGGAAATGCAATAAAGACTTAAAGAAAACCTGGAATGGTAAGGACGAAAAATAGAGGTATAGGATCATATTGTCCGCCAGAGCGGCTGACTGTCATGAACATCGTTGCTTTTCCGATCAACACATTGGATAAAAGCATTTTAGCCGAGGTACTCGACGGTGCTTCTGATAAAGTAAAAGAACCATGCACCACTCTAGTCGGCGGCCATTCCATCGATGACCAGGAGCCGAAGTTCGAGCTGTCAGTAACCGGCACAATCCACCCGAACCGAATTAGAGCAAACGCAGGTGCAAAACCGATCATAAAAAAAGGGCTGTCCCGTCGACCATGTCGACTTATGGGACAGCCTCTCTTATTTCCCGCTGCTTCATTATGGCCGCTGAATGCGGGGGCTGTTTGTTGGAATTTCTGTATCATAGAATTCCGGATCAATTTCGAAAATTTCTTCCGTCGCAAGACCGAGCAGTGTTTCATAAATTCCGATATAGCTCTGCTTGATCAGCATGCCGCTGGATTTCTGGCCCGTGTGACCGTTTGGATGCTGCTGGCCGCGTGTTTCATACAGCATAATGGCCGCATCGTTTAAAGAATAGCTTCCAAGCGCTGTACCCGGCAGGTTAACGTCCGGATAGCGGGAAACCGCACCGAATGGAGAGTTACCTTTCTGGAGTACCTGATAAACGTGACTGTTTACCTGCTTGGAAAGCTCCAGGGATTCTTTGCTCAACTGATAGTCCGTGCCGTCGTGGCTGACTACGTTATCTTCATCCACTACCTGGCCAAGGATCTGCAGCGTATTCAGCCGGTCATCGTCTTCAGAAACTGTGTTGCTATAACGGTGGTGGTGATCAATAAATAAGTCCGGTTCAAGCTCAGCAAATACATCACGGGAAGCCCGAGATTCCGGTGTTACGTAAAAGCCTGGTTCAGAACCGATCCCTGGAAGAAGTCCGGCATCTTCTCCTGTAAGTTCAAAAGAAAGGTCCGGATGGAAATCACGGTTGACGTCAAAACCGAGCTCTTCACTGGCCCAGTCCCGTCCGTGGTACCACGGGGAAGGTGTGTCTTCAGAAAGTCCCCATTCCTCTGGTGTCCATTCCTGGAAATTCCGGCGCTGCTTCGCTTGACCTTCCTCCCGTTCAATAATTTCCGCACCGTCCGGATTGAGCATTGGCACAATCCAAACAGTCACATTATCGAGGATCGCTCTTACATCCTGATTGTTGCTCATCGCGAGCGTCTGAATCAAATCGAGTGCAGCTTCCGTCCCCCCTTGTTCGTCCCCGTGGATTGCTGTCTGCAGGAAAACTTTCGGATTGTCCGTATCGGCTTCCCCGAACTTTGCTGCATAAATCGGATGGTCATACTTTGCCGACTGACCGACAACGTCGAGTTCCATACGGCCATCGCGGGCACGGTCTTCAATCTGCGCGAGCTGCTCGTGCATTTTTTCCGGAGAAATAAAGCGCTCAAGTTTCGTCTGCTGCTCCGGCTGAATCCACGGTCCGTTCGGTTTGGACTGCGGTTCTGCTCCGGCAGAAGCTGGCATCACCGTAGTAAGCAGCAAGGGAGCTGCAAGTGCAGAAACAATAAATTTCTTCAAATTAATCATCCTTTCTGGAATATGTAGTCTTCCATAATATTAGCGTATCGAAATAAAATAAACCACAATATTTAGAAAATTATAACTTTTTATCCATTTTTTCTAATGAAAAAAGCGAGGAGGAGGAAAAAATACCCATGTCTTACTTGCTCTTTTTATCTTTGTTTGTTGGAAAGGGAAGCTATCGGCAAAAAAAGCCTTCACAACAGAAAATGTTATGAAGGGAGCCGGACTTATGTAACCTGATTTTTTTGAAATCGTAGTAGTAAACAGGGCTCTTCTACTCAGAGGTCAATCGGAAGAAAATCAAGGAGGTCATTTTTTGTAATTTTCACTTCTGCAGGATGAATATTCTACGGTTTGTAGTCAATATTCGACTTGAAAACCTTCTTTCTTTTTACCTAAAGAAGCTGCTCAAGTTCGGTCAGCTAGTGGGAGAGGGGATCCCGGACGGAAGAATTCACACGATGATTTGTGCGAGCAATTAAACTCTAGTTCTTTTCCCAGTATTCATTTTAATAATTTATTATGTTCTATTGAAAATCCTCGCCATTGAGTCTATCGACCAAAATATCACGGTCGTTAATTCAATGCTCATTCGAATAGATGCAAATATTCTCTTTTCCTTATTCATCTTAAAACCTTGTTGAATTATAGTATAATCCGTTCTTAAAGGTGTGCTCAATGAAGCAGACGTTCGAAAAGTGAATTTGAACTTTTTTGAACCTGGATTTCTCGAAAAATCCTATCAAGCTCGTGCGTTCGAGAAAGTGTACTTTTATGAACGGGTACTAAACACATGGGAAATTAAACTATAATTATCAGAATTTTATAAAAGTAATTTATCATAGTATATAATTATTTATAGATATATATAGAAGAAAATTATAATATTAAATGAAGTGGAGTGAAATAGTTGATTAATATGAATAAAAAAAGCCATTTAGAGATGTATAAAGAAATGCATGCCAAAGAAGTAGAGAGAATAAGTTATGTAACTAGTAGAGTCCAATGGTCTATAAGTATCTGGATTGTTCTATTTGGAGGGCTTTTATATGCTTACAATAGTTTTGATACAGTGAAAGGATATGAATCCTTTTACTATATTTCAATTTCTATAGCGACTATATGCAGTTTGATATCAATTATAATAATTTTTATTGGTTTGTATAATACAAAAATCCAAAACTTACCTCGACCTACTAATCTAAAAAATTATTATAAGAAATTAGAGGAATATTACGAAAATCTTGATATAGATAAATATGATTTTCACGAGGATTCATTAGAAGAGGCATTTGAGAAAGGATTAGAAAAAATCTACGTCGACAGCGCAGATAATATTCTAATTAAAAACGATAAAAGAATAGCTTACTCACATTGGGCTAATATATTCATGATGATATTTGGAATATTTTTACTTATAACTTTTGCACTAATGATACCTAATACATTAAACTGGTAAGAATACGAAAGGAGGAGAAGTAAATGTCTGATAAAAAAGAAGAGAAAGAAAGAGAACAAAGAAAAAAGAAGCCGAATCCACCCTCACCTCCACCTCCGCGAGAGATATTTGAAAAAGAAATTAGAGAAGCATATAAAAAGAAGGAGTAAAAAGGAGAAATATTTCCGGCTATATTAGCCATAAATGTAGACTTAAAACTGTGTACAAGTGATTCAATCTGGTCACATCACGATATTCAAAAGAAACTTTATATAAAGTTTCTTTTTTTTATAATGTACTTCAACTATATTTTTTATTGATAGATTAAGAGTTCTCTCTAATGAATTTAATTTCAGCACTAATATAAAAGGAGCCATTAACATGGATGATTTGAATAAAGTCATTACAGAACTCGAAAAAATGAGTAACATCGATAGTATGATAGAAATCAAAAGAAAACTTGTAAAAGTACAAGTGAATGAAAATGATAATACGAAATTTAATTATGAAAAATTAGCTTTTAGTTTTCTTGATGAACAGGAAAATGGCTTTAATTTAGGATGTTACTTTGGAGTAGGAATTATTAGTAAAGAAACTTCAGAGTTAGATAAGATAAACGAAAATGCAATTGATTATTGGCAGAGGAGAGTTGAGGAATCGACAAACTGTATATTGATAGCACGCTATTCAGATTTGATATGGGAAATATCAAAGATTTTTAAAGGCTATGATGGATATACTTACGGATTAAAAGCAATAGATGCTTACTTGGAAATAGTTAAAAATTTAAGTTTTAATAACAAGTCAGAATTGATTAAAGTTAGCAAAAGATCTTTAAATTTAGCTCTGTCATTAAGGGATTCGAATAGAATACATCTCGCAAAGAAAATAATGATAGAGCTAGAAGATAATATCGCGGTTGATAAATTACCTGGAACCTGGGGATTTAGTTTTGATAATTTAATTAACAATAAAAAATTAAAACTTAGTCAAGAAGAAGTAGATACTATTATTTACTCTTTAGAAAAAAGGCTGGAGCGATTAATGACCGAAGAAAATGTAATTCACGCAATCAAATCGGTCATAATAAGAATAATATCCTATTATGGAAGCAAAAGAGAAATTGAAAAAGTACACGAGTTTTTAGAGAAATTAGAAGAAACATGCCAAATGCATGAAACGAGAGAGAATGTCTTTTCTACTGAAGCTAATCTTCAAGAGTTATATCAACTTTATAAAGAATATGGCCTAAGGGAAGAAGCATCAAGAATTCTTGTGAAAATTTCAAGGTTAGGCCCACTAATTAATGAAAAATTGATACGCTTTGAAAAAGAGATTGAAATTCCAAAAGAAGATTTAAAACAATTCTTGGATGCCATTGTTCAAGGTGACCTAGAACAAGATGTGATAAATGTTTGTTTGATGCTTATACCTAAAAGCAAAGATGTGGAAAAACAAGTTGGTGAATTCAAATCACTGTTAACCCAATCCCTCCCTTCCATTATATTATCAAATGAAGGTAGAAGAGCGGCGACTATTAGGAGTGCTGAGGAAGATTTTAAAGGAAATATTATAAAGACATATGCAGATTTAATTGAAGTACGCTTGGGGTTGATAAACTTAGTAATAAAAGAATTTATTTATTTCCACTCTCTTGATCATGAAAAGTTATTAAGCATTTTAACGTTATCTCCAGCATTTGATAAAAGGAAAATTGAACTTATAAAAAAGGGACTTATTCTCTACTTTGAAGATGAGTATATTGCTGCAATTCACGTACTATTACCTCAAATAGAAAATGCCTTAAGAAATATTATAAGAAATTGCGATGGAGCCACAATTAAAGCTAATACAAATAAGGGTGGATTCGATGTCATCACTCTAAATGATATACTTAATTCCGAAATTTTACTGGAAGTATACAATATAGATACTATATTGTATTTAAAAGCAACCTTAAATGATAGCAGAGGTTTAAATTTAAGAAATAATATATTGCATGGTTTATCTGGTATAAATAATTATAACGAGAAAATTGCAAGCTTAATGGTACAAATATTATTAATAATATCTTTATTTAAAGAAGAAACTGAGGTTGAACCTACAGAATAGTAAAGAAAAAGTTTAATGAAGTTGAGTGGTGAAAAATTCTCAATATCTCACACTTAACATAATCTAATGTTATCGGAAGCTGCATAAATAGAAAAGGAGTGTTGGTGCGATTTGATCGCATCGACTCTCCTTTTTCAATTGTAAAGTATCCTTGCAGAAACTCTTTATTACATGATAGTTCGAAGGTGGATATGAGACGTGGATGGGCAGCAACGAGAAATGCAATTCATACTTCTACGGGGACAGCGAAAGCCGTCGGAAAAATTTTACCAGAATTAAAAGGCGTTGTTGATGGAACAGCTTTGCGAATACCCATGCAAGTGAGACAATTCTAGAGTTTTACGCCAATTTAGCAAGGAAAGTAACAATTGAAGAAGGGGATACAACCATGAAAAAAGCTGCAACTTCCTCATTTGAATACTCGGAAAACTGCTGGTTTCCTCAGATGTTATTGGCACTTCAACAGGAGGTATTTATGATGCGACCTTAACGGATATCGTTGGAAATGGGGATAAACAGCTCGTGAAAATTGTTTCTTGGTACAACAACGAAAATGGATTTGGATCAGCTCTGATTCTTTTGGCTGAACATTTAGCTAAACTCATTAAATAAACGTTAAATGAAGTAATACGATTTGAATCTTTTAAAAAGAATGATGAGAAAATATACATTACATAGAAACAGGCAGATAGCGAAATGGCACTATCTGCCTGTTAAGACGTTAATAAACTTCAATTTGCCCCATCATGCCATTATCTTCATGTTCCAAAATGTGGCAGTGAAAAACGAATACCCCTTTTTCCGGGAAAGTGACAAGCAGTTTTACCCGTTCGTCGGGTTCAACCAATACGCTGTCTTTTAAGCCCTGTTCATTCGGTTCCACTTCTTCACCATCACGGGAAATGATTTTGAATTGGGTGCCGTGAATATGGAAGGGATGAATCATGCCGCCCATCATATCGGGTCTGTTGTAAACTTCCCACACTTCCGTAACGCCTTGTTCCTGGCGGAAGTCGATGCGTTCCATGTCGAATTTCTTTCCATTGATCGTCACCATATCCGCCATGCCAAACAACTCAATTTCCTTCGATACTGGCATTGCAGTTTCCTGTTCGGTCAGGAAGGGCTCGTCGGATGTCCACATTTTGGCGGTGTCCGCCGGAGAATCTTCAAGAGCCAGATCAAACGGGAGCAATGCAGTCCCTTCGTCATTGATGATGGCAAGAGATTCTTCTTCAGTCATCGTTGAAAAATCGATGAGAATTTCTGCACGCTCCGAAGCGGCTAAAGTCAGGGTGTCGGTTTCAACTGGTTCATCCAGCAATCCGCCATCAGAAGCGATTTGCGTGAAGTTCGCGCCATTGCTCAACTGGAACGTGTAATTTCGCGCATTGGCTCCATTCAACAAACGAAAGCGCATGACGGATTTGGTGACGGTCAATTTTGGGTTTATAGTGCCGTTGACGATAGAAATATCGCCTAATGTTCCGTCCTGGTTCATCAGTCTGTCGTAATTCAATTGTTTGTTTTCATCAAACAGGCGATCCTGGAAAATGAGCGGGATGTCATCAACGCCATATTCATCGGGAAGTTCCGAATCAGAGCCGGACTCCTCTCCAATGAGCAACATCCCGGACAGTCCTTCGAAAACTTGTTCAGCGGTCGAGCCGTGGACATGTGGATGATACCAAAGCGTGGCGGCTGGCTGATCAACTTCCAATGTAATGATCTGGCTGTCGCCGGGCTGGATTTCACCGTGTGGACCGCCGTCGATTTCACCGGGAACTTCCAGGCCGTGCCAATGAAAGGTGGTCGGTTCATCCAAATCATTTGTGATTTTGACATCCACACTTTCGCCTTTTTCAAGCTTAAGTGTGGGGCCAAGTAAATCGCCGTTATAGCCATAGGTGTCGGTCGAAATGCCCTTGAAAAATTCAGTCGATCCTTGCTGGGCGGTAACTTCATAATCAAAATCCTGGCCTTGCTGCCTTTCTAATACAGGAGGAATCGACAGCTCATTGATTCCTTCAGAGGCTGCGAGGAGGGGGATATTTCCGTGGTTCATCATGCCGCCCATACCGCCCATACCTCTCTCATTATTGCCGTCTTCTTGGTTGTCGCCGCCCATGCGGCCCATGTTGCCATTATCCATCGGGGAGCCTCCGGTATTTTCATTGTCGCTGCAGCCAATTAAGATGAAGCTGAGAGCGAATGAGCCTAACAGAACCTTTTTCATTGTTTGTCGCTTCCTTCCATCAATTATTTTGTGGAGACTGAAGAATAATAACTTTCGAGTCTTCAAGTCTTAAAACAGTATTCCCTTTCCAAGAAGTTCTTGCAACTGTGCTTCCTTTATTCTCGCATAGAGATGTGTATTTTCTATGAAACTTAATAAGAAAGTGAAATCGCTACTTTCATCCCACCAGTATCATCAACCAAGAATTGACTGCGTTCCAGCCAAACTATAAGTGCAGTACTTTAGCAACTACTGTTAAATTAAGCTCTTCACTTTTTTGTTTTTTAACTTTTTCCAAAATTAACGTCTTTTAGCAACCTCAACAATAAATGGGAAAACGAAAACGCCCGTATCTGCAAATTTAAATTCTGCCCATAGTTTGTAAAACCCTGGGGATGGGAACTGAGCCTCAAATACGGTTTGGTCATTTGATGTTGGATGAACATGGATAAAGCGTGTTCCTTGCTCGTCCAGCACAACCAGATGCCCTAACGCTCCCAAGTAAGGCAGAGGAGTATCTTCGTGTAAATCAAAAAATAAAGTGGTGGATTTTTCGGCAATCAATTCCGGATGTTGAAACGTAACTGTTTTTCCTTGGAATTCTTTTGTTGAACTTTCGTTTTTAACAAGCGACTCCCAATTCTTTTCAGGTGTCTCGGCTCCTTCGTCGACGGTTATCATAATTGGCTCGATGACATATGACATCCCGACAGGATTAATGCCAGCAAAAGCAAGGTAGCTCCCCGTTGACAGTTCCAAATCTACTTCATAGTCGCCTGAGTCGTTCTAAATTGGGTGGACCAGAACTACTGTTAGAAAACAATAACAATAGGAGTATTAAAAGGAGCCTGGTAACTAGGTGATCTACCTTAGAAGTTACACCAGGCTCTTTATGAAATTACATATTATGTCATTAATTTTTATCGCTCGTTTGCTGTCTTATAAATTTTTTCTTTATCTTGTTTACTAATAGCGACAATCTTTGTATTTCTATTGGTGTTGCAGCCTATCATGAATTACTTCAATGCTTAAGAAAACCAGGCTTGAACTGCTAGAGAGGAGCTTAGCGTTGTAAATCCGCATATTCCTGACTCTACCCTGAAGATGAGAAAAAACCAAGGTCGGAAAGACCAATTTTTAAGTGTAAGGCTCTGTTAAAGCTCCGTGTTGTTATTGGATTGCCTGCGGCTCCTTTTTCTTCGCTTGCCGCGGAGAAAGCCCTCAGCTCTCCCTCCTTTGCGTCCGGGAGGATCTTCCTGCTTTCTTTTTCCGCAGGCGTCTTGAAAAATCGCCTTGGCACTGGTTTTTACCTTGGTATCTTCTTGATTCAACCAGCAGACTTTCTGTATGGGAAAAAAAACGAAGCGGAAACCGGCGGACGCCTGTGGAAGAAGGAGATTGGAAGATCCCGCAGGGCGTAAGCCCGAGGAAGCTGGAAAGCTCCTCCACGGCAAGCCTGCCGGGTTGGAGCGAAGTTTTCTTATATATCAACAGCAGACTTTAACAGAGCTAAGTGTAAAGGAAAAAATGTTGAATCAATCAAGTTAGGAGATTATTTGTTTAGGCGAAAGGATATATTTATAAATTACATGGTCTTAAGTATTTTGATTTCTTCAAAAGATTGACTTATGGCTGAAAGAGTCCATACTTAATATAGAATCAAAATTTAAAAATAGGTTGTTTAAAAAGCAGTATATGTTTACAGATAGAAATAATATGCATAAGTTTCATCAATTTAAAAAGTCATTCCATTCATTTGTCTTTCACTTCAAATAAGGAAGTCAAAGCTTTTTAATATAACATTTTCGAATTCAATTAAGTGAATAACTTCACATAGTTTCTTGTGACATGTAGTTATTATCAAATTATCTGTCTGGAGACGGTTCAAGCAGCAATCACAACAAGTAACATAAATTTAGTTTAATACTAATGTTAATTTTTTGAATATTACGTCTAGTTAACACCAGGCAGACAATTACATTTAAGAAAGGATGTTAATATGAAATATTCTATGCGTTCAGCCGTATGTGAGGAAATGATACACTCACTCAATCGATCTCCAAACAGTTTACAGGACTTGCTTTGGCAGGCTTCACAAGATGAAAAAGTGGCCAGCATCGCTCCCTTTTACGGATTTTATCTATATCCGCAGGAATGGCTCCATTATTCTTTACAAAATAAAGATCCCTTAATGGCTGAAATGAATGAAGCAATGCTGATAGCTCTAGATTTCCCAACAATGGAAGCAGGTCCTAAAATGCTTCTCTATTTTTCGATCGCTGCCTCCCTCAACACGGAAGAAATTTATAAACAGAGTTTATCAGCCGCGTTTAAGACAACCAAACTTTTTCAAACGTATATCCATCTGCAAAACAGAGTGTCGCTTTTTGAAAAAGACAAACAGTTTACGAAGCCTAATTATAACTTTTTGCTGAAAGAAGCTGTTGCATCTTACTAAATATTTTTTGCGGCACGGGGTAAATGAAAGCATATGATAAATCCTATTCTAAAATGCTTTCATAAAAGCAATCAACATCGCTGAAAAAGAAGGGAAGAAAGGAGGGTTTTTTATGTATGAAGCTGACAGAAAAAAAATGAAATATGTATTCTTGAATAAGGTTGATCATGGGAATACTCCCAGTCCTCAAGAACTTGACTTGACGTATAATGAGCATTTCTATTTTATGAAAACATTGAAAGTCGATGGTTATATTCAGGGTGTTTATGCTGTTATATCCGAATTTGTTGGAATTTGTCGTCTCACAGAAAAAGGGGTACGCTATCTTGAATTAAATTCCAATTTAAGGAAAAGTTTTAAGGCAGCAAAAGTCATAAGGGAGTGAGTTCGCTTATCAAAGGTCGGGCTGCTCTTATAATGATTCTGAAAAGCAGAGAACTTCATTTTGTTTCATAGTAGATTCCTTGGCCAGACTTTCCTTCAGCTCTCTCTGTATTAATTCATTACTCGCGGTTTATTCGAAGCTATGTGAGGCAGCTACATTAAAAACAATTGAAGATTAAAACTTGAACTGCATCTTGAATGAATCCAATAAATCAAAAAAACAACCGCCTCTTTATAGAGCGCGGTTGTTTTTTTGATTTATGAGCTGGCTCTTTATTACCCAATTATATAGTAAGTTTAACTCCAGAATTGATAAAAACTGAGGAAGTTTCCAACTCAAAAACAGCAATAATCAATGCGGTGTTGTTCATTGTCCAGTCAAACAGCACCCCGGCACAGATAGTATTAATTCTATGAATACCTGTGACCAATACCGTGAACTCAGTTTTAAAACTTAATTAATAATCTTGTTCGTGAGATATGACATATGTAAAAAGATAAGCGATGCCCCAATGCCCATCAATAAGAGCGTTAAGCTGTGATCCCAGACAACGCCGTATGGATTAAATAATGCGAGGAAAAACCATATGTTCATTGCGATCCCTCCTAATGTGTAGATTAAAACATATACAGGATACTTACTGTTTAACCCCTTTTTGTTTATTATCTTATCTACAATGATGGAAAAAGGTACGCCTCCCAGTAAAAAGATAACGAGAGAATAGGCAGCATACATTAAAAATAACTCTGTAAATGATGAATATACCGTACTTTCCATCTGCTGGGCGGGAGGTATATAGTTAAAAGCTGCTACTGGAACAGCGAAAACGATTGTGGATAGAAATGCTGTAAATATTCTTTGAAAAAATTTCGATTTAGTCATTTATAAACATTCAGCTCCATTCTCCACTAGAGGTCAACTTATTTAATTGTTCCGCACCTGTTTAGTAATTATTACTGGGATTTCAATGAAAATTTGTATTTTATCTTCCACTATTTTATACTTTGAGCTTAACATACAACAATTACCAGATGAAGCAGCGGGATATTTAACCCGGCATTATACTTGAGGCTATTATTAAGAAGTAACCATCCAGTGTGAAAAATCAGCCTGTAATACAGGTAATTAAATAACAATTGGTTTATTTTCGGAGGGATTTAAATGAAATCAGAGAAAGGAAATAAGAAGATAGAGTATCTTAAATTTTTGTATGTTATTGGTACGCTTCTTCTCATTATGTTTTTTGATGGCAGGATGTATAACATTGCCAGCCCTGAATTTTTTGTTCCAGTGATTATAGTTTCTTTAATTATTGGGTTAACAGGTGTCTATTTATTCGAGGGAGATATGAGGGTTTATAAAAATGGAGGTTTTATAAGTTTTGTAATGACGATTGGGATGGCTTTTATACCAGTATTAGGCGTCTACATAGAAGGAAACAGCCTGAATTATGGATTTCCGGCACAATATCTTGTCCATAATCCACAAAGCGGTTTTACTGCTTTTAATTTGATCGATTTTTTATTTAATTTTTTCGTCTTCTATTTTGCAGTACGACTCGTTAGCAAAACAGTACTGAAATTCTCCAAAAAAGAAGCAGCGTTCGAACGCTCTTAAGAAATAGAGGATGCTCTTTTAAACAGGGGCATGGCAACAAAATAACCTGGTGCGCTTCTGATGATCTACATAGTCAACATTCAGCAGATTCATTTACTGACCATAGGGGAGCGGGGGGGAACCATTAATCTATCAGCATGCAATTGAAAGAGTTTACTGGTTAACGATTATCCAAAATGCTATGGCAAATAGTAAATTAGCGCCTCCCATAATGAGAAAAGCAATTCGTTGGTATTTAAATCCTTCCACGTGACCTTCTACAGCCTGCTTAAAACAAAAAAAGCTTAATACAAATATCCATGCAGCAAACGGGTCTATGATCATTTCAGGGTTTGTATTATAAATCACGGGAATAGCAATGAAGGTTAGTAAAATCAAAATATCGAGAATATTGAATATTGGTTTTCGATCTTTGAATTTCTTTCTGCCCGTGACTTTCCGGATCATACTTTCAAGTTCATTATTGCCTCCCTGAGAGGGTAAAACCATATCTATTCCTCCTATACCGTATTGCAATCGATCGCAGGGATCGTGATTAAATGTCAGAGAAAACCTCTTATTATTTAAAAGAAGGTGCCTATGGATTAGGTTTCCTCCTATTAATCGCACCGGCTTACTCCACAGACCATATTGTATATACGCTCCTATTGCTCACCTGCAGCATTGTGCTTATCACATTAGTCATGATTTCCCTATTTAAACATAATAAAACAACTGATGCTGTTCTTGAGAACAATATTTATAAACAGACCGGCTATTTTTTATTTATTTTACCGGGAGCGTTTCTTCTTGGTACTTTTAAACAAGGGGAAGCTTTTAGTCACAGAGCTATTTATACTCTCATAAGTTTGGTCGGACTCACGATCCTGCAGTTTTTCATCACCAGGTATTTATATACCACTCATGAAGAGAGCAATAAGGGGAAGAATACAAATCATGTTCTTTTATTTTACCTTTGTATACTGCTTATTGGAGGAGGATTATACTTCCTAACTTATTAATATATAAACTTGGAAAATCGACATTTGTTTTCACAGTTTTGAACGAACGATAGATGAATTCAGTGAAATATTAAGATAGTGCGTAAAAAAAGAAATAAAGGACTATCCTGGGTTATTAGATATTTCAACTGCAGGGCATCTTTCAGCAAGAGAAGATGTCTTGGATGGCATGATAGAAGTCCTGTAAGAGTCGGGTATGAACGTATCCATTCTAACTCTATATTTAAGGATTCATATTGTTTTTTGATCAGCATGGCCCGGCCTTCTTTTTATGGGTGAAAACGTAAAACGTTGGCAGCTTCTTGTCTGGCGTTTTAAAAAGCTTTCGCGTGAGAGCGTGTTACATGGGGAACAGAAGTCGTAGAACTTTGAAGATTTTCATTTCCTTCTTTGTTATTTCTATCGTATAGCTCCAATAGGTCTTTAAAAGTCGTTTAAAATGGTTTCAGTTTTTTTTAGCCCAGCATGAATCACTTCAACGCTTAAGAAAACCTCCCGTGAATTTCTTGAAGAGAGTATAGTATTATAAAACCGCATATTCCTGACTCTATTCCTTCGACGCAAACTTTATATATCAAAAAAACTGTAGACAAGCACCTATTCAAGGAGCTTGTCTACAGTCCGGGGCGAAAACATGTTCATAAATGTAACTCGTTTCGCCTTTCTTTGCTAGTTTTTCTTATTCGTCGTCATCGTCATCATCGTCATCATCGTCGTCGTCGTCGTCATCATCGTCATCGACATCATCATCATCATCATCATCATCGTCATCGCTCTCATCTTCATTTCCCAACTCTATTTCAATCTTCGTTCCATCAGAAAATTTGATTTCAATTTCTAGTTCTTCAAGTGCTTCTTCTTCTATTTCCAGGGCTTGCAATAGTCTTTCAACAATCACATCAGCAGATAATCCAGGTGTTAATGCTAATTGTTCCAGCAGCTTCTCTACTTGTTCAATCGCTGCTTCACCTTTAATTTCTTTTTCCTGACCATCTGATTCAGTTTCAATTTCTGCTTCCAGTTTACCTTTTTTATTCTTATATTCTATCTCCATCTCTTTATCTTCCTGCTCTAATTCTATCTCTAGTTCTACAATGTTCGTGTTTGTATTTACCATGTTTTTATCGACGAGGTATGCTTCTACGATTGTACCCTTGTTAACAACTGCAGTCACTATATCCCCTGTCCGAAGCTGATCTGCCTGGATAAATCTCGAATGGTATTGAATCAATGTATCAGACGATATCGAGTACGTTACTACTTCTCCGTTAAAAGTTTGTATGGATATCGTTCCATTTGCAGGCTCATCGTCAGAGAACGAAACATCTGTTATTTCTCCTTGGACGGTTACAGCACCTTCTTGTTCTAATAAACCATCATTTGTCCGGTCTAATAAAGCAGTCATTTCACCTCGTGTCACATTATCATTTGCACGGAATGTATTATCTTGATAACCAGTGATGAGGTCGTTTTCAATCGCAACATTCACATATCCGACTGATCCTGCTGGGATTAAGTTAGAATCTTTGAAATCAGGAATTTCAGTCATTTGTTCTAGAGCTTCTGACTCTAAATCAAGAGCTTTGATTAGTAAATTTACGATCCACATTCTTGAAGCGGGTTCATGCGCTTGAATTTCCTCTTCTGTTGCATCAAATAGACCATTCTCCAAAGCGACAATCACATGGCCTCTTCCCCAGGAAGGAATTTGCTGATCATCTTTGAAATGAAGCTTTGTATCCTGAGATTTCTCAAGTGCTTCTTCCTCCATGTCCATTAAACGAACAGCCATAATGATGGCTTCGATGCGTTTGACAGGCGCATTAGGTCTGAATGTTCCATCCCTGTACCCTTTAACGACATCTTTTGACTGCATTTTTCCTATATACCCTTGAGCCCACTTTGCTTCTTCAGCATCCTCAAAATTAAACTCAATTTCCATTCGGTCATCAGCAGCATGGCCAGCCTCATTTGCAAACACTGAAACACTGAAACTAGTAACCAGCAAAAATACAAGCAGCATACTAAAAGCGAGTTTTCCCTTACCCATCTTTCCACTCTCCTTTAAACAGATTTTGAAATCAAAAAAACACAACAATGTACTGGTCATGCCTGACTATCTTCTAAGTTACAGGCATAGATCCCGAAAGATCTTTAGTCCCTATAGCTTTGCGTCCTTACTTTTAAATAAGTGTGCATTCACTATAAAAGGTCTATAAGACTATTGTACCATTCACTAAAGTGAACAAGAAGGGATATTTTACCTTTTGTGTAAATGTATTATATTTTATTTCATAAGTCTTTTTATCTAAAATGTATTAAAATGTGAAAAAGAGTACTATAAAAGGGGACCGATTGAAAATAATCATTCATCACTTAGATGTTCTATTTCAACTTCAGTTGGATTTGGAATGCTGCCTCGCAATTAAAAAAAGCTCTGTTAAAGTCCAGGGCTCTTTCCCATATAAAGAGGATCGGTCCTGCTCTTTAATAATTTACAGTCCAAGGAAAAATCTATATGGTTTCAATATGAAAAACATGAGATAATCAATAGTATAAGGTATCTTATGCTGCTATTTGGAACTTAATCTCACTTACGAGGAGGAGATTGGTATGACAGTTCGTTATAACACCATCCTTGTTGCGGTAGACGGATCGGACGAAGCCAAACGTGCGTTTAGAAAAGCTGTCCTATTATCAAAAGACCACGATGCAAAGCTGCTGCTCGTTCACATCGTCGATACCCGTTCGGCCGCTGCCGTGGGTCACTATAACCAGACTATTTTTTCTGAAGCTGAGCAGAATGCGATGGGCATGATGAATGAGTATAAAGAGCTTGCTGAAAAGGAAGGGGTCAGCGATGTCACGGTGGTGCTCGACTACGGGTCTCCAAAAGTGAAAATTGCAAGAGATGTGGCCCAAAAGCATAACGTGGATTTAATTGTAACCGGAGCTACCGGTTTAAACGCCGTAGAACGCTTTCTCATTGGCAGTGTCTCGCAGCACATTACCCGGAACGCTGCCTGTGATGTGTTGATCGTACGTACGGAGACGGAAGTTAAATAGAAACATACGAAAAAGGGGCTTTCTGCTTTGGAAGGCCCCTTTTTTATACCTATATTCGGGAGGAGTAGCAACTTTACCATACCCTGATTTTTATTACTCCATCCAAAAATTTTTGAACCAACATTGAAATTATTAAAACCTTAACCTGGTTGCCACCCGATCTCCACTGTGATAAAACTAAACTATATAAATTGAACTTAATATTTATATAGATAGAAGGAATGACGACGAAAGTGGTCTTCCCTATCGAAAGAAGGGTGTTATCTTTTTGAACGGCAGAACGTTTTTGCCGGTAGAACGGAAAAGAAGGACAGGCCGATGCAGAGCCCATGGGGCGGCTCCGGGGCGAAATGAGGTCGAGTCGAAGATCCATCCCGCCCGACCATAGGAAGGAAGGGATTAGCTGAGGCCGGCCCGCCCGGAAAGCGTCCCCATGGAAACGAAATCGGCTGTTTACAGAAACAGAACCTAATTATTAAGTTCAACATATATAACAACTGAGTTACCACTCTGGGGGAGCTGTGTTACAGCTGAGAGAGACTTTTGTCTTGACCCTTATTCACCTGATCTAGTTCATACTAGCGTAGGGAAGAAGTGGCTGGAACGATTAAGTTTCTCTTACAAACTTAATTTTTCATAGCCTTTACCACTTCTTTCTTTTGCGGAAGAAGTTTTTTTGTGCAGACAGAAATTATTCCCAAGGAAGATACGCTGTTGTCAAAGGAAAAACTCCAGCAGACAGTCTCCATATTCAGGGACAAGAGGACCTCATCACCGGCTCGGTCATGATTAAAGATCCGCAGACCTACCATGATGCAAACACAAACTGGCGGCAGATGATTCATGGCGGAGGCGGTCTGTCCCGGGGGCTGTATCGCCGACGATTCCAGATGGCGCTTGGCCGAAGCAGGCATTACGCGTTATTCGGTCCGGGGGAGCTGGCGGAAGCCCGTGCTGTCAATGAATCCATTCCCGCACAGGAACTTCTGGATTTTTTGAAGATGATGGCTTCTTTTATTTATAACTGGAGCCATATAAAAAATAATTGGGAGGAGCTTGTTTTATGACGAAGTTCAGCGAAAGACTCTATGAGAAATTGCAGCCTGTCTGGAGAAAAAACCACAGCCATCCTTTCGTCGTGGAAATGGGAGAGGGTACGCTCGATAAAGAGAAGTTCCGCTTTTTTATGGTTCAGGATTATTTGTACTTGATTGAATATGCGAAACTGTTTGCAATAGGCGCGACGAAGGCACAGGACGTAAGAACAATGGGCCGGTTTGCGGCTCTGCTTGATGTGACCATGAACGAAGAAATGGAGCTGCACCGGCAGTATGCGAAAAAATTTGATATTACGGAGAAAGAACTGGAAGAAGCTTCTCCTTCTCCGGTTACGCTCGCTTATACTCATTACATGCTGCATGCCGGGCAGAACGGTTCTTTAAGCGATCTGGTCGCCGCTCTCCTTCCGTGTGCCTGGAGTTACTGGGAAATAGGCCGAGAGCTTGCGGCGATACCAGGAGCCGCAGACCATCCGCTCTATGGAGAATGGATCCGTATGTACAGCTCGGAGGAATTTGCGCAGACAGCCCGGTGGTGTATCGATCTGCTGGATGAATTAACGGCGGATACGTCTGAAGCGGAACTGCAGAAGCTGGAAGAAATTTTTCTGAATACGACAAGGTTTGAATACATGTTTTGGGATATGGCCTACAACGAAACGATGTGGCCGATCGATGAGTAAGACACTGCTGGAAATCAACAATCTCCTCCTCCGTTAGGAAAAGGAGGCATTATTTGAAGGTGTGGTTTTCGCTTTAAACGCGCAGGATTGGGAATTAGTAAACCTGCCTCTATATCTGGTCGTTCTTAGTTTTAAGATACATCGATAAAAGAAACGTATGACCTAAAATTATTCGATCTTGAACGGTTAGTAAATACGTAAAAGACGTTCAGGCCAATTTCCAGGTTAGACAACGCCAAGATAATAGGGGGCATGCAAAAGCGCCTTCCACGAAATACGTGCCATTGCTCGATAATAAAACATACATTCCTCTTTAAAGACAGACTTTTCTGAAATTTATAAACTTATATGGTAAAGTTTGCTGTATAGTTAAGATTATGGAGAGCGTGCATCACCTTCTATTCCTTTTCATGTGCTTCTTCGCTCTTGTGTTTACGCCTCCATATCGGAGATCAAGCCGCTGGTCTATATCATGAGCACGTCGAACATCAAAGCGTCTAGGTTCTCGGGCCTGTTCGGTGAAACGCTCTAAGAGGCACCCACCCCCGAATGAACCGATAATTACTTTGACAAAATGGAAGGTATAGAAGACGCCCGTTAGAAACAATGCAGCGGATTATAAAACCGTTTTTAAACAGCTTGATACCAATTACGCCCCCTTCATCAGA
Source organism: Alkalicoccus halolimnae (assembly GCF_008014775.2). Taxonomy (GTDB): domain Bacteria; phylum Bacillota; class Bacilli; order Bacillales; family Salisediminibacteriaceae; genus Alkalicoccus; species Alkalicoccus halolimnae. The sequence goes on along the minus strand of NZ_CP144914.1, from coordinate 2,426,965 downwards.
AAGCCAATAAACGTTTTCGTCTCGTAGCCTTAGGTGTACATAAAATAGATATTTGGCAGCAAAGAGACTTGTTACCAACCCGCCGGACAATCCGCTCCCTGTGATTGCCCGCCCGTTCTGTATAGATTCGATGGTCATGCTTTCTTTCAAAAAGATTTGTTTTCCATTGCTCTTGTTGCATGTATTCAACAAACTTCGGAAATACCCTGTCTCCCTGCGCCCAACGATACGATGGTTTCAATGAAGAAAGGAGAATCGAGCTATGAACATATCTGTGAGGATTTTGCTTATCGTAATATCCTTCCTCCTCATTGGTGCCGCGGGTGTCTTGTATGCCATCGATAATTATGAACCGGCGCAGCAGGAGGTGCTGGAGGAAAGAACGTTGAATGAGGAAATAGGGGAGATGGAAATCACAGTTGAAAATTCCCGAGTGGAATTTCTGCCGAGCACTGATGACACTTCCCGTATCGTACTGGCTGGCAGCAGCGATGATTTCACATTGAGAACAGAAGTTTCAGAAACGCGTTTGGAGATTGAAGTGGAGGACCGGTCCCAATTTTTCATATTCGACTTTAACCGATCTTCCTTGCTGCAAGTCTATGTTCCAGAAGATGGCCTTGATTCCCTTTCAGCAGTAAGCGATAACGGGGCCATTCAGGTGGAAGGTATCCTTACCGAGGAACTGACGCTTGAAGCAGATAATGGCCGTATCGAATTGGAATCGGTCGAAAGTGAAAGCGTCGATGCCGAAACAAACAACGGAAGAATTGAATTGACTGACATAGAAGCTGACATGAGTGTCCGCACTTCAAACGGCCGCATCATTTTTACGGATGTATCAGGTGAATTGCAGGTGAGGGCGGATAATGGACGTATTGATTTGACTGTCGGCACGCTCAATTTTCCTGTTGATCTTGAAACGAATAACGGACGAATCGAAATCCAAACCGAAAGTGAGCCCGCCAACGCACGCATTGAGGCTCGCGTTGATAATGGAAGAATAGATGTGTACGGCCGTAATAACGAAGAGACCATTTTCGGCGACGGTGACGTGCAGATCCAGCTCGTTTCGAGTAACGGCCGCATTGTTGTGGAGTAACAGGGGCCCTTCCTGGAGAAAGAATATATGGCTCGTAATATTGAAATTTGCTCACAATAAGGCGATGCGTTCCTTACTGAAATGAACCAAACGCCCCGTACGGTCATTGACCGGCTGTGTTTAATTTTGTAATTCTTTCATGCGTTTCATATATTAATGAAGGAATTTAATTAAAATTTAATTAGAGCGTTTACATTTATAAAATTCAGCTGTATACTTCTAAAAATACATTGTATACAACGTATACTACATACTTGGGGGTGAAATTAAAATGAAGTTTCCGGTAGATAGAATGAATACATCTTCTAAAGGAGAGGAAATAGCCGCTCTTTTACGATATGAGATAATTTCAGGTCAAATAAAACCTGGTGATACAATTTCTGAAAACTCCGTAGCCAGCCTTTATAATGCGAGCCGTTCTCCTTCAAGAGAAGCTTTAAAGATATTGAAAAGTGAAGGACTTTTAGAATTAAAAAGACTTGGCGCTGAAATTGTGGGGATGTCGCTAGAAGATATCGAAGAGTTAAACGATATACGATTTTTAGTCGAAGGTTTTGCTATGAAAGAATGTGCTAAAAAACAAACGGCCTCTCTTGTTGCATCTTTAAATTTCATCGTTGAAAAAATGAGGATTGCTATAGAAGAAAAAGATTTCGTAGAACTTGCTTTTCAAGATATTGCATTCCATGAAGCTATCATTAAAGCAAGTGAACATAAGCGTATTTTGCATTTATGGAACAGTATTGACAAGGTGATTATCACAGCCTTGTTAATTGCAACAGAGAAAAGGTTAGCTACCGAAGAAAATTTTGAAGAGTTTCTTATACAGAAACATCTGAATATTATTCATTCGATTAAAAAAGGAATCCCAGATGAAATTGAAAGTGATTTGCAGGAACACTTCCTTGATACGAGAGCCTCAGTAAACAGAAGCGTATTTACCAACAATAAAGTAATCAAGGAGGAGTGATGATATGAAATCTGGAGTGTATCAAGGTGAAGGACATGTAGTAGTAGATGAGAGTCCGGTGCCTTTGAAAAATGACAATGAGGCACTGATAAAAGTATCTTTTGCCGGTATTTGTGGAACGGATATGATGATATATTCCGGCCTTCACCCGAGAGCCACTGCTCCCTTGATAATGGGACATGAATTTTCAGGAATAGTTGAAGAAATTGGTACCTTTTCTTTAAAGCCCGGCGATCAGGTAGCGATAAATCCATTGAACAGCTGCGGTCATTGTTACGCATGTCAAATTGGACAACGACATATATGTGCCAATCTTAAGTATTTAGGCATTGATATTAACGGAGGTTTTGCGGAATACGTATCAGTTCCATATCAAAACCTCCATAAATTACCGGAGAATGTTACGACTCAGGAAGGTGCACTGACCGAACCTTTAGCTGTAGCTGTGCACACGATTAGAAAGTCAACGCTGAAATTTGGAGATACGGCAGCTATTTTGGGAGCCGGGCCTATAGGGATATTGATAGGTATTCTCGCGAAAAAGGCTGGAGCTTCAAAAGTTATCATTTCTGATGTAAACCCTTACAGATTAAATGTTGCTGCCTCGTACGGTTTAGCAGCGATTGACGCGAATGAAAAAAGTATTTCGGATGTAACGAAGCAAGTGACAAATGGGGTTGGAGCAGATGTTGTTTTTGAAGCTGCAGGAAACCAAATGACAGCAAATCAAATGATAGATGCTATTAAACCACAAGGAGAAATTTTATTAGTAAGCGTGTATAAAAAGTCTCCTACGATTGATCTAGCGAAAATGCATTTTAGAGAGATCAGTTTAAAAACGACGCGTTGTTTTACTACGGAAGAATTTCAAATAGCGATTGATCTGATGAAAAGAAAAGAAGTAGATCTCACGGGCCTCATTTCACATAACTTGCCAATAGAAGAATTCCCCAAAGGCTTTCAATTAATGCAGCACTCTACAGAAGCGTTGAAAATATTATATCAATTATAAATCGGAGGTTATTACATGAGCGAAAAAGTATTAAACCATCAAATTGCAGTAGTTACTGGTGCGACACGGGGTATTGGAAAATCCATTGCCTTAGCATTGGCAGAAGCAGGAGCTGATCTTGCACTTGTGCAGCGTTCCGATAATCAGGAAACAAAGGAACAAGTAGAAAAGCTGGGTGTAAAGTGCGAAATCATTCTTTGCGATCTTAATGAATCAGAAGAAGTAAAAAAAGTAATCCCACAAGTGGTGGAAAAAATGGGGACTGTGGATATTTTAGTTAACAATGCCGGGCTGCAGAAGCGTCATCCGGCAGTTGAATTCCCAGAAGCAGATTGGGACGAAGTGTTAAATGTGCAGTTGAAAGCAGTTTGGCTTCTTTGTCAGGGGGCCGGAAAAGTGATGACAGAAAAGAAAAAAGGAAAAATCATCAATATTGCTTCCCTTTTATCTTTTCAAGGTGGTTTGTATGTTCCGGCTTATGCTTCAGCAAAAGGGGCTGTGGGGCAATTAACAAAAGCTTTGGCAAACGAATGGTCTTCACTCGGAGTAAATGTAAATGCCATCGTACCTGGCTATGTTGCTACAGACATGAACACAGCTTTGATTGAAGATCCGGTACGCAGCCGACAGATTTTAGAAAGAATTCCTGCAGGAAGATGGGGAGATCCTGATGACTTTAAAGGACCAGTGATGTTCCTCGCTTCGGAAGCTTCCAACTATGTACATGGTCATCTGCTGCCAGTAGACGGCGGCTGGCTGGGACGATAGTTACTTTGAGCAGCAAAAATTAAAGGTTACAGAGAGGCGGTTCTGCTATTTAGTCACATGCTTTTCATAAATAATAGTTTTTATTCAGTAAAACCAGCGGCCGGCCAGAGATGCGTGCGGAAAAAGAAAGCGGGAAAGTCTTCCTGGACGCAAGGGAGCCCGCATACTTTCTCCGCGGCAGGTGCCCTTCCCTTAAACCAACATTTAACTATAAGAGAGAGACTCATGCAGGGTCGCTGAACAATAATGGATGAAGAAGGGCTTCTATAGGAATGGCACTTCCCGTCTATACGAGTGGAATGAAAGATAATCAGAAGAGATCTTCTTTATTTAAAGACAGATTCTGCTCGGTATTTTTACCGTTAGCTTTAGTGGACATAGGTCGACTCCGTGGCGAAGAAGCCCGAAAAGCCCGGAAAGCGTCCCCATGGAAATGGTAGCGTAAGTTCACCGCTTATCTACTTTATTTTCAAGGTAGCACAAATAAAAATTCGAAAGGAGGATCATTATGGTTTATATAGCTCTTCTTCGAGGGATAAACGTAGGCGGAAAAAATAAAATCGATATGAAATTACTTAGACAAACGTTTGAAAAGGCTGAGATGAATGATGTAGTGACTTACCTCAATACTGGTAATATTATTTTTTCAAACTTACATCTTTCCAAAGAAAAATTATCATCTATTTTAGAAGAAGCGGTATATAATGATTTCGGGTTACAAATTAAAGTGCTGGTCCGCAGTGTCGACGATGTACGGCGGATTATTCACGCTATCCCGCTTACATGGAAAAATGATAAAGACATGAAAAGTGATGTTATGTTTTTATGGGATGAAATTGATGAGGAGTCTGTTGTGGAGAAGCTGGTCATCAAGCAAAATATTGACACGGTGAAATATGTTCCGGGAGCCATTCTGTGGTCCGTTGATAAGAAAAATGTAACCAAGAGCGGCATATCAAAAATAGTTGGTTCGAAGTTATACAAACAAGTTACAGTAAGAAATGTCAACACCGCCCGTAAGATATACGAACTCATGCAAGCTTGATATCGGAATATTACGGAAAAACTGAGTCATTCAGAAATCTTCTCCACAGCAGGCAATTGCGAAGTTTTCTGCATTTTTCAACTATAAGTTTTAACCAACATTACAATAAAATTCTTTATCTATCTTCCATGTAAGTCGTTTATTAAAATCATAGGTAAAAATTGGTATACTTACTGTAAATCCGTGCTATAATTCTTTATATAGATATTAATGCAAAAGTTTTGTTCTTTATAACGGGGGAGTTGAGTTTTTAAAGAATGAATTACCTTAATCATCCGGATAAAACAGGCTATTATAAGATTGATGGAATAAGTATCTCCCTTTGTGTATAACTTTCATCCTCAAACAAGTTGGGATTGATCTTTTTATTCTGATTATAATTACATTAATAAGATAAACACCTCATGGTTGGACACCTCTCCCTCTCTACTCCAAATGTAGATCTGAAAATCAAAAGATCTCTTCTCTTCTTTCCACTCCTTTTGTTCAGGTTTCCCTAATGTTCATCGATAACATATTAAGACGGCGCATTTTATTCAAAAGGACTTTATGTTGAATTTTTCAGATGTACTCACTGAACATTCTCAAAAATGATCAGCTGAAGGCAGGTCCTTGGGTAATCTCCGCCTGTAACGAAAAAGCTTCTCGACAGGTTGTGTGATTCAATTTGTACTACGAAATTTTTTCGGTTTATTAATCTATAGAATGGTTTAAAAATCAGCCTGCAGGATCACTGGCACGACGATGCTGCTGCATTCTCTACCAACCTCGAAAAAAATAGCGAAGTGAGTCTTGGAAAAAGAAACAATAGAGGAGAGATTACGATGAAAGCCAGTGTTTATAAAGAATATGGACCGCCGGAGGTTTTGAAGCTTACAGAGGTAGAAAAACCAATTCCTGAATCAGACGAAGTACTGGTAAAAGTGTATGCGGCTACGGCAACTTCCGGGGACTGCAAAGTTCGAAGGGCTGAGCCGTTTGCGGTCAGATTTTTCTTTGGGCTGAAAAGACCTAAAATCGGAATATTGGGTTCTGAATTTTCCGGTAAGATAGAAGCAACAGGAAAAGATATCAAATTATTTAAAAAAGGAGATCATGTCCTTTGCGGAACTGGAATAGGTTTAGGTGCTAATGCCGAATATGTATGTCTTAAAGAAAGAGGCGCAATTGTCATAAAACCGGCTAATATGACATTTGAAGAAGCCGCTTCGGTTCCTTTCGGGGGTGCGACTTCCTTATTTTTTCTTAGAGATAAGGGAAAGATCCAGAAAGGACAAACAGTGCTTATTTACGGTGCTTCTGGTGCATTGGGCACTTATGCGGTGCAGCTGGCTAAATACTTTAATACAGAAGTTACCGCTCTATGCAGTACAAAGAATATAGAGCTTGTGAAGTCATTAGGTGCTGATAACGTTATTGATTATACCAGAGAAGATTTCACTGAAAACTGGGAAACGTACGATATAATTTTTGATACTGTAGGCAAGACTTCATTTTCAAAGTGTAAAAATTCCCTTAAGAAAAATGGGATTTATCTAACTGCAGTAGCCAGTCTGCCGCAATTTGCACTGATGATGGCAACATCAGTAATAGGCGGGAAGAAATTAATAGGTGGATTAGCGCCGATGGGCAAAGAAGATTTACTGTTTCTAAAAGAGTTAATTGAGACGGGAAAAATCAGGTCAATTATAGATAGACGGTATCCTCTGGATCAAGCAGCTGCGGCTCACAGCTACGTGGAAACAGGGCATAAACGTGGAAGCGTAGTAATAACATTGCTACCTCCTGCTTGATTTTTTGTGCGATTTCTTAATTGAAAAAGATTGAAAAGAATACCAGCAGCCTTCTCCGAATGAGAGAAGGAAACTTTGGAACGTTATAGAAGTTCTCTACATTAAGAGCTGTACAACTGCAGCTCTTTTTTCGTTCATAAAATGGTAAATGATGTTAAAATAAAATTGGAAATTCGATATATCATGAGGAGGGTTTGAATGGAAAGGGACGGAGACAAGGAAGAAATGCTTGCGGGAGGGAATGTTTCAAACGTTCATCGTTCGGGGGATACGGTCCGCCGGGAGTTAAAGCCGGAAAGTCCCTTTATTCATGAATTATTAAAGCATTTAGAAACGAGGGGAATCCATTTCACGCCGAAGTTTTTAGGTATCGATGAACAAAATAGAGAGGTATTGTCATTTATTGAAGGAGAAGCTGGGAATTACCCTTTAAAAGAATACATGTGGTCGAATGAAGTTTTAAAAGAAATAGCGGAAAAACAACGCTCTTACCACGAGGCTGTAAAAGATTTTCCGATTCCAAACGAATGGAAGCCGATGGACAAAACCCCGGATAACTTAGAGGTTATATGCCACAATGATTTTGCGGTGTACAATATCATTTTCAATCAAGGAAAGCCTGCTGGTATTATCGATTTTGACGTTGCTGCTCCCGGACCAAGACTTTGGGATATCGCTTATACCCTTTATACGTGTGTGCCTTTAAGCAGACTTTATTATTCTGAAACGGGGAAAGCCGTTTATTATAATTCGGAATACGATGCCGAACGGATTAAAAAAAGAGTGCAGTTATTTTTTGCATCCTACGGTATAGAAGGATTAGAAGAAAATTATCTGGAAATGGTAGTGCTGCGTCTGGAAGGGCTTTGTACGTACATGAAACGAAAAGCAGCTGAGGGTGACGAAGCTTTTCAAAAAATGATAAAGGAAGGGCACCTGGACCATTACATAAACGATATTGCTTTCATTCGTAAGCATGGAAGAGAGTGGGTGTAAGGGAATCCTGCCCGATGCATCTTGTTGGCAGTTAAAACGTCACTTACAATGATGGATAGAGGGGGCGGTACGTATGACCATGGTAACAAAGACCGCTGCGTTGATCCTCGCAGCAGGTGTAGCATTATTCACTGCGTTTGTAGGAGCGCTTCTATTGACTTTTTTTCAGCTGCATCCAGCGTGGATGGCGATGCTCCTGACGTCGGCAGTGCTGTTTACTGCGGTGGCAGGTGTACTGTTATTTGTGCAGCTTTCGGCTGTGGGGAGAAAACGGCTTTACGGAGCAGCTCTGCTGCTTATACTGCTGGCCGGAGGAGGAACAGTTGGCTGGGAATGGTACATGGATGATATGGAAATGACAGAAGGACGGGGCATCGACTTGTATACATATGAACCATTTGACGATAAGGAAGCAATCGCCCGGCTCGATGGGGAGGCTTCCTTCCAAATAGAAGAACTGCTTCGACTGGACGGTGCCACAGTGCTGTATCCGGTCTATGCCGCTTTTGTTGAAGCAGTCTAGCCAGAAGGAAACGACGATCCTCACGGGGCACCTGATTCTGGGAAGGAACGGTCCGCAATGGAACCTATCCGGTAAAAGATCATTTTTATGCTGTGAACAGAAAATCCGACCACGGCTAAGCTGGAGAAGCGTTTATTAGGCATAAACTACTGAATCCTATCTGAGCGTTAATATAAGAATAATTAACTAATATTCCCTCTTGATGTTTAATACGGGGATGAAGGTGGAAATATTATGAATAATTAAAAGGAATAAAGGTCGGATGCGATACGAGCCAAAAAGTTTGAAATTAGTTATAAAGATTAGTTTCTATGTAGGAATTAAGATGATCATTCCTCTTTTAAAGTTCTATTAAAGCTCGGCGTTGTTTTCGAGTCCCTGTGCCTCTGCAGGCGTCTCTGGTTTCTACCTTTGTACCTTCTTGATTCAATCAGCAGGCTTTCTGTATTGGAAAATCATAACGAAGCGGAAACCGGCGGACGACTGATGATAAAAAAGGAGATTGGAAGGTCCTGCAAGGTGCTGTCCTCCCCGGAAATCTCCTCCAAGGCAGAGCTGAAGCGGAGTTTTCTACATGTATCGAAAACTAATTTGGTTCTTATGCGAACTTGGAGCTGTATACGACAATAAATCTAAATTTAACCACGAACAGTTACTTATTAGTTCCTGTCCTGCCGCCTTTATAAAGGAAGGGACAGAATGTGGGCAAGAACCCGTGGCTGCTTTCACTTTTTTATCGTAAAAGCCACAAACTTCAACACAGACACTCATGTAAAAAGTCTTGTATCATGAGTGAGGCATGAAAATGGTCTTCTAAAGGAATGGAATTCCCCTCTCTACAGGTCGGATGAAGGATAATTAGAAGGGGTCTTCTTTATTAGAAGGCCGATCCTGCTCCGTATTTTTACCGGGCGCTGGAGTGGACATCGGGCGACACCGGCCCTAACGGAAAGCGTCCCCATGGAAACGAAAGCGCACGTTCAGCGATTTTCGGCTTCATTTTCAAGGTAGCTTAAAAATACACTTGATTATATAAAAACAGAAACTTTTATTCTAAGCAGCCGGGCGAGAAAAGCGATGTTAGTAATTTTGCAGCCTGCGTTAGGCCCAGATGTTTTGTTGAGGAGGATTATACGTCATGACCTATACTCATGAGGAGCTCACAGCCAGATTAAAAAAACAAGTTACGCACTCTACAATAGGAAAGCTAAACATCATTAATAAGGAAATTCCTTTTCAGGAAGGAAGCCGCGGCTTAGATCCAAGAGTGAAAAGATTTTTGACAAATGAAGTCCACCCGAATGGAAGACGTCCGCTCGAAGTTGATGACCTTGAAATTACCCGAAACAGAGTGGAGGTAAATAATAAAGATTTAAGCAGTGGCATCCGCTCAGAAACAACAAACATATTTTTACAGGACCGCGCAATTTCCATGAAAATTTATAACCGGACGAAAGAAAAAAAGCCGGTGATTATTTATTTTCACGGTGGAGGTTTCTTCGAGCGGGATGTGGACGTGATGGAAAATGTGTGCAAGTTTTTAGCGCAGAAAACTGAGGCAGTCGTCGTGGCTGTGGAATATCGTCTTGCGCCGGAACATCCCTATCAGGACGGGCTGAATGATTGTTTCGAAGCCGTGCGGTACGTTTACGAAAATGCACGAAAGTTTAATGTAGAAGCAGATAAAATGGGTATGGTGGGAGACAGTGTCGGAGGAAACTTTGCACTTGGCGTACATCATTTAAGTACAGATAAGCCTTGGACGATCGGCTATATCGGCATGTTTTGTCCTCTGGTGGATTTGTCTGATGTGTCAAGGAATATGTGGAACATTAAACACTACGACACGGACCAGGATTCTGAATTAATACGGCAGGAGCTCGTAACCATGAAAGAGTCTCTCAGTTTTATTCAGACATTATACCTTACTAATCTGAAAGATGTGTACCTTCCGCTTGTTTCCCCTTTACTGCGCAAAGATAAAACTACCCTGCCTCCTATTACGCTGGTGACGGCAGAATTTGATTTTCTACGGATTCAAGGAGAAGAGTTTTCCACCCAGCTGGCAGAGGCGGGAGTTCCGGTACGACACTTTAAGTATAAAGGAATGGATCATGCTTTTGTCAGAAAGCTCGGCTACTATCCTCAAGCCGCTGACGCGATTATCGAAGTTTCCAACCATTTTACCCAGGTGCTGCGAAGGTGAATGATCCTTTAACCTCCAGCTGTGGCATCGAATTTGTCTGGTGTAAAACAGGAAAGCAGAAGCCGGGCAGGTAAAAGCAGGCAGCTCTCCACAACTTAGGAGAGCTGCCTGTCAATTTTCACAGGGAGAAGAAGACTAACTGTTTATATTTTTTAATTGCCCACCAGGGGGTACATAATAAATTCTTCTGTTGTATCATTAACCAATCGGACTTCCCACGCATGAAAGTCAAGGGCAGTAAGCTGCATGGCACGCTCAAATACTATCCGGTCTGCTTCCGTTACGACTTCTTCATCCATCGTGTATTGAACGATCGCAATGTTGTTGTCCGTTATCGAAGAGTGTATGATTTCGATTCCTTCTACAATCGGGGAAGAGTAGAACGCGTCGTCCCGATCTATTTCGTGCATCGTCTCAACTGTTTCAGAGAAAGATAAAGGTTCTCCCTGCTCATCCTCTCCCTGCTCTTCTAAATCTCCGCCAGGCAGAAACAGGTTCTCCTCCAGATCTTCGTTGTAGATTGTATAATAACCTCGTGTCAGACCCCTTAGAAGTCGCCGTTTCCATAAATACCCTCTTGAATATTTTAAGCCTTCTGCGTTCCGTAATTACCTGGTTTTTCTTGTATAAGAAAGTTATCTTTTCGATTTAAACCATTCCCACAGCCGATGCGTATCATGGGGATCTGCGCTGTGAGAAGTACCAGTTTTTGTTCCAAGGCGGATAAAATAAAGAACGACGATGATAAATATGATAAGAAGAACAATGGTAATTGGATGCATACGGATTCACTCACTTTCTAATAAATTTGTTAGAAAATAGTTCCTGTCTGTTAATTATTACATCTATTGTAACTTTTTAGCTGAAAGGGAGCAAAGGTCTGTATGTCTAAGGTACTGGAAGTCAGTGAAAGATGCTGATTTACGAATTATTTTTACAACGATTTCAGGAAACACAAAAAAGCTGTCTCAAAAGGTAGATCGAGACAGACTGATAAGTACGCGCGGAACTGGAAAAGTTGTTCCAAAGCCTGTTAGACGGGGGATGTCTAACAGGCTTTTTCCGTGTGAAGCCGTGTCCTGTCCATGCAGGGCATCACTTCTTGATTAAGTTATTTTTCAACTGACGCTTCCGAAAGCTGCAGTGTAAAACCTTCACTAGGGAGTTTTTTGTTTTCAAATACTTATTAAAGCCTGCAAGCCGATGTCAGCAAGTGCAGCCTCTCCGGCTTCAGTCGGATGGATGTCTTCAGGCAGGAGATATGTCCTCTGGTCATGGCCGAATGAGCTGGAGGTATCGCTCAAAGGCATACCCCGGCAGGATAATGCGAGTTATGTAAAGTCAGCTTCGATCTGTGGAATATAAGCATCTGTGGCATGATGGCGTGTATCACTCAATTGGAAAGGGCTGTACACATTATACAAAACGATTGGCGCGTCTGTCAGAGAGAGGATTTCCTGAATAATCCGGTCGATATTGCTGAAAACGTCACTATTAGCCAGCTTCTGTTGCAATAATTATTGGATCAAAGCCTGATACCGGCCGCTTTTTTCAGTTGCATGCAGCACACAGAATTTCCAGAAATCGTTACTTTCGGTGGTCAAAGTGACATAATCCGATATGATAACTGTGATACTCCTAAAGGAAACTTTTTGGCACGTAAAAAGCATTGTTTAATACCTGAAAGAATACTTTTGTAAACGCCTGGAGATTTTTAAAGGATTAACAGAAATGAAAATAGAAGTAGCTTAATAACAGCCATTTATTTCAAACGGTCGTTGACACATGACAGCTTCTCCTCTTAATAACTGTAAAAATATTCTTTTTTTTGCTGGATTCCGCAGAATGTCTGCTATAAACTAAAGTTATAAAGAAAACTTCTATTTAATGAGCAGATCAGGATTAATGGATTTAATGGAAATGGACGTGCCTTTTTAGAAGCTGCAGTGCAAAGATTGAAGGGGGTTTCCTGATGTTAAATTTTAAGTACTTGGATTTATTGGCTCAAAAATATGACAGTGAAGAAAAAGTGGCTTCGGAAATCATTAATCTTGAAGCTATACTGGATCTGCCGAAAGGGACAGAACATTTTGTGAGTGATCTGCACGGCGAGTACCAGGGGTTTCAACATGTGCTGCGCAACGGTTCTGGAAATGTAAAAATGAAAATCAGAGACCTTTTCGAAGGGGAATTGAATGAATCGGAGCTCGATGAATTTGCGACATTGATTTATTACCCGGAAGAGAAGCTGAAATTGTTAAAAAGTAATTTCACGAGTAAACAGGAACTGCGGGAAGGGTACGTAGAAATTATTGAGCGTATGCTGAAGCTCGTTTCCTATGCTTCTTCCAAATACACGCGTTCCAAACTGCGTAAAGCACTTCCCGAGCAGTTTGTTTATATTATTGAAGAATTATTATATAAAAAGGATGAGTTCGAAAACAAGAAAGAATATTATGGGAAAATGCTCGAACGAATCATTTCCCTCGGACAGGGCGACAAGTTAATTATCGGCCTGGCATACACGACGCAGCGATTAGTAGTGGATCACCTTCATGTGGTAGGGGATATTTATGACCGGGGTCCGGATCCGCATAAAATTATGGATACGCTCATCAATCACCATTCCGTGGACATTCAGTGGGGGAACCATGACGTTTTATGGGTGGGCGCTTATGCCGGCTCTAAAGTCTGTCTCGCGAATATTATCCGGATCTGCGCGCGTTACAACAACCTCGATATCATCGAAGATGCCTACGGAATTAATCTGCGGCCGCTTCTGAATTTGGCGGAGAAGTACTATGACGACAATCCTGCTTTTCGTCCTAAGCGAATTTCAGATGAAACATTGACCGGGCAGGAGCAGCTGCAGATTACAAAGATTCATCAAGCGATTTCCATCATTCAGTTTAAGCTGGAAAGCCCGATCATTAAAAGGCGCCCCTGTTTAAACATGGAAAATCGGTTATTGCTTGAAAAAGTAGACTATGAAAAAAAGGAAGTGACTCTTCACGGAATAACGTATTCGTTGGAAAACACCTGCTTTGCGACTGTCAATCCGGAGCGGCCTTATGAATTATTAGACGAAGAACAGCAGGTGATCGATAAACTGCTCTTCTCTATTCAGCATTCGGAGAAATTGACGAGACATATGAACTTCCTTTTGAAAAAAGGCAGCCTTTATTTGAAATATAACGGAAATTTACTTATCCATGGCTGTATTCCTTTGGATGAAGAAGGAAATATGAAGGAAATGGAGATTAAAGACACTACTTATGCCGGCCGTGAGCTGCTGGATGTTTTCGAAAACTATGTGCGCGAGGCCTTTGCCCATCCAGAGGAGACCGATGATTTTGCGACTGATATGGTTTGGTACCTTTGGACAGGAGAAAATTCCTCTCTCTTTGGAAAAAGAGAAATGACCACCTTTGAACGGTATTTTATTAAAGAAAAAGAAACGCATAAGGAAAGAAAAAATCCTTACTACTATATGCGCGAAGATGAAGAAGCATGCCGCAGAATGCTCGCGGAGTTTGATCTTAACCCGGATCAGGGCCGGATTATCAATGGTCATACGCCGGTGAAGGAAATTGATGGGGAAGATCCAATCAAAGCGAATGGGAAGATGATCGTCATTGATGGCGGCTTTTCGAAAGCGTACCATTCCACTACAGGGATAGCGGGATACACGCTCTTATACAACTCTTATGGCATGCAGCTGGTCGCTCATCAGCTGTTTAATTCAAAAGAAGACGTTTTAATGAAAGAAACGGATGTTTTGTCTGTAAAAAGGCTTGTCAATGAAGAACTCGTACGGAAAAAAGTAAGGGAAACGAATATCGGCGAAAAATTATTACAGGAAATCTCCAGCCTGAAAAGTTTGAGAAAGCATCGTTATATGAAATAATATCCGTACGATTTTTTTGTTTGTATTACGCTGCCGATTTATTTAAGCCTTATAATAAAGCATGGAACGAAGGAGGTTTAAAAGAGGTCTTCTTTAGTTGCAGACAGCCTCTGAACCGTCTTTTTCACCGGAAGCCGCAGGGCACATGGGGCGGCTCCGAGGCGAATAAGGCTGGCCCTGCGCCCCCATGGAAACGAAAGCGCCTATTCATTGCTTCTCAGTTTTATTTTCAAGGCAGCCTATAATAAAAGGATGCTCTTGAGTTAATGCGAAGGAGGATACCAGCATGAGAGTAACGAGAATTACTCCGCATGTTTATAAAATATCTATTTGGATTGGGTTACCCATCAGCGTCTGGGCAGTAAAAGAAAATGACGGAATGATGCTTGTAGATGCGGGAATTGGGCAGATGGGGAAGGGGATTTTAAAAGAAATCGAGCAGCTTGACATCGGTCCGCTTAAGCGGATTGTTCTCACTCATGGACATCCGGACCATGTGGGAGCAATTGAGCGGATCCGTTCGGGCAGAGACGTTCCAGTGTATGCCCATCCGCTTGAAATTCCTTATATAGAGGGAGAGCTTCCCTTTCCGGACAGAAAAAAAGCGTCTGTACTGGTCCACCCGGGATTGACGCAGCCCCTCCCGGATTCAGAAGACGGATTAAGCAAAATCGGCGGACTCAAGCCATTTTTAACACCGGGACACTCACCGGGTCATACGGTGTTTTACCATGTGGAAGATGATGTTTTGCTCGGTGGAGATTTATTTACTTCCACGCGCCGTGGAAAGCTGAAGCGACCGATTCCCCTGTTTACTTACAATATGCCGCTGGCAGTTGCGAGCGGCAGCGTCGTGAAATATCTGAAGCCGGAAATTCTGAGCCTCTGCCATGGAACGGACATCAGACAGCCGTCTCTGCAGTACGACGCCTATGCGGGAAAATGGGGGAAGATGTAAAATAAATCATATTAAAAAATTGAGATGCTTATTGTCAAAGCTTTAGTAAGTTCTGCATTATGGGGAGGGAAGAAGGTGATCCAATCACTTCTTTCCTCCGCTTTTTTTGGATCCATGCAGCAGCCGTTTCTTTTTGTTCAAGTTTCTGTTTTTACCAGCACGTCGAGGAAATAAAAGTTGGACTTCCGTGAGAAAGGATGAGTAATCATTCTTCTTTTATGAGTCTGTATATAAGCACCGATTTTATCGACAAAGGCGAACAGTCTTATTTCACTTCTATAAACTCCACCCCTTCCTCTGCCGGGTGAACAGGCAATTCAAACACCTGCTCCCGGGAATATGTTTCTCCTGATATCCGCACCATTATTACATCTTCGCTGGAAAATTCGAATTCGTTCATATCGACGTGGAAATACCCATCTTCTCCCACTTCAGGATCGACTCTCTGCCTGTTTTCTGTAGAAGGAAACTCAAAGCGGATAACGTCTTCCGGGGCCACTCTGCCTCCGTACGATCTTGTATTTTCATGAACGCCTGGAAGCAGTAAGTGCTCAAACACCTGCTCCTCATGCTCCTGTTCGTCAGAAGCAAGGTTCCGGTGATGCTCCTCTCTATCCTCCTCACTCATTGATACGATTTCACTGACAACCGCTTGCGGTTCTCTTTCTTCCTGTTCTGCTTCCCCGTCTTCTTCCATGCCTGGCGTTTCATTGCTGATTTCTCCGGAAGTTTTTTCTACCGCATACCATCGTAGTGTGGAAGTGGCCTGCTGCTCGGCATCTTCCGGTCCTGTCGAGTAGACCTGGGCATGATACACTTCCTGCTCTCTTTCCTCTTCTCTGTCTTCTATTCTCACCGTAACGTCTTCCGTCTCAAAGTCTTCATTTTCTTCTATATAGTCAAAGACAATTTCCGAAACGTGCTCTTCCGTGATCTCCTCAGTCTCTTCCTGACTTTCATTGCTGCTGGCTTCTTCGTTCTCCGTTTCCTGCTCTGGATTGTTACTGGCCTGCTCATTTTCTTCCGAAGTATTGTTATCAGAGGAATGATCGTTGTTCTCCTGCCATTCGGAGGTATCCTCGTTTTCTTCCTGCTCAGACGGTGCTTCACTATCTTCACTATTTTGATTATCTTGGGTATCCGTATTAACATCTTCGGCTGATTCAGGGGAGTCTGCCGGGTTCGAATGATCTGCACACGCTGTAAGCAGTATACAAAGAGCACCGAAAAGTACGATCTTATGTAGAATATTACTTTTTCTCATTCATTTTCATCCTTTCTAACGTATCGTAAAAAATGGTCGTGTACGTGACACATTTTTTCAACTACAGGAAGAAGCGGAAAAGGCTGCAGGCATCTACAGGAAGGGAGTCACTGCCTGCTGTTTTCTCCAAGCCTCCCAAAATATCGTAGGTGTAGATTTAAAAAAAGTTGTCTTCCTTATTTTAACATTCCAAAAACCAAAGGGGAAATCGACGCCCGTCTGGAAAAGTTTTTTATATCAGACCTTTAAGGTCAACATATCTTAAGTTTGCCTGAAAACGGGGAAGCTTAACGTCAAATCAGCTGAAGAAAAATTCCAGGTAAATCCTCACCCTGTCTTGGTTAGTCCATTTATTATCCTTGTTTCGCGGTACTGAACGTTATGAAGAATTTGATCTACAAAGAAACCATTATCGATCTAAACGCGTATATGTACCTAGAGAGGGGCGTTTTGCATGGGAATAAAAACAACTACCACGATACTTACTTCTTTATTTTTGATTGCATCCCCAATGTCTGCGGGTGCGTTTGAACTTACGATCCCGGAAGCAGAAATTGATGCGTTTTTGCAGGAGGACGGAAACGTACAGGTGGAAGAATCGTTTACGTATGATTTTGAAGGAGAATTTAATGGCGTCGTCAGGGCACTGAATTACCCGGACTATGCGTCTATTGAAAACCTGGAAGCATTTGAAAATGGAGAGCGGCTGGAAATTGAGACGGAAGAAGAAATCGTCCACCGCATTCACCGGCAGGGAGAGGACGAAAGCTTTACAGTAGATCTTCAGTATACGATTGAAGACGGGGTGGAGCTTTACAACGATCTTGGCGAATTTTACTGGGCTTTTTTCGACAGCTCCAACGAAACAGATTATGAGTCAATGCAGATTCGGGTGCACCCGCCGGAACCGTCTGAAGAAATGGAAGCGATCGGCTACGACGAAGCGGAAAATTCGGAGCAGCCCGCTGATGAATACGTGTTATTTGATATGGGGCACGTGGAAAGCGGAGAAAATGGAGATGTGCGCGCTGCTTTTGATGCCGGACTATTTGAAGGCGTAACGAGAACGGCAGAAGGCTCGGCAGCGGAAGAAATTCAGCAGGAAGAGGAAGAACGGGAGGAAGCCGCCGCAGCTGCCGCGGAACGCCGAAACTTTTTATCCAATGCGGCACCGATCGCCATTCCGATCCTTGCCCTTTTATTTCTAAGCGTGATTTATGTGGACCGGAAAAAATACAGCCACTTAAAGCAAAGCGCCTTCACGAACGACCTCACTCCCGGGGCACCGGCGCTGCAGCTTAGCATGCCTGCTACAATGTATTACGTGCATCCCGCTGTCACACCGGAAATGCTTACTGCTTCTTTACTGGATCTTGTCAGACAGGACAAGGTGACACAGGAGGGAGAGGAGAGCTTCCGACTGGAAAGCCGGGAGAACCTGATGGCGCATGAACGTATTCTCGTTTCGATGCTGTTTGATGACATGGGAAAGGAAAATGTCTTTCGTCTCTCTGACATGTCGGACTATCTGAAGAATGAAAAGAATTACGAAACCTTTGAAACGAAAAAGATTGAATGGCAGAAAGCGGTTAGCGCAGAAAAGAAAGAAGCAGATTTGAAAATCAATAAACTCGGCTTTAAGCTGGGGCTCGGAGCAGTCGCTCTGCTCCCTTTAGCTTTAGGCATTGTTTATATCGTGCACGGTATGGTCGTGCCCTTTATTCTGCTGCTTGCGTTATACCTTTTTGTTTTCGGATATGCGGCCGTGTATCAGCCGAGGACGGAAAAAGGCTGGAAGCTGCTCCGGGACTGGAAAGATTACAAAGATGAAGTGGCCCGCTATGAACCGGAAGACTGGAAGACCCTTCCACCGGAGGAACAGAAAATTGCTTTTATCTACGGACTCGGGCTGAATCTGAAATCGGTAAAGAAAATGAGTGGGGATCTGACAAAAGAATTTTCAAGCGCGCCGGCTGCATCCAGAGGATACGGCAGCGATATTCCGTTATTTATGACAGCAGGCCTTCTCGCCAGTACGAGTTTCCAGTCCTCTTCAGCTGAAGCCGCAAGCTCTTTCAGCGCTTCCAGCAGTGGAGGAATCGGAGGCGGTGGCGGCGTCGGTGGAGGTGGTGGCGGCTCCGGTGGGTTTTAATTAAAAATCCCCCTTGGTTCCTGCATTGAATCTGGCTGACTTAGCGTGAAGAATTCTGAAAAAGCCTATAGATAAAAAAGGTATTCATATGGAATCTAACCATTGAAAGCAAGTGGTTAGATTCTTCAAATTCAAGTGGCTGTTAACATCGCGGTTCATTCATCTTAAAAACGAACCAGTTACTTAACACTCACAAACACATTATTCGCTCCTTCACCATCGCTTTGATAGAATATTTCCATAGGCACACAGAGGAGGTACTCATCATGAAAGCGACAGAGCATCTAACTGTTGAAGATATCGACCGTATCGTAGAGATGGCCTGGGAGGATCGAACTCCCTTTGATTTGATTGAGGTACAGTTCAGCTTGAAAGAAAAGGATGTCATTAAGCTCATGAGAAGAGAAATGAAAGAGTCGTCTTTCCGCATGTGGCGCAAAAGGGTGAATAACCGCAGAACGAAGCATGCGGCGCTGCGCTCAAAAGAAGTCAGGCGGTTCCGCTCGCCGGACCAGAAGCCTGTTTCCTATTAAAAAAGGAGAATTTCCGGACTTCAGCATGGCACCCAAATCGTAAATCCGCTATCAGATGCCATCGGACTATGGAGAGGTCGATACGGGGGACTACACTCTAAAAATGGAAGGCGCAGCGGCAGAGGAACCTTTTTCTGTGGTTGAAACCTTTACGATTGAAGACGAGGAGGCAGAAGAAGCAGAAGAAAACAATCCAGATCCTGAGGAACCAGAAGAGGCAGATCTTCCTTTATGGACATGGATTTTAATAGAAACTGTTTTTCTCCTGCTCGCTTTCTTCATCGGAAGAAAATCCAGCAAAAAACCTGAATGAAGGAAAAATGGGAACAAATTTATCCATTGAATCTATAAGGTTTCTGATAAAATTTGATATTCTCAACTAAAATAGTATTTAGCGAGATTACATTATCGTTTTTTAAAGAACGCGGTGTGACTGTTCATTGAAGCTCCATCGAAGAAAAATGATTTTTATCTTCAGAATAATTCATTAAACTGTTATCCGTTTTTTTACACCTCTGTACAATATAAAAACTCAGATCCCGCCTTTTACAAAGGACGGGATTTTAGTTATAGAATAAGCTCTAATAAAATTAAATATGCATTTAAGGAGCTCCCCAAGGCAGATAAGAAGCGAAGTTTCCTATAATAAACAACAATGAACTTTAAAAGATCTATATAATAAAGATAGGAGGTGGAAATATGAGAGAAGAAATAGTAATTAGAAAAGCATTGCCGGCGGATATACCGCACATTCAGAACATTGCCTTAGAAACGTGGCACGATACATATGACGATTTGATTCCAAGAGAAGTGCAGGATAAATTTCTAGCTGAGGCGTATTCCGATGAAAGAATGCCGGGAAGAATCGAGAGAACGTCTCTATTTGTCGCAGAAGAGAATGGGGAAGTGGTCGGCTTTGCCAACTTCTTTTTCAAAAATCCTCAGCAGGCCGAACTGGGAGCGGTTTATATTTACCCACAGGCGCAGGGGAGGAAAATCGGAAGCCGGCTTCTTCGGGCTGGAATACAAGAGAAAAACAGCCTCGAAAAGATTTATGTAGAAGTGGAAAAAGAAAATTATGCAGGCATGGCTTTTTATTATGCGAAAGGGTTCGAATTACTAGAGGAATTTGAAGAGGAGCTATTCGGCCATAAACTGCAGACGACACGGATGGTACTGCATCTGTAATTTCTGTTTTTTTCATTTAACGTTCCACTTGCTCAAAAAGGAGGTTTTCATTTTGAAAATAGAAGCTTTTTTTCAACCGAAACCTGAACTGGAAACGAACCGCCTTCTGCTGAGGAAAATTCACACGGAGGATCTGGACGATATTTTTGAATTTTCGTCAGATCCTCTTGCTGCTCATCATATGACGTGGGAAGTGAATAAAACGAAAGAGGAAACGTTCCGCAATTTTGTCGGTCCTGCCGGGGATGCCGGAGGGGATTTTGCGATTGTACTCAAAGAGAACAGAAAAGTAATTGGCACGTGTGCGTTTATCAGCTGGTCTGATGAGCATGGGCAGGCAGAAATCGGGTTTATCCTGAACCGTTCCTTCTGGGGGAAGGGTTATGCCACGGAATCGGTAGAAAGGCTGATTCAATGGGGGTTCGGTGTGATTGGGTTAATGCGTATCGAGGGAAGGTGCGACTTGAGCAATATGCTCTCGGAAAAAGTAATGAAAAAATCAGGTATGACATATGAAGGGACGTTACGAAAAAATGCATGGATTAAAGGGGAGTTCCGGGATTCGAAGGTTTATTCGATTTTAAAAGAAGAATACGTAAAAAGCATGTAAACGGATGAAATGCCCGTCAGGAAAGAACTCCACCGTTTTACAGCACACTATATACTTTTTTTGGCAGGCATAATTAAGTGAAACGAGCGGTCTTTTCGGGTAAGCTGAAAGTAATCATTAATAAGGAGCGTGTTTCATGTCAAAGGAAATGTGGGATAAAAATTTTGATCAGTATGAATACTTATATGGGAGCGAGCCGAATGCGTTTATAAAAGAAAAAGCCTTTCTTTTAAAAAAGCGCTCCGTGACGGCCTGTTTTGCAGAAGGGGAAGGAAGAAATGCTGTGTACCTGGCTGGGAAGGGCCATACCGTGACGGCCTATGATCAGTCCCTCGTTGGTCTTGAGAAAGCCGAAAAACTCGCCCGGGAAGCGGGTGTCACGATCGAGACGGTGACGGCTGATTTAACAAAAGAAGCACCGCCGGAAGAAATGTACGATTCGGCCATCATGGTATTCGGCCACGTCCCGCGTGATTCCCAGCGTTTTTTGTTTGAAAATATGATGCATTCGTTGAAACCGGGCGGTCTGCTTCTGGTGGAAGTCTATTCCGAGTCGCAGCTTTTTTATAATACGGGAGGACCGCCGTCAGTGGATCTTTTATATGATCCGGTGGAAGTGCTTCAGTGGATCCGTCCGCATTTCTGCCCTCATTTTTACTGCGGAGAAGTGGACCGCGTGGAAGGCACGAAACATACGGGAACAGGTCATGTTATTCAGGCAGTAGTTAAAAAGAAGGCTGCAGGAAAGTAGCAGATGTAAACGTTTTTTGAATGAGAATAAACGAGGCCGCCGGGGATTGGCGGCCTCGTTTATTATTTTGGCTGACTTTAAAAATGAATTAGATAATCGATAAACGGACGCTTTCGTTTCTGTGGGGGGGCAGGTCCGGCTTCCTGAGGTCGTGCGGGGTGGGGCTCGTCTTTCATCCCCACGAAGTCGTCCCATGAGCCCTGCAGCTTACGGTAAAAAAGACCGCACAGCATCTGTCTTCTAATAAAGAAAACACCTTCTTGAACATCAGTGATTCCACCTGTATAAAGGGAAGCTCCATTCCTATACAAGATTATTTACATCCATCATTCTGCAGCGATCCTGCATGAATGTCTCTGTTAATTGAAAATACACTAAAAAGGACTTAAAAGGAGGTTGTTTCCTTTTTATTGAGTCTATAGATGTTATTTTTTTAAATAATGCCATTTTTAAGGCTTTTTAAAAGACTTTGTTCCAATTTTGTAAGATAGTTGCTATAAATGTTCTAAATAATAGGAAGCGGCTTAAGAGATAAAAATTGATCAGGAGTCAGCACGAAGCTTCAGGAAAATAGAAAGGATGACAGCAGGATGAGAGTAGATTTCACCGCAGACAGAGCAGCAGGAATTCAGCAAGTGTTCGGCCGAAGTGCCGTGGAGATTGACCGTATTGCCTACGATTCAAGATCAGTAACGCCGGGAACGGCTTTCTTTTGTATTTTAGGCTCTGAGAGGGACGGCCATGCTTTTATAGACAATGCAGCACAAAACGGCGCGGCGGCTGTCATAGGCATGAACGCTTCTCTGTTGGAGGAAAAGCAACAGAAATTCCCCGGAGTTTCTTTTATTCTTGCGGAAGATTCCCAGCGTGCAATGTCTTATTTTTCCCAGGAGCTTTACGGCTATGCCTATAAAAACATGCATACTATCGCCGTGACCGGTACGAACGGGAAAACAACGGTGACATCCTTTGTCCGCTGGCTGTTAAACCAAAGTGGAATTAAGACGGGATCGATCGGAACTGAAAAAGTCCTCGATCATAAAGGAAAGCGAAATTTCCCTCATTCAACGCACACAACGCCGGAAGCGCCGGATCTTCATTATATCTTTCATAAGTTTTTTGGAGAGAAGCTGAAGGCTGTGGTGCTGGAAGTGACTTCGATTGCTATTGAACAGCGCCGTGTAGACGGAATGATGTTTGATATCGGCGTTCTTACAAACCTGACTCCGGAACATATCGATTACCACGATACGTTTGAGCAGTATAAGGCGGCAAAGATGAAGCTGTTTCACCAGGTCAAAAAAGCTGTCGTAAATTTGGATGACGAGAAGATGGGAAAAGAGCTTGCCTCTACTTTTGCCGGACCGGTCCTTACGTACAGTATGCAGGAAAAAGGTGACGTCCGTGCATCAATCGTGGAAATAGCGTCCAGCGGCACGTTCATCACTCTGTTTATCCATGATGATGCCTATGATGTTTTTCTGCCTTTTTTCGGCACTCATAATATTGCCAACTTCATGGCCGCCGTATGTTCCTGTATGCATATGAATCTACCCGTTTCTCTCCTGCTTAAGCAGCTGCCCGGTCTGCAGCCGCCGGCCGGACGTTTCCAGTTTATCGATACGTGTGCAAAGTACCGGATCATTTCCGATTTCGCCCACACCCCGGATGCTTTGAAAAAAGTGATCACCTCTGTGAAGCAGATGAACTACAGCAGGCTGATTCTGTTAATAGCGGGGAATGGAGTTCGGGATAAGCGTCAGCTTCCGGAGCTTGCAGAGGTGGTTCAGGGAGAAGCGGACATTACGGTCGTCGCAGTAGAGCATCCGGACCGCTCGGAACGACGGGAAATTTTGATAGAAGTACTTAATGGATTCACAGAAAAATCGGCACCGATATATACAGAACTTTATCGTGATAAAGGGGTGGAAAAAGCTCTTTCGCTTGCCGGTGAAGGTGATCTCGTGCTTTTAACAGGCCTCGGAAGTCTTGATCACCAGGTGATTGAAGGTGTCGAAGTTCCTTACGCGGAAATAGATGTTATTCACCGCTATCTGAAGGCAAGTAAAGACAAGGCAGGTACGAAATAGAAAAACGACCCTTCATTTTTTACAGTCTGCTCTCATTCTCAAAAAAGGTGCCCGTACGTTCTCTATGCGGGCACCTTTTTATACGTCTCAGCCATTCAGCAGTTTTGCCAATAATATTCATCTTCATACTCTCCGTTAATCAATAAGGCACCTTATTTCGAACTTCTGTAATAAAATCTTTTTCCGATAGAGCGTTTCGGAGGCTGTTTTTTAAACAGCCATCGTCAGCTCCAGCCGTTGTATTTCCTGGTTTTTAGCCCGCGAATCGAGCACTGTAAACAGTTTTGACCCTGTCCCTTTACTTCTGTAATCTCGGTGAAGGCCGATTACAATCGAAGCTAAATGTCTGTTCCTCAAAGCATTTCCTCCTGCCGCAAGCACGTACCCCGTGAGCACTTCGTCTTTTTCTGAAACGAGAATCGTAGAATTTCCTTTTCCTTAAAGCTTTTTATCATCTGACCTGCCTGAGCTGCTGAAGCCTTTCTTTCCTCCGCTTCCCACAGCATAGAGGCAGAATGATTGTCGATATGCTGGGGAAGAAGAGCGAAATTTTCGGCATCCGCTTTGTTTATTTCTCTAATCTTCATGAACCATTCCTCCATTTTTATGTATTCCTTCCCTCCATTCTACCTCCCTCATCCTTTTTTTGGTAATATAAGAATAACAAAAGCAGCATGGTTTTTCCGGTTTCTTTTTACAGCTTTGTTAACTAACAATACTGGCAGCATAAAAATATCCTGTGTCAGTTTTTAAACTTTGTCCTTTGTAATTAAAGGAACCCAGACCGTCTCTCTGGAAATTGAAGAATGGTATTCACTCGTCTTTTGAAAGGTCATCTTGAAAATGAAGCGGTTAAGCGATACATGGACGCTTTCCCCTTTAAGGGATGGGGCTCTTCCTTCATCGCCCTCGGGAAAGCTTTCGGCGGAGAGCGGAAGAAAACGTATAGAGAATCAGAAAAATCGCAGACTGTACAAGAGGCTTTTCAATTACCCTGCTGGAACAATGCTGTTTTAGATTAAAGAGAGGGGTTCGATGACGATGGAGAATCGATCGGAAAAGCTGACTGGCTTTGTATTTATTCACGGAGCGGGCTTTGAGGAGAAAATCTGGAACGATGTCGTGGAAGGATTGGATCATCCCTGGTTCCTGATTAAGTATCCTTTCAGGGAGAAGGAAAAGAACTCGAGGCTGGATCTTCATCTGGAGGATTACGTGACCTATATAGTAAAACAGCTGAAAACATGGGAGGTGGAATCATTCATCATTGTAGCTCACTCCCTCGGAGGAGTGTTTGCTCTGCGGTTGGCGGAAGAATTACCGGACAGGGTGGCAGGCTTTGCTGCTGTAGGGGCAGCCATTCCTAAAAATGGAGGTTCGTATGTTTCCATCCTTCCTTTTCCGAAAAGAAGGTTGTCGTCTGTCATTCTAAAAAAATGGGGCACGAAACCGCCGGAGTCAGCTATCCGCAAAGGTTTATGCAATGATTTATCGGAAAATCAGGCGGCAGCCATTGTGGAAGGATTTATCCCTGAGGCCTTTCACGTCTATACAGAACGGACCGAATCCGGTATTCCGCCTGTTCCGAGGCTGTACGTGAAGCTGACGAAAGACAGGGAATTTAATAAGGCACTGCAGAAGAAAATGATTAAAAATCTGTCGCCGCAGTCTGTTCAGCAGCTGGAAACGGGACACCTGCCGATGCTCAGTGATCCCGAAGGACTAAGGCGTATCCTGCTTACTTTTCTAAATGACGAAGTTTCCATGCGGTAAATTCCGCTTTTCATGTGTGGTACGATAAAGACAATCAGAGCCTCTTTCCAGCTGTGGCAGAGGCCGCCCCGGGCAGTGCTCTGAAAATAGAAGAATATAAACGACGCTGGGAGACTGCTGCACATGAAAAAGAAATTAATTTTTGCTTTTTTAGTCCTGGTTACGACGAGTTTAATGGGCTCTTCCTTTGCGGTCGCCAAAATCGGTCTGAACTATGTTTCTCCACTGCTTTTGGTAGGACTGCGCTTTACTATAGCAGGAATCATTATGACGCTTTTTGTTCTTTATTTTAAGAAGCTTCATGCAGACAATAAAATGGACTGGCTCCGCATCATGATCATTGGTTTTTTCCAGACAGCGGGGGTCATGGGATGTATTTTTCTCAGTCTGCGTACGATTACGGCCGGGGAATCGGCTATTCTGACCTTTACGAATCCGCTTCTCGTCGTCATTTTTGGAACACTTGCTATGGGAATTCGTTACCGGATGGTTCAGTGGGGAGGCGTGTTCATCGGTTTTTTTGGTGTTTTCATTACGATGGGAGGCCAGCTGAGCCTGGAAGTCGGGACTCTGCTCGGACTAGGCAGTGCCGTTTCCTGGGCGGTAGGGACGTTATGTATTAAACAGTGGGGAAACAGGTTTGATATCTGGGTATTAACCGCGTATCAAATGCTATTCGGGGGGCTGATTGTGCTCGTTGGAAGCGTCCTGCTTGAAGAAGCCGTCCTGATTTTAAATTCCACATCAGTCTTTATCATTTTATGGCTTGCGGTCCCGGCTTCGATTATTCAATTTACGATCTGGTTTTTTCTTCTGCAGAACGGCAATCCCGGAAAAGTCAGTGCTTTTTTATTTCTCGCTCCCTTTTTTGGAGTGGTATCCGGGTGGCTGCTGCTCCAGGAACCGATCGGGTTCTCCCTTTTGTTAGGAGGAGCGTTTATTTTTACAGGTATCTTTCTCGTCAACTGGCCGGAAAAGCAGAAACCACTGGAAGTTCCTCAGGAAATTGAACAGGAACACAGAGAACCCGCTGAAAAGGGAAAATGAAAAAAGGAAGGGGCCGGCATCCGGTTCCTTCCTTTTTAGTACGCTCAGGCTTTCTGTTCATGCGTCAAAATTGCAGCAATATAGGCTAAAGCATCCTCCGCTTCATCCAGTACGCCGGTAAACGTAACAAAATCATGAAAGATCTCTTTGTAATGTTTATGGTAAACGCGGACACCGGCCTGTCGCAGCTTATCTGCGTAAATAAAAGCTTCTTCGCTGAGAGGGTCATCCTCAGCGGTAATAAGGATTGTGGCAGGGAGAGCAGCAAATACACTTT